>NZ_CP019082.1:5474386-5811579 GCF_001956985.1 Paludisphaera borealis
CTCGCAGCCCCAGCCCACGGAGCCGGTCTGCCGTCGCCAGGGGGCGTTGCATCGGATGTGGCACCATGCGTCGCACGCGGTCCACGACCGGTTCATCGGCGACCCCGACACGTTCCGCGAGCCTCCCCTCGGCATGTACGTTCGCGAGCAGTTCGCCGTGCAGACGGCCAAGGCCGACCAGCATCGTTTCATGCTCTACAAGACCGACTTCCTGCCCGGCGAAAACCGGTTCTCGCCCACGGGGGCCTCGCGGTTCAACCTGATGTACGGCCGTATGCCGGGCTGGATCGGGCCGATCACCGTCGAATGGACGCCCGACGAGCCGGAGTTGGCGGAATCGCGTCGCCAGGCGGTCCTCGAAACCATGGCGCGAGCCGGTCGGCCGCTGCCGGCCGAGCGCGTGGTCGTCGGCCCGTCGTTCTACCCCGGCCAGATGGGGACCGAGGCGGTCAACAATCAGGGCAACATCATCTCCCGAAGCCAAGGGGCCGCCACGACGTATTCGGTCACACCCCAACTCGGCCTCTCGGCGTTCGGCGGAGGAAGCCAGTGATGACCGCGCGAGGCCAACGTCGGTTGCAATTTCTCTGCTGCGTGCTGGGCTCGTTGACGCTGTTCGGCGGCTGCCGATCGCGCGAGCTGGTGCGAACCCCACAGCCCCAGCAACCGCCGCCGCAGGCGCCGATCGAGTCGGGGCCGGGAACCGTCTCGGTCGACCTGAGTCGGCCCGCGGGAGCCGAGCAAACGTTTAAGCCCGAGGCGACCGCGTCGCAGCGGTTCAACGTCCACCTCGATCTCGGCAAGGTCTTCGAGAACCAGGGGAATTACGAGGCGGCGCTGCTTGAATACCAGGAAGCCCTGGCGGTCGGCGAGCGGAGCGGAATCGGTAAGGCGCGGTCGCGCGATGAAGCGTTGGCCCACCGCCGGTTGGGCAACGCCCTCGACGGCCTCGGCCGATTCTCCCAGGCCGAGGTCCATTACAAGAAGGCCCTGAAACTCGACCCGCACAACGCCAAGATCTGGAACGACGCCGGCTACAGCTACTATCTCCAGGGGCGCTGGGCCGACGCCGAGGGAACGCTCCAATCGGCGGCTCGGCTGGCGCCCGGCGACATGCGGATCAAGACGAATCTCGGCCTCACGCTGGCGGCGGTCGGACGTTCCGAAGAGGCCCTCGCGCTGCTCAGCCAGTACAGCGGCGACGCGATCGGCCACGCCAACCTCGGCTACCTGCTGGCGGCGACGGGCCAGACGGACCTCGCCCGCCGCGAGTACGAACAAGCCCTGTCGATGCGCCCGAATCTCGACCAGGCGAGGCGGGCGCTCGACCAGCTCGCGCGGTCGTCTCAGACCGACCGTATGCTCGCCGCCGCTCCCCCGCTGCCGACGATCGATCTCTCGGAGTTCCCCCCGCCGTCGCTGTCGGAGTTGGGGTCGCCGCAGCCGTCGCCTCCGCGAGACGTCGAGGTGCGGCGGACCGCCAGCGTTCGCGCCAAGATTCCGCCGCCGCACGCGCCGACGGCGCGGGGCGTCAATCCTTGACGCGGCGACAGATGATGGTTCGTCCCGGCCTGAATCGCAACTTCAACGGGCCGGTCTCGGCTGATGCGGCGTCGGCGATGCGCCAGCGACCGTCAGGAGGCCAGAGCAGGAACTCGGACCCGTCGGCGACCCGGGCGGTCAGTCTGACTTCATCAGGGAACGCGGCGACGTCGAGAACGTGGCCCTGGGCGTGAATGCGGGTGACGGTCAGCGACGGCCAGTCGGACGGCAGGCGGGGGTTGAGCCGGAGGCCGCCGGGGCGGGGCTCGACCCCGAGGAATCCGTAGAGCATGACCTGCGGGACGAGCACGCTCTCCATGAATTCGTTGTCGAAGCCGAGGCCGCCGGGAGGGCCGCCGCCTTGCAGCGTGCCACGGCCGGGCTTGGCGTAGTAGGCGCGATAGCCCCCTTCGGCCTGGACCTCGCCGAACCAGGCGATCACCTCGCGAAGCCGCCGCCAGGCGTCGTCGGGGCCGAGGGTGCGGAGCCGGGCCATAAGGTCGAAGTAGGTGAAGCCAAGCACGCCGCCGCCGTCCTGAACCTGGCTCCCCCAGGGGATCGACTCGGGGGCGGACCAGGCCCAGACGTAGGTCTCGACGTTGCGCCGGGTGGTCGATCGCGGGCCGAACCGCCAGTGGTAGATGTCCGCGCCTTGCGAGGTGTCGCCGGCCACGACGCGGCGGCCGTCGAGCCAGTCGTAGATCCGTTTCGCCTGGGCGTCGGTGGCCAGGCCGTAAGCGACGGCCTCGGTGTTGACGAACACGAACCCGTAGTCGTAAGCGCGGCCGTCGCGATCGCGCCAGCCGACGAACCGGCCCGTCTCGTCGTTCCAGAACGTCTCGCAGGCGCGGGCGCGGACCTGCTCGGCGAGCTTCACGAGCGCGTCGGCCTCGAACGGCCGGTCGTCGGCTGGGATCGTCCATTCGGGATGCGCGGCGGCCTCGCGCTCGATCGCCGCGAACGCGCGAAGGGCGTCGTACAGGTAGATGGTCGCCAGCGCGTCGTCGCCGCCGAAGGGGAGGAGGTCCCAGTAATTGTTTCCCACGCCCCGGCCCACCCGCAGCGTTTTCTTGCCGTCGGTCCCGAACGCCAGGCCGCTCGTCCCTTCGTGCCCGACCCACGGGACGCGGACCAGGTGGTGCTTCTCGACGCCGAACTCGCGGAGCGCGAACCGAAGCGCTTCGCGCAACTTGCCGATGTTCGATCTCAGGAACGGCAGGTCGGTCGTCCACGAGAAATACTCGGCCGCGCCCCGGATGAAGTTGACGTTCGTGATCGGATGCCGGGAGTCGATCGCCGAGATCAGCGACTTGAGGGTCAACGTCGCCCCCTTGGCCTGGTCGAACCTGAACTTGAGCCGGGTCAGCGTCCCGTCGTATCCGGCCTGCTTGTAAAGCGGGATGTTAGCGAACCGCAGCCCGGCCGAATCCGAGAGCCGGTCGAACGCCGCATGACGCTCCGTCCGCCATTCCTTCTCTCCATTCAAAAGCCACGAAACTGAGGGCTTCGCGTCCTCGCCCAGCCCGCGCGCGGCCCATTCCAGGCGGATGAACGGGGCGGAGAGCGTGGCGCACGTGAACGGCGGGGTGGTCACGGTCACGACGTCGGCGTTGACCCGCAGGTCGAGGCCTCGATCGGGCGAGAAGCCCGCGACCTCGGCCCCTTCGATCTCCCAGCCGTCGGTGTTGGTCAGCGGCTTCAACTGGTAGAGGCCGACTCCGTAAGCCTCGTCGGCCGTCGAGAAATACCAGCCGACGCCGCCGGCCTGCTGGAACGTCGGGAACGGCCAGCCTTCGCTGTGGGCCAGGCCGCGGTGCTGCTGCATCGAGATGTAGCCTTCGGCGTCGATCGGCCGAGCCAGGAAGACGCCGCGGTACTTCGAGCGCGCCGGCTCGGCCGCGGGCTTCTCCCCGGTCGCCGCCCAGAGGGTCGCGTGCGGCAGCCAGGCGTCCCAGAGCGTGGTGCCCGTGAAGGCGCCGTCGTGGTGGAGCCGGAACAGCTCCTGGAGTCGCGCCATCGGGGCTTCCTGACCCGGCACGATGAACTGTGGGAAGTCGTCGCGCGGCTGCGGCGGCTCACCGGCCGTCGCCGAGGCCGCGAGGGCGAAGAGGCTCAAAGCAACGATGCGGCTCGGGAATTTCATTGGGGCTTCCGGCGGTTGGTCGGCATGATTGCGAATCGGCGCGTTCAGGCGTGATCGTAGGCGGATCGCTCAAGACGAGTATGGCACGAGATCGAAGACCGACGCCAGTCGCGACGCTACGACAGGCCCGCCGGGCCGCTGCGATCTTGCTTCGCGCGCAGGGGGATGCCACGATTGGGCGTCCTCTCGCAATCGACCGGACCGAAAACCACGGAAACAGGATCAATCGCCCATGGATCGCAACGTCGCGAGAAACCTCGCCGTCCTGTTCGCGCTGGCTGTTCTCGTCGGCTTCGCTCCTCACGCCGAGGCGGGCGACTTTCGCATCGAGCGGATTTTCGGGCCGGAAGTCCCGACCGGTCGCTATAAGCATCCGGCCAGCATGACCGAGCTGAGCAACGGCGATTTCTACCTGGTCTATTACGGCGGCGAGGGCGAATACGCGCTCGACACCGGCGTGTTCGGCTCGCGGCTCAAGAAGGGGACGAAGACGTGGACTCCGCCGAAGCGGATCGCCCACGACCCGTTCAACTCGCTGGGCAACGGGGTCGTCTGGGAAGCGCCCGACGGCGTGGTCTGGCTGTTCTACGTCGTCCGCTACGGCGACACGTGGTCGAACTCCCGGGTGGCGGCCAAGATCTCGAACGATCAGGCCGAGACCTGGTCGGACGCCTCGCTCCTGGTGATGGAGGAAGGGACGCTGGTCCGCAACCGGCCGCTCGTACTCAGCACCGGCGAATACCTGCTGCCGCTTTACCACGAAACCGGCGGCGACCAGGAATTCACCGGCCCGGACACGTACTCGTTCTTCCTGCGGTACGACCCGAAGACCAAGAAATGGACCCGGTCGGGCCCGCTCCACTCGCCGAAAGGCAACGAGCAGCCGGCGCCGGCCGAGCTGTCGCCCGGGAACCTGGTGTCCTACTGCCGTCGCAGCGGCGACTACAAGCCGGAGACCATCGGCTATATCGTCCGTTCCGAGTCGCACGACGGCGGCTTGACCTGGGCGGAGGGAGCGAACTCATCGTTCCCGAACCCCAACGCGGCCGTCGATCTGTTGAAGACGCGGAGCGGCAAGCTGCTCTTGTTCTTCAACGACAGCATGAACAGCCGGACCCCCTTGACCGTGGCCCTCTCGCCCGACCTCGACCGTACCTGGCCGATCCGTCGGAACATCGTCGAGGGCGAGGGCGATTTCGGCTACCCGTTCGCCTTCCAGGCGAGCGACGGCCTGATCCACGTCGTCTACACGTCCGAACGGCGGTCCGTCGTCAACCAGGCGATCTTCGATGAAGATTGGATCGAGAACGGCCCGAAGACCGTCAAACCCTGACCCGTCGACGCGGGCCGCACTCGGAAACGATCGTCGGGATTGACGAGCCCCCCTCCGATGAGTCAAAGTCCGATGGGGGATTCGATCGCGGATTGGAAAAGCTCAAGGACCGAGCCAGTGTCGGGGGAAACTTCCATGAGCGTTCCAGAAGTCAAGCATCTCCGCGTGACGAACATCGACGGCGTTGCGATGGTCGACTTCGTCGGTTCCGAGTTGATGTACGCGAGTGACCTGGTGCAGGACGTCGGAGCGGAGTTGACGTCGCTGGTCAAGGATCAGAACCACACGAAGCTTCTGCTCAATTTCCGCAATGTCCAGTACCTTTCCAGCATGATGCTCGCACAGCTTGCGCACCTTGACCGCGAGGTCAAGAAAGCGAAAGGCCAGCTTAGAATCTGCGGCCTCGGGCCCGTCCTGAGAGACACCTTCCGCATCAGCCACTTCGAGTCCCTCTTCGCGATCTACGATGACGAGGCGGCGGCCCTGAAGGGATTTCACTGACTTTGACGACGCGGTTTCGCCCGTAGAGCCCATTCATCCCGACGCCGGCCTTGACAAGGAGCCCCGGCGACGCTGAAATGAGTGGGTAATGTGCTCGTAGCTCAACTGGATAGAGCGTCGGCCTCCGAAGCCGAAGGTTGCAGGTTCAAATCCCGCCGGGCACACTTTTCACAACCCCCTCCAAAGGCTCAATCCCGAGCCCGTTCATCACTCCTTGAAACAAGCGACTCATCCGGTGTTCACCGGGTGGGACGTCCCTTGCCGGCCGGCGCGAAACCTCGCGATTCCCGCCGTGTGAACGTGGTCGGCCCCGTCGGTTCAGCACGGAAATCGCCGCGTGGGGTGCCTGTAAGTCCGTCGTCACATGGCGATTCGTAGTTCTCGAATCGAGCCGACCTGCAGTCGGAACTTGACGGCGTTCAAGTGTACGCCATAATGGCTTTCATTGGAACGCCGTAAGGAGGCCGAAGATGTCCAAACGTCCCATTCCGGCGAAGTCGGAACTTGAGGTGGCGCGGATCGTATGGGATTTGGGGGTCGCGACGGTGCGCCAGGTTCTCGACGCTCTGCCGGTGGAGCGTGGTCTCGACTTCAAGACCGTGCAGACCTACCTGCGACGGCTCGAAGCCAAGGGCTATCTGGAAACCCGGCGCGAGGGGCGGAGCAACGTCTACCGGCCGATCATCCGTCCGGATCAAGTCGTCGGCGAGGTGACGGACGACTTTTTGAATCGGTTGTTCGATGGCCAGGTGCTCCCGCTGTTTCAACATCTAGTCAATGACCGCGGATTGTCGGACGTCGAGATCCGCCAGCTACGAGAACTGTTGGACCGTTTGGAGGACGAGTCGTGACGCCTTTCGATTTCGATGCGCTCGCGCGACTGGCGTGGGCTCAGATCTGGCAGGTCACGGTCGTGGCTCTCGTCGTTGGGATCGCGACGAAGCTTTGGTGCCGCGACCGGCCTCGTTTGGCTTATGCGCTCTGGATGCTGGTCGTCGTCAAGTCCATGGCGCCGCCGGTGTGGAGCAGCCCGACGGGTCTCTTCAGTTGGGCCATGGTCGACGTCGCGGCGCCGACGGCCGCCGTCGCCGAGATGGCCGTCCCGAGCCCGGTGGTCGCCTCCAATCGCGGGGGCTTGGTCGCGTCGCCGATCGCGATCGAAGCCGCGACGCGCGAGCCCTCTCGACGTGTCGAGGCGGCTGTAGATCATCGCCTGGCGGTCGCGGCGTTCTCGATCTGGGCCGCCGGCGCGGTGGTTAGCGTCGCTTTCGTGATCGGCAGGCGGCTCGCCTGCTCGGTCGTGATCCGACGATCCAGGCTTCCCGTGGACGACCGATTTCTCGCGACGCTGACGGAACTGTCACGGCGGCTCGGCATGCGGGGGACTGTCCGACTTCTCATGACGTCCAGGCCGATCGGACCGGCCGTCTTCGGCCTCTTTCGGCCCACGATCCTGCTGCCGGAGGCGCTGGCGGCTCACCAGCCGTTGGAGCGGGTCGAACTCATCCTGGCTCATGAACTGATCCACGTCCGAAGGGGCGACCTCGTCGCAGGCGCGTTGCAACTCGTCGCGCAGCTCGTCTGGTGGTTCCATCCCTTGATCTGGTGGGCGAACGCCCAGGCGTCTCGCGTGCGGGAACGTTGCTGCGACGAGGAAGTCCTCTCGGGCGTCGGCTGCAAGCCGGCGCTCTATGCGCGGACCCTTTTGAGCGTCCTCGAACAGAAGGCGCTATTGCGGTCGCTCGTCGCCCTTCCGGGCGTGCGGGCGTTGGAAGTCACGTCACTGCGATTGGAGTCGATCATGAAATCTGGGAAAGTTGATCATCGGCGGGCGTCCTTGGTCTCTCGGCTCGCCTTCGTGGCTGGGGCGGTCGTCCTCGTCCCCGGGATGGGCTTGACCCTCCGCGCCGCCCGCCCGTCGGCCGCGATCTCAGGCCAGTTCGCGGCGGTCGAGGAAGCTCCGAACGCTCGAGCGGCGGTCGACGACGGGGCCCAGCCGGCGGGTTCGCCCAGCGTCGTCCGGCCGGATTCGGCTTTTGAACGACTGGGGAACCCGCAGGTGATGCTAATGCTCACCCATCCCGCAACGCAGGTGATCCGGAAAGCGCTGAGGATCACCGATGATCAGATGGCGAAGATCACGGAGATCGAGAAAGTGAGGAACGAACGGCCCGCCCTCGTCAAAGGGAAAGGGGAGATCAGGTTGACGGGCAGCCCGGATACGTACCCCGAGCAGATCGCCGCGTTTCTCGACCGAGAGGCTGGGAAAGCCCTGATCGAGACCCTCACGCCCCCCCAGATCAAGCGATTGGATCAGATCGTTTTGACGTCGCGCGGCGTGATGGCGTTTCGCTATCTCGACGTACAGAAGGACCTGCACTTGACCGCCGAGCAGGAGGGGAAGATCAACGCGATTCTCGAGGGGCTCGTCGCAGCGTTACGAGACCTGGGGCGAAAGCCGGGCGGTCAGCCGAAGAATTACGAGGGTGCCATGGCCCTGGAAGCAAAGGCCGAGCCGTTGCGGAAGGGGGCTTTTGAGCAGATTCTCGCCCTGCTCACCAAGGAGCAGTCCACGCAATGGAAGGCGATGATCGGCGAGCCCTTCCGCGCCGAAGAGGCGGAATCCGGCCCGGCCCGTTGAACGGGGCGGAGCGTCCCCGCGTCAGGATTCAGGGGCCTGCCGGTCTCTTCGTGTGAACACATCCCGGCGTGGGGCTGGAGGAAGGCCTCCGGCCCCAGCCTCCCGGCTCACGCCGCGCCGACGCGGGTCGACGATTCGGGGGGCGGGCAGGAAGGCAGGAGCAGGGTGAAGGTCGAGCCTCGGCCCTGGCGGCTCTCGGCCCGGAGTCGGCCGTGGTGGGCCTCGATGATATCGCGGCAGACGGCCAGGCCCAGTCCCGTGCCCCCCACTCCGCTCGAATCGGGGCCGGTTTTGGTGGAGAAGAACGGCTCGAAGATCCGCCTGAGGTTCTCGGGCGCGATCCCCTCGCCGTGGTCCAGCACGCTCAGCTCGACCATCCGGCCGGACGGGTCAAGCGCCAGCTTCAACCGGACGACGCCGCCGTCGGGCATCGCCTGGCGGGCGTTGATCAAGAGGTTGATCAAGACCTGCTGGATCTGCGCCGGATTGACCTTCGCGAACGGCCGGCTCATCAACTGGACTTCGAGCCGGACCTTGTGCCGGTTCAGGTCCTTGCCGATCAGCATCACCACTTCCTCGACCAAACGGTTCAGGTCGATCGGCTCGCGGTGGTTCGGGTCGCGGCCGGGGCGCGACAGGCCGAGCATCCCCCCGGTGATCGTCGTCGCCCGCTGGGCCGCTTCGAGGATGCGGTTGAAGGCCCGCTCGCGGTAAGCCGGGTCGGGATTGCGGAGCCCGAGCTTCGCGTAGTTGAGGACCGGCGTCAGCGCGTTGTTCAGCTCGTGGAAGACCCCGCTTGCGAGGATTCCCAGACTGCTGATCCGCTGAAGGGCCACGATCTGCCGGCGCAACGCCTCGATGTGCTCTTGCGACGACGCCGCGTCGATCTCGCGATCCGTCTGCGCGTCTTGCATGGCGTGGAGCGCCGGACGAGAACATGCGGCCTCGGAAAGCGGGGAGAGTGACTTCATCGCATCGTCTTGGCTCTTGCGCGACATGGCCGCGTTGACCTCCTGCCCATGGGGTGACGCCCGTACTTTCGTATCGGCTCGTTTCCACGCGGGAATCAGTTTGTCGAGGGCCATCAGGCGACGAGCCGAAACACCGGCGTTCAGCCGGAGAAACTGTGTGCATCGCACCGTTTTAGGGGTTCGGGCGAGCCTTGTCGGCGGAGGTCGCGCGGGCGGGACGGGCAAGAGACGTGGGCGCGGATGGAGGCGACCGGCGCGCGAAAGCTACTTGACGGGGTCGGCCTCGGCGGCGGCCGGCGCGGACGATTCGGTGATCTTGATCGGCCATTCCCAGGGAATGATCCGGATGCCGTTGGAGAGGACGACCCGGGGAATTGAGTCGAGATTGTCGCTCATTAAGGGAGGGGTGACCTTGCGGCCGTCGCTCCAGTAGCCCAGGTGGGTGAATTGCTCCTCGTCGGTGATGGCCTCGTCCAGGTTCCGGCCGGCGAACGCGGCGTCGAGAGTGGCGTCGGCGATCCGCCAGAAACCGGCCCAGTCGAGCGCGTTGACGTCGCCGAGGCTGAGCTGGAACGACCGCAAGATCCCCTCGCCGGTGTCGAGCCGGTGGTTGGCGCTGGTCGGAGCCGTGTGCTCGGCGATCAAGGGGGGGAAGCCGTGACGATCTGACCGGAACACCACGTACCGCTTGTGAGATCGAGGAACCGCGGTGGCCTGCGCGAAGATCTGTCGGCCGCGAAGGTCGCCGACCAACAGGTCGTCCTCGCCGACGGCGACGATCATCAAGGTCGACGCGGGGATCAGGCTCAGCTTCGGCTCGCGCAGCGGGAGCACTTCGCCCGGCATGAACAGCATCGCCGCGCGAATCTGGGGCAGGCCGGCGTGCGGATCGGCCGAGACCGCAGTGATCTGCGCGGCCAGGTTCCCACCCGCCGAATGGCCGATCAGAGCGAAGTGTTTGAGGTTGGGCCGGACGTGCTTGTCGCTCGTTTCGAGGACCGTCAGCGCGTCGCGGATCGCGAACAGGGCGTTGGGCAGGAAGTCGCGCGGCAACGTACCCACGTCGTTCTGGTAACGCGGGAAGACGACGACGTTGCCGGATCGCACCAGGTGGTCGATCCAGGCACCGTAGATCGCCGGGTTGACCGAGAACCAGCCGTGGAGGAACACCACCACCGGCGCTCGCTTCGGCTTCGGATCGGCCGGCTCGAAGATCCAGTACGATCGCGGTCCCTGGCCGAACTCGTACCGCAGGACGCGCTTGTGCTGGTGCTTCGACTGCCCGGGATGCTCGACCGGCGCCGTCCGCGAGGGACGCGACGGACCGTCCTCGGCGCGGAGGCTCGCGCCCGCCGACATGAGGAGGACGAAAATCCCGCAAACGACTCTGGGGACGAAGCTCGTTTTCATGGCCATCCCTGGCGTTATGTGCGCAACGTCATGTCGCGCGTGCCAAGCCGCGATTGCGCGGAAAGGTCGGCATAGTCTGCCTATCCTGCTCGAAGTGTCAATCGCAGACGGAGTGGGACTTGGTTGGATCGAATCAGGGGCCGAAACAGGCTTTCAACCGCTCATCTCGATCTAATAAGGATATCGCTTCGGCTTGAGCCCCGTCTTGAGACAAAATCGTGTAGAAATCGTCCTTGATGGTCGGGGCGATCTCAATGGCGCTTCGCCACTCGGCGCGGGAGAACGGGTCGGATTCGATCTGCCGCCAGAATCCGGTTTCGTTGAACAAGCCGTCGATCCGCTCGGACTGGTTCTCCTGGACGAGGCTCATCAGGTAGGTGGCGACGCCCACCTGGAGGCCGTGGAGTCGAGGTCGCGCGGAGGTTGCGTCGAGGGCGTGGGATATCAGGTGCTCGCTGCCGCTGGCCGGTCGCGACGAGCCGCAGATTTCCATGGCGATGCCGTTGAACATCAGCGACGAGGCTAGCAACTGGGCCCCTTCGAGGTCGAACGACGGGCGGGCGAGGAACTGATGGACGGTGGCGTCGGACAGGAGCGCCGCGAAGTCGTCGACCGGCTCGCCGACCTGATGGAAGGCCAGCTTCCAGTCGAAGATCGCCGTCAGCTTCGAGGCGAGGTCGCCGATTCCCGACAGCCAGAGCGGCCGGGGAGCGTCCTTGCAGACGTCGAGATCAACGACGACGGCGGAGGGCAGGGCGGCGGCCAGCGATTTGCGGCGGCCGGCGACGGTCAGGCTCGACTGCGGGCTCGAAAATCCGTCGTTCGACAGCGACGTCGGCACGGCGTAATACGGCAGTCGGCCCAGGAACGCGACGTACTTGGCCACGTCGAGCGCCTTGCCGCCCCCCAGGCCGATCATGGCCGAGGTTTCCTTGCGGACGTTGGTGAACAGCTTTGTGGCGGTCTCGAACGACGCCTCGCCGATTTCGATCCAGTCGATGCACGACACGCCCTGTTCGCCCATGCCCCGGCGCACGCGGTCGAGATATTCGGGGATCATCCCCTGGCTCACGACGACCATCGCCTTCGTGTGCCCTTCTCGCTTGAGATAAAGCCCCAGCCGATCGATCGCTCCCGGCTTGACCCGCACCAGCGACGGGATCACCACCTGCGTTTTGATGATCATGACGACGACTCCGTAGCGCCGGCTCGCGCCGATTCCGTTCGATCCAGGTCGCAGAGCGCGCGGGCGATCTCCGACCAGCAGTTGAACGGCTGAAAGCGGAGACCTTCGCCTGTCAACGCCTGGGCCAGGTCGGCGCGGGCGAATCGGAGGGATTCGGGAACCAGGCGGGCGGCGTCGAGGTCGGGGAATCCGTCGCCGGCGAACGCGACCAGGCGGTGGTCGAGCAACCCCTGGCGGACCACGGCGGCCTTGTCCACGCCCAGGGTGGGGGAAAAAAACGGCCCGGGAGCGGGCGGTTCCATCAGCAGCCCCCGGCCTTCCTCGAATCGTCCGGGATTCGCGAAGACCGGGACGTCGACCCCCGCCTCGGCGAGCAAGATCCGGATGTACCAGGCGCAGCCGGCCGAGGTGATCATGACGTCCCAACCGGCCCGGTCGAGGTTGCGTACGCCCGTGGCGATCTTGGGATCGAGTTGCATCCGCTCGACGATCGCGCGGACGGTAGATTCGTCGGCCCGAATCGCGGCGAAATACGCCTGGAGCGCCTGAAAGTGCGTGATTCGGCCAGCGCGGTAGTCGACCCAGTAGTCGGGGACGTCGGCCGGCAAGAGG
The DNA here is from genome assembly GCF_001956985.1 of Paludisphaera borealis. Classification (NCBI taxonomy): domain Bacteria; kingdom Pseudomonadati; phylum Planctomycetota; class Planctomycetia; order Isosphaerales; family Isosphaeraceae; genus Paludisphaera; species Paludisphaera borealis. The sequence goes on from NZ_CP019082.1 coordinate 5,486,726, forward strand.
TTCTTGATGGTGAGCTGGTAGAAATCTTCGCGGGTCATCGTGCCGTCGAAGTCGCTGACCAGGAGCGAGCGGGCGGGGGGGGCGGAGTTTTGGGTATGTCGCATGAGCGGAATTCTGCACCTGAACGACGGGCCGACGATCGTCATCGAACCGCCGTCGCGCGATCCGTTGCGGAGCGCCGCGCCTCGGCGCGGCTCGCCGGCTTGACCAGTATCCTTCCAGGGTTCATAATATCGTAGACTCGTGTGAGTACGGGAGGTCGTTTGTTACGGATCGAGGGCGGGCGTGGCCATGTTTCATCGGCCTAAAACCGTAGCGTGGCAGGTTGTCGGGATCGTCATGCTGATCCCCGGCTTGCTCCGCGTCCCTCTGCCGCAGGCCGACTTTCATATTATTCGCCACCATCATGGGTTCGGCGAAGTCTGCCCTCAGCACGATCATCTCCTCCGCTGGCATCCCCAGGCTGGCGAGACCGAGGACGTCGCGGTCCTGCACTGGCACTGGCTGCTTCCCCAGGCCCTCGACATCACGCCGGGCGGTTCTACTCCCGCCTTGCATGCGCACGTGGTTGATTCGCTTCAGCCCGAGTGGAACAGCGACCAGGTGGTCCTCTCGGAGGAACGCGCCCGCGTTTCGGTGCCGTCCGACCTGGCGTCGTGGCTGGATCTCGCCCTGATCGGGGCCGAGGGGATCGACTCGCCCCGGCTGGAGCCGCCGAACGCTTGGGCCGGCGCGCGCGGCGCGGATGACGACACGTCTGGCGAAACGGCCCGCTCGCGACTCGTCCGCTGGAACTGCTGAGTACGCGAGGGCTCCAGACGCGGCGAACCTCTGCGCCTTCTCGTCTTCGCTCGTGATCGCCGTCCCTGAAAAAGACGATCACGACGGCGGCTTGGCGTGGACTCTCCGACGCCCTTTGGTGAAGCGCATCCGCGCCTTCGCCTAGAGCCCTCACCGCCCGTCTCATGACGTTCGACTCCGGCCTTTCGGGGCGGGCGTCCACGGCCAACCCGCGGTTCGAAGTTCCTTCCTTCGGCGACTCGTGCGGAGTCTTCATCCATGTCCTTTGCGATTGCTCGAACGTTTCCGACCCGGCATGCGCTGACGCGAACCTTGCCGTGGCTCGCCGCGGCGGTTTCGATCGGCGTCCTGATCTTTCATCTGGCGACTGATCCTCCCCGCCATCAATGGTTGACGGGCTCGTCGGAGGCCGATTTTACGGCGGAGTCGGCCGTCAACGCGAAGCTCGAGCCGATCGCGGCGGCGGTCGGTTCGGCGACGACCGTCAGCCTGTCGGAGATCAAGTCCAGGGCGGCGGGCGTCACGACGGAGAAGGTCCGCATTGATCGCCTGGCGGCCGAACTGGGAGTACCCGGCCGGATCGAGCTGAACTCGGACCGGCGAGTCGACATCCGGTCGCGCGCCGCGGGCGTTGTGCGTGAAGTTCACGTCGTGCTCGGTCAGCAAGTGAAGCGCGGCGAGCCGTTGGTGACGCTCGACAGCCCCGACGTCGGCACCGCCCGGCTCAACCTCCGGGCTAGGCAGCGCGAGCTGCTCACGGCGCGGATCGAGGCCGAGTGGAAGAACAAGATCGCCGAGACGGTCGCCTTGCTGATCCCCGAGATCGTCAAGGGAGTCGATCCCGAGATCCTTGAGAAGGAATTCGCGGACAAGCCGCTGGGCGCGTTTCGAGGGATTCTTCTCCAGCCCTACTCCCAGTACGACATCGCCGCCCACGAGGAAGAGAAGACGACCAAGTTGCGCAGCCAGCAGATCATCGGCGAACATCCCGCGATTCTCGCCAAACACACGCGGCAGGGGCTTCAGGCCGGGCTCTTCTCCGCGATCGAGCAAGCCAGGTTCGACGCGGCGCAGCAGACGCGACTGGCCAACCAGGCCATGAAGCTGGCCGAATCGGCGGTCGTCGACGCCGGTCAGCGGCTGCGAATCTTGGGGGTCGACGAGAACATTCAAGACCTGATCGACCACGCCGACGAGGCCGACAAGGCGGCGGTCGTCGACGACGTCACGCTTTACCGGATCGTGGCGCCGTTCTACGGGTCGATCATCAATAAATCGGCGGTGCTCAGCCAGCGGGCTGATCCCATCGACCTGCTGTTCACCCTCGCCGACCTGAGCACCGTATGGGTCTCGGCCAGCATCGCCGAATCCGACATCGCCAAGGTCCCCAGCGTCAAGGGAGGCCCCATCCGGTTGTCGGCGTCGGCCTTTCCGACACGGATCTTCGAGGCGAAGCTCCTCTCGGTCGGCTCCCTGGTCGACCCCTTGACCCGGACCACGTCGCTGCTGGCCTTGATCGACAACTCGGAACGTCTGCTGCGGCCGGGTATGTTCACGCGGATCTTGCTCGACGCCCCGGCCAGTGAGGAGGCGCTCACCGTCCCGGCCGCCGCCGTCGTCGAGATCGAGGGCCGTCGCGGCGTGTTCCTGCCGGGGGCCGCGGACGGCGAACGCACGACTTACACGCTTCGGCCGATCGTGGCCGGTCGCGAGACCGGCGATCGGATCGTCGTCAAGTCCGGGCTGAAGGAAGGGGACGTCGTCGTCGCCGCGGGCGCCTTCGTCCTCAAGAGCGAGCTGATCCTCCAGAACACGAACGACGAAGACTGACCGTCGACCCGACGTCGTAGGATCTCACTCGCCTCACTTCTCGTTCCGAGACGATGGAATCTCCATGCTCAACGCCATCATCGAAGGGTCGCTCAAGAATCGGTTCTTCGTCCTCGCCGCGACCGCACTCATCGCGGGAATGGGCGTGTACTCGGCGCTGCATCTGCCGATCGACGCCGTGCCCGATCTGACGAACGTCCAAGTGCAAGTCATCACCGAAGCCCCGGCGCTGTCGCCGATGGAAGTCGAATCGTTGCTCTCGTTCCCGGTCGAGGGCGCCATGAGCGGCCTGCCGAACGTCGAGCAGATTCGCTCGGTGTCCAAGTTCGGGGTCTCGGTCGTGACGGTCGTCTTTCACGAAGGGACCGACCTTTACCGCGCGCGGCAGCTCGTCGGCGAACGCCTCCAGCGCGCGGCCGAGGCGATCCCGCCGAACTACGGCACGCCCACGCTGGGGCCGATCGCCACGGCGCTTGGCGAGGTGTACCAGTTCCAGGTCAAGGCCGAGGCCGGCTCGTCGATCACGCCGATGGAGCTTCGCAGCCTGCTCGACTGGTTCATCTCGTTCCAGCTTCGCAAGGTGCCCGGCGTCACCGAGATCAACGGCCACGGCGGCGAGGTGAAGACGTATCAGGTCGAAGTCGACCCCGACAAGCTCGGCAATTACAAGCTGTCGATGACCGACCTGTTCCTGGCGCTGCGGAACAACAACGCCAACGTGGGGGGCGGCTATCTCGTCCACGAAGGCGAGGCCCGTTACATCCGCGGCGTGAGCCAAGCGCGGTCGGTCGACGACGTCGCGGCGATCGTCGTCGACGAGCGCGACGGTGTGCCGGTCACCATCGGCAACGTGGCGACGGTCCACCCCGCGCCGATGATCCGATCGGGCCTGGCCACCCGCGACGGCCAGGGCGAGATCGTCGTCGGGCTCGTGATGATGCTGATCGGCGAGAACAGCCGCCGGGTCGTCGAGGATGTGAAGGCCGAGATCGCCGAGATCCAGAAAGCGCTGCCGAAGGGCGTGACGATCGAGCCCCTCTACGACCGCACGCATTTGATCGCCAGCACGCTTGACACGGTCTTGCACAACCTGCTTGAAGGCGGGGCGCTCGTGATCCTCGTCTTGCTGCTGATGCTCGGCGATGTGCGAGGCGGCCTGATCGTGGCACTGGCCATCCCGCTCTCTATGCTGTTCGCCGCCAACGTGATGCTCGCCACGGGCGTTTCGGCGAGCCTCATGAGCCTGGGCGCGATCGACTTCGGCTTGATCGTCGATTCGAGCGTGATCATGATTGAGAACTGCGTCCGCCGGTTGGCCCATGAGGGGGGCACGCGGCTCAAGGAGGACATCGTCCTCGACGCCGCCGTCGAAGTCCGCAAGCCGACCATGTTCGGCGAGTTGATCATCACGATCGTCTACCTGCCGATCCTGGCTCTGCAAGGCTCGGAAGGGAAGTTGTTCCGGCCGATGGCCCTGACGGTCATTTTCGCGCTCGCGGGTTCGCTGGTCCTCTCGCTCACGTTCATGCCGGTCATGGCGTCGCTGGGTTTGAGCGCGCGGCCGCAGGAAAAAGAGATCTGGCTGATTCGCATTCTCAAACGGTGGTACGTGCCGATCCTCGACGCGTTCCTCCGTCGTCCGTTCCTGGCGTTCGGCACGGCGCTCGCTCTGGTGCTCGTGAGTCTTCCGATCGCATGGAACATCGGAGCCGAGTTCATGCCCCGGCTCAACGAGGGCGACTTGCTCATCGAGGCCGTGCAGATCCCCTCCGCGGCGCTCGAGCGGGCGGTGCCGGTCTCAACCCATATCGAGACGCTGCTGCGAACGTTCCCGGAAGTCCGCCTGGTTTACTGCAAGACTGGTCGACCCGAGATCGCCAACGACGTCATGGGGGTCCACCAGACCGACGTCTGGACGATGCTCAAGCCCAAGGAAGAGTGGCGCCCGGGGCTGACGCGCGACGGCTTGATCGATGAGATGGACAAGCTGCTCACCGACAACGTCCCCGGCGTCAAGTTCGGCTTCAGCCAGCCGATCGAGATGCGCGTCAACGAGCTGGTCGCGGGGGTGAAGAGCGATGTGGCCGTCTTGATCTACGGCACGGACCTCGACGTCCTGCGCCAGAAGGCTTCGGAGGTCGAGCGGGTGCTGGCGCGCATCCCCGGGGCGCACGACGTCAAGGCGCCCTCGGCCGGGAGGTTGCCGCTGCTGAGCATCAACGTCCGCCGCGACCAGCTCGCGCGCTACGGCATCAAGGCGTCTGACGTGCTCGACGTCGTAGCGGCCCTCGGAGGCACGACGGTCGGCTCCGTCTTCGAAGGCCACATTCGCCGACCGCTCCAGATCCGCCTGCCGGCGTCTTGGCGCAACGATCCCAAGCAGATCGGCTCGATCCGGATCGTCGACAAACTGGGCCGCCCGATCCCCCTCAAGGACCTAGCCGACATCTCCAACGAGGAAGGGCCGAGCGAGGTCGAGCGCGAGAATATCCAGCGGCGGGTATACGTCGGGGCCAACGTGCGGGGCCGCGACCTGGCCGGTTTCGTCGCCGACGCACGCGCCGCGATCGAGGCCGAGGTGGAATTCCCTCCCGGCTACCTCGTCCGGTGGGGAGGCCAGTTCGAGCATCTCGAATCGGCGACCCGCCGCTTGGCGATCGTCGCGTCGGTCGCCCTCGTCATGCTCTTTCTGCTGCTTTACGGTTCATTCCACTCGGCCCGTCTGGCCTGCCTGATCTTCACCGCCGTGCCGATGGCGGCGACCGGAGGCGTCTTCGCGCTGGTCTTGCGCGGGCTGCCGTTCTCGATCTCGGCGGCGGTCGGATTCATCGCGCTGTTCGGCGTCGCCGTTCTGAACGGGCTCGTCTGGGTGAGCGCCGTCGAACATCTCAGGCAGGACGGCCTCGATCCGCACGCCGCCGCGCGTGAAGCGTCGATCATGCGGCTGCGGCCGATCCTGATGACCGCGCTCGTGGCCGGCATGGGCTTCATTCCCATGGCGTTGGCCACCACTCCGGGCGCCGAGATCCAGCGCCCGCTGGCCACGGTGGTCATCGGCGGTCTGTTCACATCGACGATGCTCACATCGCTCGTCCTGCCGTCCATCTACCCCTGGTTCGCCGCCGGGGATCGTCAGCCCCGGCCGACGGAAGCGTGAGTGGCGACCTGCGTATGATCGTATGATTTGGACACCCGGCGAGCGGGTGCGGGACTTCCGCGGGAACCCTTATTGCCATTGAGGATGAAACCAGAAGACTCGTCCCGCTCGCCGAAGTGGATCAACTAGGCGTTTGACCGCCGCCGGGCCTTGAAAAGGATCAAGAGGGCGCCGAAGCCCAGAGACACCATGCTTGTCGGTTCGGGAACCGCAGCCGCCGACAGAAGCGCCTGTTGGGTTCCCTGGGGCACGGGCGCGCCGTAATCGGCGCCGACGATCGAGGTGTTGCCGATCGCCATGAAGCTGAAGCCGGTCCAGGGCCCGTCGAAGCCGCCGTTGGGGAGCAACGTCGAATCGAGCTTCAAGTTGTCGACCAGAAGTCCCGAGGGGTAGGTATCGTCCGTGACGTTCACGACGCCGATTCCCAGAGTGTACAACCCCGCGTCGGCGAGCGTCATCGTGAAGCTGAGGATCGACGAGCCAAGGGAGAACGGCGTCGACGACGATGAGAACGTGGTGCTCGCCACGTCGGCCAGCGAGGTCGGGTCCTGCGAGTTCAACGTCACGAACGCGAAGTCGTTGACGAGGTTGAGGCCGGCCGTCGGGTCTTCATTGGTCAAGAATTGATACTGGAACGAGAGCACCTGCCCGGCGATCGCCGAAAAAGTGGTCTGGATCGCCGAGCCGTTGATTGCGGGGCCGTCGCCGACGCCGTCGAGGGCTCCGCTGGAGAGCCCGAGAAACGATTCGATCTGACCGGCGGAAACGGCTCCGCCCGCCTGCGCCGCGCTTCCGGTCAAGCAAACGGCCGCGGCGAACAGCAGGGAGCGACCGCATACGATACACCAGGGACGCATCAGGGAGTTCTCCGGATGAGGATTCGATCGATGAAGGAACAGGCCGATCGGAGAGCGATCCCCCCGCTTCGCACCCGCCGAGCGGATGTCGAGGCGGCGGGGCGCAACGCTTTTCCGATCGCCGGGAACGGGAACGCTCCGTCTTCCGCCGTTCAGGTGAACTTGGGCACGTTGAGGTTGTAAAATTCAGCTTCAAGGAATTCGAGGGCCAGGGCGAAGTTGAGCACGTCGATGGGGCTCTGCAACCCACCGGCGGGGATCAACGGCGGGCCGCCGTTCAAGTCGACGACGAACGGTCCGGCCAGCGCGACCACTTCCTCGGGCGTCAACGCCAGATCGAAGGCTTCCTTCTGGTTCTTGACGTTCTGGGTGATCGGCAGATTCAACAATGTGTTCAGGTATCCGGCGTGCCTGGCCTCGATGAGCGCGATCGAACCGGCCGGTGAGAGGTAAGGAGTTCCGGCGAGCAGCGGCAGGGCGCCGAGATACGCGCCGACTCCCGTGTTCTCCAGGGCCCGGGAAACCATGGCGAAATCCAAGACGTGGCTCTGGAGCAGGTTCTTGAACGTCGGCTTGGGGCGAGCCGCCGTGCCCAGCCCGTTAAGCAAGTACTCGACGTGGGCGTTCTCGTCGCTGAGGATGTCCTGGAAATTCCTCACGTTCCATCCACGGTAGAGCGTCGGCAGGTAATCCGGGCTTTGGGCGAACAGGCTGGTTGACGTCGCCCCCAAGACGACCGGCGCGGCGGCGGCGGTCGTGAGGACGGTCTTCAGGAATGATCGCCGTGCGTCGTTTCGCGGGGCGGACTCGGTTCTCGGGCAAGAATCCATTTCTGATGCTCCCTGATGTCGAGGAAGGGGGAAAAGAGCCTGGAGGAACGAAGGGACGAATGATGGAATGAAATAGGCGAGCGAACCCCGCTTGATCCCTCCAGGCCCGGACGTTGAACAGCGCGCAGAGTCTCCCTGCGAACCGACGGATAGACCGCGGCCGATGGAGAACACCGTCTCACAGACGGAACGAATGCGGCGAGTCAGGAGAAAACGCCGCACATTTCGAGCGGACGCCGGCGATCTAGCTACAGTCGATCGCCAGCACGTCGGTCAGGTTCGAGGGAAGATCGGCTCCGTCGGTCGCGGCGGCAGGTCCCCACGGAATCATCGCGGCGGCGCTGGTCGCGGCCGTGGATCCCAGAAAGAGAGCCAACACGACCGCCCCGCAGATGACCGCCCAGTCGCCTATCGAAAAGCGAATCGAAAAGAGCGCGGGCTTCGAGAGGGCCGCGGCTTCAGCATGCGAAAGTCCGAGCGGCGCGTCCTCGATCACCGCCCCGAGCGTCGACTCAACCAGGCCGTCGGGGGGAGCGGCGCCGGCCTCACACCTCCAGAGCAGCAGCAGGCCGGCTGCGAGAGTGATCTTGCGGCGGTCGAGCCGCTCGCGGAGCAGCTTGCGGCCCCGCACGAGCCGGACCTTGACCGTTCCCGACGCCCAACCGAGATGAGAAGCCGCTTGCTCGTGCGTCAACCCTTCGAGATAACAGAGGACCAACGGCGCCCGGTATCGATCTGGAAGCCGTTCCAGTTCCTCGCGGACGATCAGAAACAGATCGTGATCCGATTCCGCGACGACCTCGCAACCGGACGCGTTCTCGTCCCACGCTTGCTCACGCTCGGACAGACGAATCGACCGTCGACGGATGCGCGCGGCCGTCTTGTAGGCCACTCCGCAGAGCCATCCCTTCAGGCTCTCGGGGTCCTGGATCGCGCCGGCCTTCTTGAACAGCGTCAAAAAGGTCGCCTGGAAAGCGTCTTCCGCCAGGTGATCGTCGCGGAGCACGGTGCGGCACACGCGGAGCACGACTGGACCATGTCGCGCCACCAGAGCGGCGAACGCCTCGGGGTCGGATCGGTCGACGAAGGCGTCCAGCAATCGCGCGTCGTTATTCGTCCTGAGTTGCATTTGTAGCTCTCATTCCGTCCGTCGCCGATCCTTGACGATAGTTCCTACACTTATACTGCATCTTCCAATCGGGGCGGGTTCAAGTTTTTCGGTTCTCGATTTGCTGATCCTCTATAAGATCTCTTGGCGAGCGTCTCTGGTTTCGCGTGTTCGGGACCAGTCCTTCGAGCATGGGGTCTGCTGATCTGAGCTTGTTTACCCCGCGATCCAGCACTCGGCGACTCCTCGGGACGACGGCGCTTTGCGTTTCGGCGTTCGTGGCGGGATGCGCCGAAGCGAATCCTCTGGGGAGACAGCCGGTCTCCGGTCGAATCACGGTCGAGGGCTCGCCACTCGCCGCCGGAGCGATCATGCTGGACCCCGCGTCGGAACGCGAGGGGACGGCCGTGGGCGCCACGATCCGGGACGGAGCGTTCACGATCGAACGCGATCAAGGGCCGACGCCCGGAACCTATAAGGTTCGCATCTATGCGAGTTCCAACGTGCAAGCGCCCGCGCCGGCGGGCTCGTCGAACCGAAAACCCCGGCCTATGGTCGAACGCATCCCCGCCCGCTACAACGCACGAACCGAGGAAGTCGTCGAGATCCGGGCCAAGGGCGGCAACCGAATCGACATCGACGTCCAGCCGGATCGCCCCTCGCCCTCTTCGGATTCGCCCCCGTGATCGACGTCCGTTCTCGGGCCGTCGCCAAGGAGCCTCGAAAATGCAGCCAGGGAAACGTGGGTTCACGCTGATCGAGCTTCTCGTCGTCGTCGCGATCATCTCCGTGCTGATCGCACTTTTGCTGCCGGCGGTGCAGTCGGCCCGCGAGGCGGCCCGCCGCACCCAATGCATCAACAACCTCAAGCAGATCGGCCTGGCGATGCACGGATACCATGACGTGGAGAACGTCCTGCCGCCGGGCAAGAAAGGGTGCTGCTGGGGGACGTGGCTGATCTTCGTCCTCCCTTACATAGAACAGCAGTCGCTCTACAACGCCTGGAATTCCAATGGAACCAACGCGCCCGGGCTGCCGGCGAGCTTCGACGAGGACCTGCGGTATTTCGGCGTCGCCAACCGAACCGTGACCTCCCAGTGGGTCGGCGTCTACCTCTGTCCCAGCGATCAGAAGAACGCCCCGATATCCGTGGAGGCGAACGGAGCGACCCTGGCTTGCACCTCGCAAAATTACGCCGTGAACTTCGGCAACTCGATCCAGATCCAGACTGATTTTCAGGACGTCCGGTTCGGTGGCGCGCCGTTCGTGGACGTCGGTTCCCCACTCACGGACTCTCAACTGCCCGGCAAGCGGACCGTCGGCTTTGCGGCCTTGACCGACGGGCTGAGCACGACGCTGATGGCCTCGGAAGTCGTCGTCGGCCAGGGGCGCGACCTCCGCGGCTTCTCGTGGTGGGGCGACGCCGCCGGCTTTGAGGGCTATCTCACGCCGAACAGCTCGTTCCCCGACGTTTTGTTCAGTCCCTACTACTGCCTCAATAGGTCGCCCAATCCCCCGTGTGTCGGGACGACGACCGCGTTGCCGGACAACTACGCGGCCCGCAGCCGCCATCCTGGCGGAGTGAACGCCGCCATGGCCGACACGAGCGTCCACTTCTTCAAAAACTCCGTTCACATCCAGACCTGGCGGGCGCTCAGCACGTCGCGCGGCGGCGAAGCGATCTCGTTCGACGACTATTGAGGACGCCCCGATCGGCCTCAGCGCACGGCCTTGGCCGTGGGAGGCGCCTCGCCCGACCCCTTGGCCCTGGCCGGCTTCCCCGACATGAACCGGTTGCAGCCGCTGTTGCCGGATACGCGAAGCCGGAATTCCTGGAGGCCTTCCTCAATGCATAGGCCCAGAGTCAGGCTCTCGACGGAGGCTTCGGGCTCGAGCTGCCACCACTTACAATCCTTGCAAAGTCCCCAATTGCGGTTTGGCATGGCGACGACTCCTATCGTAAGGAAGTCAGTTTGGAGGTAGGTTCCGAGACGGACTTGCAATAAATGGCTGCTGCAACCGACGCGCCGCGGATCGGGAAAAGTGGTTGCTTTCTCCCCGAATGACACGCGGATTCGCAGCCTGGCCCGGACGTGCGAGGCGGTCGCCGTGACGCCTCCCAGACAGGCTGGGCGGCTTTCCCCCTAGAATGGAGAGGGGGGCAGGTCCCAACCTGACGATCGAGAACATCGCCATGCACACGTCCGGCAGAGTCGTCATGCGGCAGAAGTGGCGCGACTTGCTGTTCCTGCACTGGACCGTCGATCCCGACTCGTTGCGCCGGCTGCTGCCCCCAGGGCTCGACCTCGACCTTTTCGAAGGCGCGGCCTACGTCGGCCTCGTTCCGTTCACCATGCGGGGGGTGCGGCCGATCGGACTGCCGCCGGTGAGGGGCCTGTCGGCGTTTCATGAAACGAATGTCCGGACTTATGTTCACCTGGACGGTCGTGATCCGGGCGTCTGGTTCTTCAGCCTCGACGCAGCCAACCGCATCGCGGTCCGTGTTGCGAGAAGGCTTTTTCATCTTCCCTATTACGACGCCCGATTGTTTCTGGAGCGGGAAAATTTTCCCTCATCCGTAGCGTCGTCAGCGATTCTCTATGGCGGCGTCCGGCGTTGGCCGGGCTTCGACAGGGCCTCGTATCTCGTTCGGGCCCAGGCGGTCGGCCCGGTCGAACCGGCCCGCGCGGGGACGCTCGAGCACTTTCTGGTCGAGCGCTACGTCCTCTATGCAGAGCACGGCGGCCGGCTCTTTCAAGGGCAGGTGCGGCATCAGCCCTATCCCTTGCAATCAGCTCTCGTCCACGCGATCGACGAGAACCTCGTAGCCGCGGCGGGCGTGTCGCGTCCCTCGACGGCCCCCTTGGCCCACTTCGCGGCCGGTGTGGACGCCGACGTCCTTTCGCTCCGACACCTCCGTTCCGACTGAGCGGCGGCCGCTCCTGGAACGACCGCCTCCGTCGGACCTTCAACGTCGCGCCCATTCGGTCGGGGGCCTGCGCTCTTCCTCTTGCGACGCGGTGGACGCCGTCGCTTCACGAGCTTCCGGGAGAGCCCGACGTCGCGCGTTTCAAGCCCGGAGACGCTTCCCCCGGCGCGCCGTCCATGCCTGGTCCGGGGACTCGCGTTCTCGGCGTCCAGACCCCGCGCGATCAAAAACGTTGCACAAGATCGCTTTTCTTGACCGGACAGCGAGTTGCGGCGGCGGCGCGACGGGGGGTTACGCAGTCACAATCGATGCGCGTCGACGCGTTCATATCGGATTTCAGAAATGCAAGGGGAAATACGCCATGGTGTTTTTTTTCAACATAAGCAGAAAGGGTTTGCATTTTGAGGAGGAAGATCCCATTTTGGCACCTTGCTCGTGTCTCGCTGGGATTACCGGATCGAACTTTCCCGGATTCGGAATTCCTTCTAGCGATTGCGGGTGTCGCAGTGGAGCGGCACCGACCGGGCAGTACAAGGGAGTTTGTCCATTGTTGAATTTCACTCATGAGCTTCGCACCCTGACTCGGCTGTTTCTGTCATTCACCGCCGTTTTCGCGGCTTCGTCGCGGGTCGAGGCTCAGCAGTACGTTTACTATCCCACTGCCAACACGGCGACTGTCGCCGCTCCGACTTACACCGTTCCCACCTACACCACCCCGGCGACTCAAACGGCCGGCGCGGTTCAATACTATCAGCCTGCCGCCCAGGTCCAGTACGCGCAGCCTACCTATCAGACGCAGTACTACCAGAGTGCGTACGCTGGGATGGAAGTCCAGGCTCAGCCCGTTCAGGCGCAGGCTCCGGCCGCCGCGCCGGCGGCGTCCTCGGGCGATTCCTACGGATTCACCGCTTGGCTCAACGGCGTGCGTGCCTCGTACGGCCTGGGCGCCGTGGGATACGACGGGAACCTGGAGAGTTGGGCCGCGATGAACAACAGCCAGCAATCGGCCCGCGGCCTGGGTCACCACGTGATGGGCCCCGCTCGGCGTCAGAACTCGGCCATGGGGGGCTTCCCGGGCATCGAGTCGATGTGGATGGCCTCTCCGGCCCACCGTGCGGCTCTGCTCGATCCCACTATCACCTTCATTGGGATCGCCGGTGCCGGCGCCTGGTGGACGTTTAACGCCTACTGAGCCCCTTTGCTCACGGCGACGTCGGCAAAGCCGCCCTCGCGCGCCGGACTCGCCCCGTCGGCGGTCGGTTCTTAGAGAAAGAACGCGTTGCGCACGCCTGAGAGGATCGCTTGCTCCAGGTTGGGGTCGCGGCCTCGGGGAATCCACCCGACCGCGACCGGCACTGGACCGACGACCTCGCGGACGCGGTTGACGGGGAAGTCGTTGTTGAAGACGGCCCGGCCGGCGGCTTGCCGGTCGGGCTTGACCATATCCTCAAGCTCTTTATGGACTTCCACTTTCACAAGGAAGCCCCCCGCCGGCGCGGGGTCGATCTTGATGACGGCGAACCGCCGCATCGTCTGGAGAGTCGACTCGACCCGGTCGCCGATCGTCACCGAGTCGCCCAGCCACGGTTCGAGCACCGTCGCGCCGATCTTGGGCTCGGTGATGATCGTCCGCGACAGCCGGTTCTCCGACGCAATGTCGAAGTAGGCACCCACCTCGGCCACGGTCTTGTTCCAGACCGCCTCGAAGTCGTTAATCGGCACCACGAGCGGGTTGTCGGCCACCGGCTGGGGCGAGAAGATCTGGGTGACCCTCGACGTGTGCAGCCACTCACTCGTGGCGCAGCCGGGAAGCGCAAGCCCCAGGACGGCGACCCCGATCACCCCAATTGCTTTCGCGACGATTCGCGTGTTTGCCATGATTCAGGGTTCCATCCTGCCTGACCTGCCGATCTGGAACGATCCGTCGCGACGCTCGACCATGTCGGCCGATCGGCCGCGCCATTCCGGCTCGCGCATCTCGGCCCAGAGTATTAGTCGGAATTCGCCGTCGACCGCATGACTTCAAGGAGACCGAACCGCATTTGCGACATGAGGATGCGTGGTCGATCTGGTCCGTCGTTCGATCGACGGCGGGCCGCGCGAATTTGCGACCGGGTCTTGGTTTCGAGACCTTGCTCCGGCGCGGGCGGAAAGGAAGCGCCGGCCTCGCGACCGGGGGGTCGTGAAGGCGGTGCATCGTGCGCCATATCGAAAATCCTGGCAAGTCCGTTTTCCCCGTCGCGCGGTCGTGGCCTAGGGTTGTTCTGACGGCTCAAGACCACAACCGTCGGCGGGCCCGGCGTCGGCGCCCCTGACCGAGGCGCTGGAACTCCCAGGAGGATCACTATGGTTGCTGATCGTGGTTGGCGTCGTGACGCCACAAGCCCAGCGGATCGGGAACGCGGCGAAAGGGACTCATCGATCGAGGAGACGTCGGCCGAGGTTTCCCGGACGCAACATCGATGGAGTCGTTGGCTGACCGCGTGGGCCGAGAAGTGGTTCCCCTCGGCGCTTCGAGGTCCCGGCGACCCCTCGGGCGAAGAGGTTTTGCACGATCTGGCCAAGACCCTCGCCGAGGCGGCTGATACCCGGACCGTCGGCAAGGCGCTGACGGCCGCCGCCCGGCGCGTGACCGGGTCGAACGCGGTGGAGTTGATCCCGGATTCAGGTCGGCGTCCCGCTTCCTGCTCGGAGATGGCGATCGAGTTGCGTCGCGGTGGTGGAACCTGGGGATGGCTCGTGGTGAACGAGACGAGTTCCCGGTCCTCGATCGTACGGAGACGCCTGGAGACGCTCGGCGTAATGGCGTCGTGCGCCTTCGACCGGCTCGACGCCGGGGCGCGCGAGGTGGAGCGCACGGCACCGAAACCCGTCGAGGTCCGGAATTCCGGGCGGTGGGAGGGCGCGCTGGACAAGGCCGCGGAAGAGACCGACCTGGGATATTACCCGTCGGCGCCCACGGTCCACGACGCAACCTTTCTGAACGCCGTGTTCCCGTTCGCTCTCAGCCAGGCGCGGAGGCACGGCGAGTCGCTCGCGGTACTGTGCGTGGCCATCGACCGTCTGAGCGGAATTCGCGACCTGCTGGGCGGGGATCAGGTCGATCGGACGGTCCAGCACACCGGCCGCAAGATCGCGACCTTGATCCGCGCCAGCGATATCGTGGCCCGCCTCGACGACGACCGGCTCATGGTCTTGCTGCCGCGGGCCGAACTCGACGACGGCCTGACCGTCGCGCGCAAGCTCTGCCAGGGGGTTGCCGAGAACGCGAGCCTGCTCTCCGACGCGCCGGTGCTGACGCTCTCGATCGGAGTGGCGTCTTATCCTTCGTGCGCGACCAGTCTGTATGAATTGCTCGACGCCTCCGACGCGGCGCTGTCGGACGCTCAGAGCCGGGGACGCAACCGCGCGTCGTCGGCTCCGACGCTCGTCTTCGATCGCGCGACCCGGCGCGAGGCGTGCGCGGTTTGAGCCGGGAACGCGACGCGAGGATGTCGTCTCGCGCCGCGTTCCATTCGCTGTCGCTCTTTACTTACTGAAGGTCAGGCCGGGGTCGTTCGGGCCTCCTCCCATCGCCTGGAAGACGAAATGGCTGTCGTCTTGCCAGGTCACCTTGCCGACCATCACGTTGTCGTCGCTCTGAGCCAGAGTCAGGATGCCGTTCCCGTAGGTGTACTTGCCCGCGATCGGCTGGGTCTGGCCTTGCTGAGTCAGGTTCCACTGAAAGCCGCCGTCGGCGGCGATCGTCAAGGCGATCGAGACGCCGGCGTCCGGCGCGGCTTGCCACGCGCCGACGAGGTTGCCTTCGGGAACCGAGGGCGTCGCGGCCGGCGGCTCGGCGGCGGTCGGCGCGGCTTCGGTCTGCGGCGCGGTTGCCGAGGGCTCGCCCGGCTCCTGGCTTCCGGAAAGCTGGGCGACGATCTGGGCGGACAGCTTGTCGGACGGTTGGAGCAGGGTCACGTCCTTGAACTCGCCGATCGCCGCCTCGGTGTGCCCCTGCGTCAGATAGTGATAACCCAGCACGAACCGGGCGGCCGCGGAGTTGGGATTCGCCGATCCATACTCTTCGAGCGCGCGGAGCTGCGGCGTGTAGACGTCGATGCTCGGATAGAGGCCGATCAAGGTCGTCCAGTCCCACCCGGGACCGACCGAAAGCACTGCGTACAGTACGCCCGCCGCCTGGTCGTACTGCTTCATCGCGAAGAAGCAGAGCGCGCGGAATTCGTGAATCGCGGCGTCGTTGGGCAGGGCCTTGAGAGCTTCGTCGGTCTGCTTGAGGGCCTGGTTGTAATCGCCCGCCTTGAACGCCTCACGCGCCGCGTCGAACGTCTGCATCGCCGGGTCGGCGACGCTGGGGTCGGGAGGCGCGGTCTCGGCCAGGGGCTGGGAGTAGTCGTAAACTCCGGCCGGCGCGGCGGCGACGGGCAGAGCGGGCTGTCCCACCACGATCGGTTGCTGAACCACGACCGGCTGCTGGATGATGATCGGCTGCACGGCGACGGCGTAGGGGTTCATGAAAGGCCGGTATCCCCAACTGTAAATCGCCGAGTTGAGTCCCCAGGCGCCGATCCCGCCGACGGCCATGCCGGTGAAGAACGCGCCGCCGTTGTTCCACCAGTTGTTGTTGCGTCCGTGCCAGTAGCCGTTGACCCAGGCTTGGTGATTGTTCCAGCCGGGCCGCGACGCCCATGCCGGAGGTCGTCCGGCTCCCCAGCCGGGAGGCCGTCCGGGACCGCCGCCAGGCCCCCAGGCCGGAGGACGCGCCGGGTTCATGCCGGGCGGACGTCCGGGGCCGGGGCCGCCGCCGGCCAGAGGAGGCCGACCCGGGTTGACGCCCCCCGGTCGGTTCGGGCCAGGGCCGGCGATGGGAGGCCGACCGGGATTCACGCCCGGCCGGTTGGGGCCGCCGGCGACGGGAGGTCGACCCGGGCTGACGCCAGCGCCTGGAGAACCGGGACCGCCGCCGCCGAGAGTAGGGCGATTGCCGAGCGAAGGCCGGTTCACCTGGCCAGGGCCGGCTCCAGGCCCGGGCGTGGGCCGGGCGGCAGGGGCGGAGGGACGCATCCCGCCTTGCCATCCCGCGCCGCCACCGCCGCCTGGTCGACCGCCTTGCGGTGGTGTGAACGACGGGGTGCGGTTGAACGACGGCCTGCCGGCGGAGGCGCCGGCCGACCTTCCGCCTCCACGACCGCCGCCGCCTCCACCACCTCCTCCACGACCGCCTCCTCGCTGGGCGAAGGCCGGAGTGATCCAGGGGGGGGCCGCGATCAGCGCCGCGAGGGTGAGATGAAGGAGCTTGTTCATTGCGGGTTCCTCGCGGGTTGGGTCGATGGGCCGTTGCCGTGCGGCGCGGGCGGCCTGCGGACCAGCACGGCGTCTTCAGCGTCGGGCAGGGCGTTGTTTCCGAGCGTCCGGTCGATCGACCCCCAGCGGAGCGCATCGCGATTCAGTCGGGTGAGCACGTTCGTCGCGGAGACGGCCCGGCCGTCCTTCAGGACGCCGGTCGTTTTGATGATCCAGCGGTCGCCGTCGCGCGACCAGAGCCCCTCGGAGAACCCGCCTTCGGAATCAAAGGCCCACGACCGGAACTGGTTGAACCGCGGGTCCCAGCCGATTCGATGGACGCCAGACGACTCAACCCGACCTTGGACCTTCACTTTATAATTGCGAAGCAGGTACGAACGGCCGTCAGACCAATCGCATGAGGTATGCACCTCGGCGTTGTCGTCCTCGTCCATCCATTCGCCGACGAGCCATTCCAGCTCCTTCAGGTGATCGTGGGCGGTTTTCTCGGCGGACGCATCGATCATCGGATAGTCGTGGATGCTGTCCTGGAGCCACTTGCCGTCCTTCTTGACGTAGGCCGCCGAGTACCGCGAGGTTTCCGCGCGGCTGTCGGCGTTGGCGTCCTGGGTCGTCGGAACCGTGATCGTGGCCGTCCCTTCTTCGAGAGCCGCTTCCGTGCCGAGCAGGCGCAGGCTCTCGGTCTTGACGGCGATGGTTTGGCCGGGGGTGGCCTCGAACGAGGCGGCGAACAGCTTCTCGACGGCTGACCGGCCCTCGACCGTCTTACCCCCCTCGGTTGCGATCCGGGCCTGGTCGGTGAACAAGGCCGCGACCGCCTTGGCGTCTCCCGCGTTGAACGCGCGGGTGAACTCGACGACGAGGGCGCGGATCGCCGATTCGTCGGCCGACTCGTGGGCCGGCCGTTTGGCGGGGCGTTCATCGGTCTGCAAGCCCGACGCGGTCGACTGGGCCGCAACGTGATCGTGGCCGAGCAGACACAAGACGATCAGTGCGAATGCGGATCTCATGGTGTTCGACTTTCTGCTTCAGCCCGCGACCGGTGCGGATCGTCGGCGGCGGACCAGCATGAAAACGGACGAAAAGCCGAGGCCGCCGATGATCCAGGAGGACGGCTCGGGGACGGCGCCGACCGGCGTGCCCATGACCTGGATCAAGTACGGGGCGTTCGGCTGGCTTACCCAAACGCCCGAGCCGGGTGGGATGGTCGCGGCGGCGGAAGTCAGGATGCCTTCCGAGGCCGAGTCAATGGCCGTGTCGTACGTGTATTGCCACTCGAACGGCGTGCCGCCGGCCGCCGTGACCGTGAGCACGAACCAGTATTCGGTGTTCGCCTTCAGCACGAAGTTGGTCATCGGCGTGAAGTTCAAGGTCGCGAAACTTGCGTCGATCGTCGGAACGAGGAAGGTCGCCAGGGGAGAGGAAACATCCGGAACGTCCTTGCCTAGGGCGTTCGTTGTGGAAGCCGCGAGCACCGCCGAGACGGCGAACGTCCCGCCGGGGTTGAAACCGCCGAGGACCGCTTCGATCGAGGTCAGGTTCCAGTCCCGGCCGCCGGTCTTGAACCCCTGGGCCCGCGCGTCGGCCGCATCGACCGCGTCGGATCCGAACGGCGCGTTCGCGAGGTTGCCGACGAGCAGCGAATCGCCCCGAGCCGCGGCGGTCGAAATCATGATGAATAAGGCGGTTACGGCCGATCGATGGAGAATTCGCATCGTGGACTCGCAGGGTTCGACTTCTGGAAGGATCGAGAACGCCGCCGGCGGATTCCGCAGTGAGAAGAGATACGCGCGTCCGCTCTGGGATTCAATGTACGAAACCCGTCCAACCTGGAAAATCGCAAAGCGGGTCGAACCGGGTCGGCATCGCGTGGTCTTGCTGGGATTTCGACGTCGACCGGCCCGCATTTCCGGGCGCGGCGATTTTTGCCGATTGACCCGAAGCGCGCGTCAACCTATCATTCTTGTAGTCGAACTGTTTGATCCTAATTCGTTCCTCTCAGGGGAACGTGGATTGGAACGAGCCCAGCGATGCGAATTCCGCTTGCAAGCCTTAGTCTGCTTATCCTCGGCCTTACCGGCCGCAAGGGAGCGTCGTCTTAGGGCTTGTCAGGTTCCCGCATGGTCAGCCAGAGAAGCCCCGAGACTCACCCTTGCCGGTGGATCTCGGGGCTTCTTTCGTTGTGGCCCCGTGCGTCCCCGGTGGTGCGTCCTGTCTTTGCGGGCGGGCTTGGATGAGTCGAATCCTTTTTTAGAACTTTGAGCGAGCCGCGACGGCCGCGAACCCGAAAGGAATGAGCCCAGCCATGACCCCTTCCGACAACTCCAGCGCCGCGTCGTCCACTCCAACCGACGTCGAGGCCGACCGCAACCGCGTGCGGATCTTCGACACGACGTTGCGCGACGGCGAGCAATCGCCGGGCGCGAGCATGAACATGGCCGAGAAGCTCGAACTCGCCCGGGCGCTCGCCGGCATGGGAGTTGACGTCATCGAGGCCGGGTTCCCGATCGCCTCGGTCGGCGACTTCGACTCGGTCCGGGCGATCGCGGCCGAGATCACCGGCGCGACCGTCTGCGGTCTCGCCCGCTGCAACGACCGCGACATTGACCGCGCCTGGGAGGCCGTCCAGTTCGCCCAGAAGCCGCGGATTCACGTCTTCCTGGCCACCTCGGCCATCCATCGCGAGCACAAGCTGAGGATGACGCGGGCGCAGATCGTGGAGCGGGCCGTGGCCGGCGTGCGTCGCGCGGCGGCCGTCTGCAAAGACGTCGAGTTCAGCCCCGAGGACGCCGCCCGGACCGAGATCGAGTTCCTCCGCGAGGTGATCGAGGCCGTCATCGACGCCGGCGCGACGACCGTCAACATCCCCGACACGGTCGGCTACGCCATGCCCTCGCAGTATGCGGCGGTGATCCGCGCGCTGATTGAAGGGGTTCCCAACATCGGTCGAGCCGTCATCAGCACGCACTGCCACGACGACCTCGGCTTGGCCGTCGCCAACAGCCTGGCCGGCGTCGAGGCCGGCGCCCGCCAGGTCGAATGCACGATCAACGGCATCGGCGAACGCGCGGGCAACGCCGCCCTTGAAGAGATCGTTATGGCCCTGAAGACCCGCCATGACTATTACGGCCTGGAGACGAACATCAAGACCGAGCGGCTCTTCCCGGTCAGTCGGATGCTCTCGTCGATCACCGGCATGGCGGTCCAGCGCAACAAGGCGATCGTCGGCAGTAACGCCTTCGCCCACGAGGCGGGCATTCACCAGGACGGTATGCTCAAAGAGCGTTCGACATACGAGATCATGCGCCCGGAAGACGTCGGCGTATCCCGGACCGACCTGGTTCTGGGCAAGCATTCGGGCCGTCACGCCCTGCGCGACCGGGTCGTCGAGATGGGGTACACGCTGAGCGAGGAGCAGATCGAGACCCTCTTCCACGACTTCAAGGCGCTGGCCGACAAGAAGAAGGAAGTCTACGACGAAGACGTGGCCGTCCTGGTCGAGAAGTTCATGGGCGACGTGCCGGCCCACTGGCAGCTCTTGAGCCTGCACACCACCGCCGGCACCAGCGTCTTGCCGACGGCGACCGTCTCGATCCGCCGCCCCGACGGCGAAATCGTCCAGGACGCCGCGATCGGCGACGGTCCGGTCGATGCGATCTTCAAGGCCGTCGAGCGCGTGACGGGCGTCCACGCCAACCTCCACGAGTTCGTCGTCCGGAGCGTGAGCCAGGGCAAAGATGCTCAGGGCGAGGTCACGCTCGAACTCGAAGTCGAGAGCGGCGAGAGCACCTTCCGTGGTCGGGCTGCATCGACCGACATCATCGAAGCCTCGGCGCTCGCCTACCTCAACGCCGTCAACGCCATCACGACCCGCAAGGAGCGTGGCCAGGTCCGCGAGGTCGTCGGCCGTCCCGGCGCGGGGGCCTGACCGCCGAGCCGCTTTCGCCCCTCGTTCGGAATGCAGGCGTCGCGCGACGTCCGTGCATTCCGACCGGCGGCTTCTTCGGGCGCTCCATCGATGGGAGGTCAGTCGAGCTTCGGGCCGGGGGAAGCGGCGGCGCTCGGCTTGGGCTTGGCGGCGACGGCCTTCGCGACTTCGCCGCGCATCCGCTGCAGCACGTTGAGGGGGATGTACGGGGATTCGGTCCACTGCACGAGCCGGTCGCCGAGGGCCTCGAACTGGGCGTGGGCCTCGGGGAAACGGCCGGCCATCGAGCAGAGCGCGGCGTACTTGCTCCGCACGACGTCGTCGTCGGGGAAATGCTTGAGGTACTCGGTGTTGACCGATTCGATGTCGGACCAGACCTCGGGCGAGCCCAGGTATTTCCGCCTGCCATCGCCTAGTCGGGCGGAGTGGCGATAATGGGCGTCGGCGACGAGCAGGATGATCCCGGTGTGCCAGTTCTTCGTGTCGCGGCAGGCGCGGCCGAATTCGAGCATCTCCTCCTCCGCGCCGTGCCACTTGGGGTCGAGCCAGTCGAGCTTGGACCAGCATGCGGATCGATCGTTGCCGTCGGCTTTCATGGCCCGTTCGAACCACAGTTCCATCGTGTCGCGATCGCCGCCGATTCCCTTGTCAATTTCGATAAGGGCGTCGGCGATTCGGGCGTTCTCGGGACGGAGCCGCCAAGCCTCTTCCAGCGCCTCGCGCCCCTTCAGCATGCGCTCCCCGAACTTCTCGAATCCACCTGCGGGCACGTTGGCGGCGAAGGCGGTCGTCCGGGCTTCCCAACTGTATCTATACCAGAACTCTCCCTGGATCTGGAGACGGACGGGGTTCAGATCGGGGAGGTTGGCCAGCGCATCGTCGACCCGCTTGAGGGCTGCCTCGGGCTCGACGCCGATCCCGCGGTAGCCACGGATCAGATCGATGAAGCATCCGAACCAGCGGTCTTCCCAGAACTCGTTGCGGTCGTCCTGGGCGACGCTGTTGGGGAGCATCGCGAGTGTGGCGTCGAAGCCGCGCTCGGCTTCCTTCTTGATCTCGTCGGTCAACGGCTTGGACGAGAGCAAGTACTCCGCCGCGAGCTCGACGGCGATCGCCCGCCGGAAGACCGGGTATTTGCTGTCGGCGAGGCCCTGGGACCAGCTCTTCGCCCGGCGGATCGTCTCTTCGAGTCCAGGGTAGTCCGACCCGCTCAACGTCCGCTGGTACAGATAGACCACCATCGGATCATCGCAGCCGGCGTTGACGGCGGTCTTGGCCGGTTTGTTGACGTCGGGGACATTGACGTCGGGGTCGATCTGGAGGCTGAACATCTGGGCGGCTAATTCCAGCGCCTCGCGGGCCGGCTTGTCCCATCGCGGGTCTCGCTTGCCGATTTTGTCATACGCTCCCTGGAGCGTCCGGCGTTGAAATTCCAGCCGCTCCCGCGACCGCTTCGCCGTCTTGGCGGGGTCTTGCGGGATCGGCTTCTCCGCGGCGATCGCCAGAGAGGCCGTCGCCAGCGTCAGGGCGAGTACAAGCAGCTGCGGATGTCGCATTAAAGAGGCTCCATGACAGGGCCAGCGCGGGAAGGGCGCGACGAGTCGATCTAATGGACTCGTGGACGATATCATGGGCGGTGGGGACAAGCAAGAAACCGAAAGACCTTATTGAAATTAAAATTGATACATGAGATTCATTTCAGGCCATTCAGGGAGTGAGAGGTTCGGCCCGGAGGCACCGATCGCATCCGGAGTTTCGACGCATCCGGCGCGCCTCGGTCGTTACGAACCGAGTTCCGCGGCGGCGGGTTCATCGAGAATCCAGACGACCCGGTCGGCGACGGTCTGGAGGAGCGAGGCGGGGACGGCCGTGGTGACGGGGCCGCGGAGGGCCTGGGCGACGATCGAGGCCTTGCGGGGGCCGGTGGCCAGCATCACGATGGCGCGCGCCGACAGGATCTGCTTCACGCCCATTGTGAGCGCGCGGGGGATCACCTTCGCGGCGTCGCCGAACTCGCGGACGGCGTCAGCCCGGGTGACCGGGTGAAGTTCGACCAGCCGCGTCGGCGCTGCGGCGGCCTCGGCGACGGACCATTCGGCCGGCTCGTTGAACCCGATGTGGCCGTTGCGGCCGATCCCCAGCAACTGGAGGTCGAGGCCGCCGTCGGCTTCGATCCAGCGGTCGAACTCGGCCGTATGCTCGCGGACGAACGCCTCTGGGACCGTGCCGTCGAGGACGTGCGCCTGGTTCGCGGGAAGATCGACCCGGCTGAACAGGTGCCGGTGCATGTACGACCGGTAGCTCAGCGGGTCGATCGGCTGGATCGGGTAATACTCGTCCAGGTTGTAGGTGACGACCTTCTGGAACGAGAGGCCGCCGGCCCGGTGCCGGGCGGCGAGGTTGGCGTAGACGACCTCGGGCGTGGCTCCGGTCGCCAGCCCGAGGATGGCTTTTCCTCGGCTTTTCAGGGCCGAGTCGATGGTGGCGGCGATCGACTCGGCGGCGACCCGGCTCGCGGCCTCGGCGTTGGGGCAGACGATCACGGTCGACCCGGAAATCTGGACGGTTCGTTCGGCGGAGGACATCGCGTCAGGCTCTCGCATGGTGGGGGTCAGGCCGGGACCGTCGCGGTGTTCGGCTTGGTGGCCGTCGGTTCAGAGGCGGCCGGTCGCGCCGGGGCTTCGACGGCGATCGGGCCGGTCGCTTCGTGGTTGCCGAGCATGCCAAGGGCCATCTGGATGGGGTCGGGCGGGAAGTTGTTGCGGCGCAGGGGGTCGTACGTCTCGATCTGGAACAGCTCGACGCCGACGAAGCGGTCGTCGGTGCGGGCCGCCCGGCCCGAGAGGCTGTGGCCCTCGGCCCATTCGCGGGTGAGCGCGGCGTAGGCGCGGCCCAGGTGCGAGCAATACTGGGTGTAATCGGTCAGGAGGATCTGCGAGGCGTGGCAGTGGATGGCCCACTCCTTGGTTCGCTCGGCCTCGCCGTCGTAGCTGAAGTAGGCGTTGGGCTCGGGAAGCGGTCCCCAGGGGGTCCAACCGGTCAGGACCAGGGTGTCGTGGAGCCCGGCGCCGACGAGGCCGACCGCCGCGAGCGCCCGAGTGACGCGGTGGGCGGCGTGGGCGTCGTTCGCCGGCGGGACGATGATCGCGCCGGGCCGCCGCTTCGTGAACCACTCGACGACCTCGGCGACGTCCTTCGCGGTCGGTTGATAGCCGGGGCACCGGTAGCCTTCGAGGTCCCAGCAGATCGCCTCGGCGCCGAGCACGCTGCATTCGAGGCGGAACTCGGCCTCGCGCACGGTGACTTTCTTCTGGTCGTTGAGCCAGGGGGCGGCGACGTTGCGCTCGCCCGCGAAGACCAGGATTTCGACGACCGGAAGGCCGCGGCGGACGGCGTATTCGTGGATCAGACAGGCGGCGGTGATCGCGCCGTCGTCGGCGTGGGGGCAGAGCATGACCAGCGGACGGTTCGGACCCAGAACGGAGCGGAGCGACTCGCGGACGTCCACGAGATGCCCGTGCGTTCCGCACACGCGGACCGAATCGAGCAACTGGTCGAATTCCGGCCGCCGCGCCGGCGTGCCCGTCGACGAGGATGAGGTGCTCATGATGGCTAGCGGACCTTGGTGAAAAGCGTCCCGCGACGCCGCGTCGATCGATCCCTGACGGTGTCGCGCAGGTCGCCGGAAAACGAGGAGACGTCACGTCTGTAGACGGCCTGGCGTCCGTCTTGGTGACGAGGTGAATCAGGAACTTCCGACGACGATCGAACTCGCCGGAGCAAGGGCTGATGCGTTTCGGGGCCTTGGCAGTCGGTCTCTGGAACTTCATTGTGCAGCCGGAAAACGGCGGAGTCAACCTGCGATTCCGCGCCGGCCGTTGATCAGATGGTGTGTTCTTCAAACAGGCGGGATCGAAAGCTCGACCATTCGGAGGCGGCGCTGGCGGGGGTGGCGGGAGTCTTGGCGATGTGCTCCGAGAAGAGCTTGTCGAGCAGGTCGAACCGTTCGGAGATCGCTCGAACCACCGCCAGAGCCAGGGCTTCGGCCGCGCGGGGATGGTCGCGGCGGAGGATCTGATACGACGGATGGTAGAGCGTCAGCAGCCAGACGTCGGACGTGGCGTGGACGCTCACGCGGGGAGGCTTGGGCTGGAAGAACGACGTCGTCCCGAAGACGGCGGGCGCGGTCAACGTGGTGATGACGTCGCGGCGGCCGCCGCCGGCCTGGCGATCGATCTCCGCAGTCCCCTCGATCAGGAACGAGAGATGATCGTTGGGCTGTCCCTGCGCCAGCAGAATCGTCCCCTTAGCCGCCCGCTCCTCCGCCAGCGCCTCAAGCAATTCATGCTTGATCGCCCGGTCCGTCGACTCCAGCCAGGGGGCGGACATGAACCGCTCAGCGGCATCGGCGTTGATCATCGTTCAACCTCATCCTTCAGGTTCCGCGAGTCGATCGACGCGGGGCGTCGAGCACCCGCCGCCTCGACGCTCCATGCCGTACCAGCCTACCGATTCGGAGCCTCTTCTTCAAACTGTTCGCGTTTCGCCGACTGTAGCGGCTGTGGTGGTTGCGCTCAAGAACCGGATCGTGTGCGGCGGCCGTTCGGACGACCCCGAGATTGGTCCCTAGGGGTTTCCGGCGAATGCCGATGGAAAGCACTGAGATGAATCCGGAGTGATTCGCATACAAGGGCTTCCGGTCGATGGAATCGGAACCGCCCAGGCGGGAGGAAACGCCATGAGACCGTCGCGAGGCATGGGTATCGTGGTTTTGGTGCTGGTCGGAGTCTCCGGATGCGCGGGAGTACCGCAACGCAGCCGGACGTCGTCGCCGTTGGAGGCGCCGACGGCCAGTCCCTCCGTACAGCAATCCGGGTGGCGCGGCTGGTGGTCGCGATTGCGCAATCCCGCGCCCGCCCCGGCGTCCGGGCCTGTCACGGACCTCCGCATCGAAACCTCGGGCCGGGTCGGGCCGGAACGCGAGATCTGGCCGGATCGGAACCGGAGCATCCTGTCGCGGTTCCTCCCCTCGGGCCTCAAGCCGAGAGGCGACAACGGCGGGCCGACGCTCGGTCGCAACAACCCGACGCCGACCATGACGGCGGCCGAGGCCAACCGGGCCATCGCCAGTCTCGCCCGCCCGCGGAAGGACGACGATTTCGTTCTGCCCGTGCGGATCTGGGGCGACCCGGACGACCCGACGCCGACGTTGCGAGCCTCCCTCGGATCACAACCGCCCGACGACGACCAGACGCCGCCGTCGGCCCTCGCCTCGCCGATCCCGCTCCCCGGCCCGTTCATGGAGCGGTTCTCGACGCAACCCACGGCCAAGACCGACGAGGCCGCCCGGAGCACGTCGGCCGACGCGAGCCGCGCCGAGGACGTTGGTCCGCCGCCGCTGGTCGATCAGGCGGCGGCCCCAGACTCGGCCCCGGCGCTCGATTCGCCCACTGCCACGCTCGCTTCCGTGGTCCAGTTGCCCCCGCCTCCTCCGGTGCGACCGTCGCCGCGAGCGGTCCCGCCGACCACCGCTCCGACGCCCCCAGCGAGTCCTTCGCCGACGACCGAACCGGCCAAGCCCGAAGCTCCCGTCGCGACCGAGTCGGCCAAGCCCGACTCCGAGCCCAAGACCTCCGAGGACGCGGCTCCGCCTCCTCCGGCGGAACACGCGCCCGAGGCGCCGTCGCCGACCTTGCCCTCGGCGCCGACGGCTGCGATGCTGCCCCCCTCGGCTCAAGCTCCCTCGCCCATCGTCGCCGAGTCACAAACGGGAGGCGCGCTCAGCCCGACGCTCTTCGCCGCGCGGCGGCCGGACGATTCGGCGTCCCACGGCGGGTGGTTCACGAAGTGGATGCGGCCGCGTCAACCGGAGCACCAGCACCAGGCGATCGTCTACGCCTCGGCTCAAGGACCCGCCCAACTGCCGCCGGTGCTCGTTCCGACGTCCTACTATTCGGCCGTGGCCAGACCGTCGTCTCCGACGCCGACCCAGCCGTACGTGTCACCGACGGCCCAGCAGGCGTTCGTGATGCCCACGCCCCAGAGCCCGGCGACGACGAGCCACGTCAAGAAGCCGTGCGCGGTCTTGACCAGGCTCCACGATCGGTTGGAGCAGCTCCGGCAGTGGAAGCACGACCACATATGCAAGCACATCCAGAGCTTCAAGGAAGGCCTTGCGGGCAAGCACCGCTGCCAGGCGTGCGGCGGGACCGGAGTGGCACCTCTCCCCTCGGCCCAGGCCAAGCCTACGCCGCAGGGAGCCCCGGCGTTTCCCGCGCCGCAGGCACAGGCGCAATCGCAGTCGCTGTTTCGGTTTGGGCTACTGGCTGAACCGAGCCACGTCGCGGAGCGGGAACAGGTCGTCGAGCGCGTCGCGGCCCAGGGCCTCGACGAAGCGTCGCAGCGTTAGTTCAAGGTGCTCGGCGACCTCGGTGTGCTGCTCGATGACGTTGTTCTGGTCCCATCGATCCTCGGGCTTGCGGTACAGCTCGCTGAGCCTTGGCTCCTCGGGATCGTTGACCAGCGGCAGGACCAGGTGCCACATGTGGGTCCGGATGGCGAACTCTTCAGCGTCCATTCCCAAGCACGCGTAGTCGCGAATCTTCGTCTGCTCGCCCCGGATCAGCGGGAGGATGTCGCGACCGTGAAGCGGCGGCGCGTCCTTGGGATGCCGGAGGCCGAAGAACTCCAGCAGCGTGGGCAAAAGGTCGACCGTCTGCACGATCGCCTGATGCCGGCCGCCGCCGAACTTGCCGCCGGGCATGCGGACGATGAGCGGGGTGTGGACCAACTCCTCGTACAGCCAGGGGCGGAACCGCCGGACGTAGCCGTGCTCGCCGAGCGGCTCGCCCTGGTCGCTCGTGAAGACGATGAGGGTGTCTTCCATCCGTCCCATGCGTTCGAGGGCGTCGAACAGCTCGCCCAGCCAGCGGTCGACGAGCGTGACGGTTCCGGCGTAGGTCCGTCGCAGCCGGAACAGCTCGGCTTCGGTCAGAACGTCGCCCACCGCGCCGGCGGGGACGTCCATCAGGACCGGCACGTCCTCGATGTCGATCTGGTGCTCGTTTTCGAGCATCTCGTCCACGAGGTTGCCCTCGTCGTCGGACTCGAATTCGTCGGGCTCGATCGTCGCGTACTGGTCGCGATACTCGGCGGGCGGGTCCCAAGGGCCGTGGGGGCTGAACATGTCGAGCCAGAGCAGGAACGGCTGAGTGTCGTCCTTGCGGCGGTCGAGCCAGTCGATCGCCGTCTTGACGGTCCGCGCGACGCCCGAATTCTCCTCGTCTTCGGTCTTCAGGACCTTGCGGTTGCGGAGAAGCTGCTCCCAGCGCGTTTTCCAGAGTTCTTGCTGCTCGGGCTCGTCGTCGGGCGGCAGCCGCAGGCCCGGCTCGTCGTCAAGGCTGACGCCGCGGGCCCTCGAGTCGTTCGCCGGGATCAACGGGTCGTACCCCTGACCCCGGACCCAGATCACGTCGTCGAACCCGCGACCGTAGCCCATACCGGTCTCGCGCAGGAGCGGGACGTCGGAGATCAGGGCCGTTCGCACCCCCTGGTTCCAGAGCAGGTCGGGCAGGATCGTTTCGTCCGGCTCCAGCGGGGTCCAGCCCAGCTCGGGGTTGGGGAACCCGTACCTCCCGGTCCACCAGCTCCGCCGCGTGGGAAGCGTGGTGAGGTTCTCCGGGAAGTGGTGGTCGAAGACCACGCCCTGAGAAGCCAGGCGGTCGAGGTGGGGCGTCTCGATCCAGGCGTTTCCGTAAGCACCGAGAAATCCCAGGTGCAGGCTGTTGCAGACGACGACGATGGCGTTCATGTCGCCCATTGTAACCGGACGTCCGGCCAGAACCAGCGGACTCTTGCGACGGATTCGCCCCGAACGCGCGGCTCGTCGACCTAACCGGCGCCGGGGCGACGGAGGACGATCAGGGTTTCGCCGCTGTAAACGATCGTGAATCCCTGCTTGACGAAGATCTGGGGGTCGAGTCCCTTGCCCCGAATGAACATCCACTGGAACTCTGGGCCAAGCTGGGGGAAGCCCCGCGGCTTGTTGGCGTCCATGATGTAGCTGCACAGGAGTTTACGAGACGAGAGCGGGGCGGTGAACTCGTAGGCGGCGAGCACGCCGTCGTCGGGGCCGACCTGGCTGGCGAACGACCAGAAAGGTTCGACGTCGTCTTTGCCGACGGCGATGGGAATCCCTTCCATCCGGGTCAAAACCTCGTTCAATCCGGTCGTGAGGAGGATCGTGGCGAGCACCCAGCTCAGGCCCAGCACGAACATCCCTCCCCAGCGGCGGGACAGCCAGTTCGCCCACTGGGCGTAGCCGACCAGGCCGGCGGCGAGCAGCATCGAGACCATCGGAGCCGCGTAACGGACGTGGTGCCACGACTCGCCCGACAACAACCGAAGCGCCCAACGGCCGTTGCACAGGCTCCAGATCCACGGCAGCGCCAGAACGCCCGCCCCCGGCGCGAAGAGGGCGAAGAACGGCCACCCGCCCGCGCCGTTCCAGAGCATGTCGCCGGCGGTTTCGAGCGTCTGGGGGATCGTCGCCTTGGGGCCCGTGAACTGGTCGATGTACCTCTCGGGGGCGTAGCTGCCGACCATCAGCTTCAGATAACCGAAGAAACCGAACAGCAGCCAGACCAGCCCGACGTCGAACAGCACCAGCCGCCAGACGGTCTTCCGCGAAAGGTCTTCGGGCTCGCGAGCCGGTAGGAAGGCGAGCGACGCCACGACGACCGCGAATTCCTGGCGGCACGCAAGCATCCCCGCGACGCCCGCCGCGGTAAGCCGGAGCCGCCGGCTTCGCACGCCCTGGACCGCCCAGAGGACGAACGGGAACACAAGCTGAAGCTCGCGGAAATCGTTCCAGACCAGCGGCCAGAGCAGGGGGGTGAGTGGCACCAGGGCGACCGCCGACAGCGCGACGGCCTCCGATTTCGATTCCGACCGCACCAGCGTATAGGCGGCCGGAATCAGCCACCAGAACATCACGTTCTGGATCACCAGCAGCGTGCGAGGGTCGGGAAAGGCCTTGTAGATCGGAGCCAGGATGAACCGGATCGGCGCCAGGTAGTTCATCTTCCAGATCGACGGCCCCTCGGTGCCGTACGAGGCGAGCGGCCGGACCGACAGTACGCCGTCCCCCTCGGTGAGCGCCCAGAACCACTGGTTGTAGTACGCCAGGTCCCACGACCATCCGGTCCGCAGGTCGTGATAACGGTGGAGCGCCTGGACCGTCGTGAAGGCGGTCAGCCCGGCCGTCAACGTCGCCACGATCATCCACGAGACGACGCGCCTGTCGATTGCCATCACCCGCCGATCCAGACAGAGGAGAATCACGTCGACGCCGGCCGGAGAAACGGCTTTCCGACCGCTGCGGGCTTCATTATAGACGGTCCGTCCCCAGATTCGATCGCCCTCCTTACGAGAACGGGAAATCGCGAGCAACGATCCGCCGTGGTCGGGAACCAGGTCCTAGAATCGTGTGTCCAATGGACGTTTTTCCCGCCGAGGGCGCGGGAGGGGCTCGGGCCGAATCGCGGCCGATCGACGACGACGCCGGGGACGGGACCATGGCGGTGATGATCGAGGAGCGGGGGCTGATCACGGTAGGACAGGACGTCCTGGATCGCGTCCGCGCACTTTATTCGGAAGGCGACTGCCTGGAGGCTTACGAGGTCGCCAGGGCAGTCGGTCCGCTCGGGAGCTGGACCGGGACGGCCGCGCGGGTGCTGGCCGGACGGCTGGCGAGGCACCTGGGCGGGTTCCGGCTGGGTACGGCCTTGCATCTGCGCGCCTGGCGAGCCGACCCGACCGACCCGGAGGCGTGCTACTACCATGCGCGGGCGATGATCGGCCGGCGGGGGCCTCTGGCGGCCTGGGAATTCCTCCGGCGGATCGGGCCGCTCGAAGCCGCGACCGACGAGGTTCGCTCCGATTGGCTGGCGTCGCACGCGATCGCCCTGGGGGCGCTCCGCGATTTCGACGCCGCCGAGGCGTACCTGACCGAGGCCGAGCGGGTCGCGCCGGGGCGGGCCTGGCTTCGGGTCGAGCGGTCGAGCTTGTTCGAGATGGAGGACCGCTACGACGAAGCCCTGGCCGCCGCGCGCGAGGCCCTCGCGCTGCGTCCCTGGTACATCCCGGCCGTGCAGGCGACCGCCGGACTCCTGCAACTGCTCGACCGCGAGGCCGAAGCCGTGGCCCTCTTGACCGAGGCGTCCGACCGGCTCGCCAGCGGGGCGGTCTCGGCGCAACTGGCGACCGTGCAGTTCGAGCTGGGACGCTTCGACGACGCGATGCGGAGCCTCGACCGGTTCGCCGCGCTCGCGCCGCTGATCGACCCGCCGACCCGCCGCTGGCTCGCCGGCCGCCGCTCGGATGCGGCCTATCGTCTGGGCGACCTCGCGTCGGCCGTCGCGTTCGCGCGTGAGTGCGGCGAGCCGTTTTTCAAGACCGTGGCCGATCGGATCGAGGCCGCCGACGTCGACGACCGCCGCGTCCGCCTCGCCGTCGGCTTCGTCCGCCAGCACCACCAGACGTGCGGCCCGGCGACGCTCTCGGCCCTGGCCCGGTTCTGGGGGAGGGAGGCCGACCACCTCGAAGTCGCCGGCGAGATCTGCTACGATGGCACGCCCGACCATCTTGAGCGTTCGTGGGCCGAGGCCAACGGCTGGACCGCCCGCGAGTTCACCGTGACCTGGGACTCGGCTCTCGCCCTGCTCGACCGGGGCGTTCCGTTCACGCTGACGACCGTCGAGACCCAGAGCGCGCACCTTCAAGCCGTCATCGGCTACGACGCCCGGCGCGGGACGCTCTTGATCCGCGACCCCACCCTGCCGCACGAGGGGGAGGCGCTGGGCGAGCCCTTTCTGAAACGCTATCGATCGGTCGGCCCGCGCGGGATGGCGATGATCCCCCGCGATCACGCCGAGTTGTTCGACGGCCTCGATCTGCCCGAGTCGAACCTCTACGATCACCTGAATCGCATGCAGGTCGCGCTCCGGGATCATGACCGCGAGGCCGCCGCGGCCGCGCTCGACGCGCTGCGGGCCGAGGCGCCGGGCCACCGGCTGACGCACCACGCCCGCAGACTGCTGGCGATCTACGACGTCGACGCGCCGGCGATGCTCTCGGTCCTTGAGGCGCTGCGCGCGGCCTTCCCCGACGACGTCAACCTCCGGCTCTCGCAGCTTTCGTGCCTTCGCGAGCTGGGGCGGCGCGACGACCGACTGGCTCTCTATCGCGAGGTCTGCGCCGGCCGTTCGGCCGACCCGATCCTTTGCCGCCAGTACGCCCAGGAGCTGTTGACCGACGCGCGTGAGCACCCGGCCGCCGAGCGGCTCGCCCGCCGGGCCCTTCGCGCCCGCCCGGCCGACGCACTCGGCCTGTACGTTCTCGCCCGCATCGCGTGGGACGCGGGCCGGCTCGACGGCGCGATCGAGCTTTATCGATTCGCCTCGTGCCTTGAAGACAAGAACGAGGGATTGGTTCGCTCTTACTTCAGCGCGGCCCGTCACGTTCACCGCGAAGATGAGCCGCTCAGGCTGATGGCGGCGCGTTGCCGACGGTTCGGGGCGATATCGTCGCAGCCGGCGCGGACGCTCCACGAGGCGCTCTCGATCCTCGAAAGCGCCGTCGAGGCGGCGGCCGTGCTCGACGAGGCGCTGCGGCTTCGGCCGGACGACGGCGAGCTGATCCTGTTCGCGGCCGAGGCCGACGCAGTGACCGGCGAGTTCGACCGCGCGGCCGCACGGCTCGACGAGGCGCGCGGCCATTGCCGACGCGGCGACTGGCTGCGCGCCGCCGCGGGTCTGGCGTCGAATCGCGGCGATCTCGTCGCCGCGCTGGGGCTCTGGCGGGAGGTTCTCGAAGCCGAGCCCGCCGTTCTCGACGCCAACCGCGCCGTCGCCCGGCTCCTGGCCGAGACCGAGGACCGGTCCGCGGCTCTGGCTCATCTGACGCAGGCCTGCGAGCGGTCGCCGCACAACTACGCGCTGAACCAGGCCCTCATCGAGCGGCTCCGCGCGGAGGGCTCTGACGAGGCTGAACTCGCCCTCCGCCGCCTTCTGGACGTCCACCCGGCCGACGCCTGGGGGCGCCGCGAGCTGGCGCTTTTCCTCGGCGAGCACGGAAGGGCCGACGAGGCGGCGGCCGAGATGGAGATCGCCTCGGCGATCGAGCCGCTGAGCACGGTTGAGGCGTCGGTGCGCGGGATCGTTCTCGAGCACGCCGGCGGTCTCGCCGAGGCTCGCGAGGCGTACCGCGAGGCGATCCGCCGCGACATTGACAACGAGTCGGCCGTCAGCCGCCTGATCGAGACCTGCGACTCGCAGTCCGAGCGGCTCGAAGCGCTCGCGTTCATCGAGAGCGAGCTGGCGCGGCAGGTCACGTTCGGCGACGGCCTGCTCGCGTTCGCTCGCCGTGCCGACGGTACGCTCGGCCCCGACGATCTTCTGGCCACGCTCCTCCGTGCCCTGGAGGCGCGCCCGGACCTCTGGCATGCCTGGTCGGCCGTGATTTGCGAGCGGATCGGTCGGGGCGACCTCGACGAGGCCGACGCCCTGGCCCGCCAGGCCGTCGAGCGGTTCCCGCTGCTGCCGAGGCTTTGGCTCGACCGCGCCGCCGTCTGCCGCGCCCGAAGCGACCGCGACGGCGAGCACGAGGCGCTCGGCCGCGCCTTGCGGATCAACCCCGGCTGGGGCACGGCCGCCCGCGAGCTTTCGCAAGCGCTGGAACGCGAGGGGAAGAATGAGGAGTCGCGCGCGGTTCTCGAACGCGCCGCGGCCTACTCACCGCTCGACGCCGTCAATCACGGCTACCTGGCCGACACGCTCTGGCTGTTGGGTGAGAAGGAAGCGGCGGTCGAGCGTATGGCCCGCTCGTTGCGGATCGACCCGGGGTACGAGTGGGCCTGGCGGACCCTGGCCGTCTGGTCGCGTGAGCTGGAACGGCCCGAGGCGACGGCCGAGCTGGCTCGCGAGGTCGCCCAGCAGCGGCGCGGAGACAGCCGGGCCTGGCTGGCGCTGGCGCGAATGCTCAGCGGGCCCTCGACCCTGGACGAGCGGCTCGAAGCGCTCGACCGCGCCGCCGCCCTCGCCCCTCGCAGCGCCGAGCCGCACGACCTGAAGGCGGAGGTTCTCGCCGAGTCGGGCCGATTCGACGAGGCCGAGGCTGCCTGCCGGCCGCCGTCGTGGGGCGACCGTCCGCCGCTCACGCTCCGGGGCCGCGCCGCGTGGATCGCCGCCCGTCGCGGCGACCTCGCCGGGGCTGTCGCCCGGATGCGCCCGGTGCTCGACGAGAACCCCGGCTATTACTGGGGGTGGAATCTGCTCGTCGAGTGGGTTCGCGACGCCGGTTCCAACGACGAGTATCTCGAAGCGACCGAGGGCCTGGTCCGGCTGTCTTCCGACGACGCGGTCTCCCACGCCTACCGCGGCGAGGCCCTGCTCCGCGCCGAAGACCCCGCCGGGGCGAAGCTGAGTTTCCGTCGCGCCCTGGAGTTGGCGCCCTCGCACGAATTCGCCGCGATGAACCTGTTCGATCTCGAGTTGGCCGATGGGGAGATCGACGCCGCGAGGACCACCCTTGAGGCGCTCAAAACCCACGGCGACGGCGGCGCCTTCGTCATCTCTCGCGAGGTCCAGTGGCACGCCGCCCGCGCCGAGCCCGGCGACCGCGCGGCGGCCCGCGAGGCGCTCGAACGGCTCAGCCTCGCGGGCGACGTCGGGTCGGAGTGGCCGTTCCGCGCCGCCGTCGACGCCTTGACCAGGTCCGGCTGGGGGCAGGACGCCGATTCGGCCTACGCCAAAGCACTGGAGCGGCCCGACGCCGCTTCGGCCATCGGTATGATCTGGGCTGAGCGATGGGGGGGCCGTCGCGACTGGCGCCAAGCCCGCAAGCTCCCCCCGCTGCTGGCCGCCGGCGGCGAGTCCGCGCATCAGGCCCTGGCCGCGTACATCAAAGCCCTGGGCCAGGCGCGCCGCCGATTTCGGCTTTCGTCCAGCATCCGGCGTCACCGCGCGTCGCTTCGCGGCCATGCATGGTGCTGGGGGATGGTCGGTTATGCGCTCACCAACCTCGGTCGCAATCGCGCCGCCGTCCGCTGGCTCGCCGACTGGCCCGACCGCGCCGACGTCGAGCCCTGGATGCTCGTCAACCTGGTCATCTCGTTCCGCGCCCTCGGTCGGGACGAGGAGGCGGCCCGCGTCAGCCGTCACGCTCTCGAACTTCCGGCTTCCCACGGCACGAGCGATCACATCCTCTGGCTGGCGCTGGACGACCTTCTGGAGGGCCGCGCCGACGAGGCGGCCCGCCGGCTCGACGGCCTTGATTCCGCGCCGTTCGACGCGACGAAACGGTATCTCTACGACCTGGCTCTGATCCTCCGCGACGTCGAGCGCGCCGAGCCGGCCGCGCGCCGCCGCGTGGCGATCCTGGCCCGCCGCGACGTCAAGTCGCTGAACCGCGAATCGTACGTCTCGCCGTCCGACTTCAACGCCGTGCTGAGCGTCTTCCGCCGGGCCGCGCGCCGCCTCGCCCACCATGTCGGCCCCTGGCGGGGACGAGTTTCGTTGCTCGAATTCTGCCCTCCGAACCGCGCGTGACGAGGGGGCCGCGGCGGCATTGATCGCGGCCGTCGGCTCACGCACAATAAGGTCCGTAGTGGACACTCGAATTCGCGTGTGAGGACCGGATGGCGCGTTTCTTTTCGATGCGGCGGCCCGCCCGGGCCGACCAGCGGGTTCTCGGGGGCGTCGAACGCTCACGGCGGCTTCAGCGACGGTTCAAGCTCGGCATCGTGGTGGCGACGTTGATCGTGGTCGCCGGAATTCTGGCAGCGGTTCCCCGGGGCCGTCACCTGGTCGCCTCGGTCGCCGATCGGGCGCGCCAGTCGGCGCGATGGGCCGTCGGGCTGCCGGTGCCGCGCGAGGAAGTCGACGCCCGCCATGAACGCGATCGGCGTCAGGCGGTCGACGACGCCGCGCGGAAGTTCCGCGACGCCTTCCCCACGATGGATGAGCCGATCCAGCGGCTGTTTCGATACGCGGGGAGCGACCCGGACGCCGGCCTGCTCCGCTGGGGCAACTTCGACCAGACGTTGCTGCTTCCCTCGACCGTCTTCGAGCCCGACGACGCCGGCCGCTCCTACTGCCTGAAGCCGAATACGCGGTCGATCTGGGTGCGGAACGTCTCCCCCAAGGGATCGCCCCTGACGTTCCTGATCGTCCCCGACCGCCCCGAGCTTGCCGAGGTGCTTCAGGGGACCGGCGGGATCATCGTGACGACGTCCGTCCAGACCACGAACTCGTGGGGCCTGCGCGGGCCCGAGCCCGATCCGTCGGCCCCGCTGCGGGGGATCGTCCTGGGCGACTCGTACATGCAGGGGATGTTCATCGACGACGACCACACCCCGCCCGAATGCCTCCGGCGCTACCTGGAAAACCACGAAAAGACCGGCGTTTCGATCTTGAACACCGGCTGTCTCGGCTACTCGCCCGAGCAGTATTACTATTCGCTCCTCAAGTTCGCCGACCGCTTCAAGCCCCAGTTCGTCGTGATGAGCGTCTTCGCCAACGACTTCGGCGGCATCCTGGAGGTGGCCCGGGGCAAGGGGGACTGGGATGAGGGGCGGTACTGGCTGGGTGAAATCCAACAAGTCTGTCGCAGTCGGGGTTTGCTCCTCCTCGTGGTCCCCGCCCCACTCGACAGCCAGATGAACTCCGCGCGGTTCGCCGGCTACTATCCCGGGCTGATCTCGAACATCCTTAACGGCAGCAGTGAGGCGTATCTTGATCCGACCGAAGAGTTCATCAATCGAAATATCGCGATGATCCTTGAAGGCGATCGCGCGGGGAATCGGCCGACGGGCAGTCCGCTTTACAACAACGCAATCGGCGACGGCCACTTCTCGCCGGCCGGCGCCGAGGTCTGGGCCGAAGCCGTCGGCCGCCGCCTCGTCCTCCTGCTCGACAAGGCCCGCGGCGCCCGGCGGCCGAGCCCCTGAACGACCGCGCGGCTTAGTCCCTTTCTTCGCCCCAGGGCGGCGAGTACGATGTGGCATTCCGTCGACTCGACGACCAATCCCCGCGCCGGACGCCGCTTCCCGCCGTCTCGCCGCCTTCTCCTGGAGATGACGCAGCCATGCCAAGATCGACTCGGCTCTCCCCCATCCGGGGATCGAGGATGAGATACACCGGCTTCGTCGCACTTGCGGCGGCCGTCCTGATGATGAACGCGACGCCTGCGTTCGCCCAGGGTGGGCAACGCCTTGCCGGTTCGGCGACCCAGCTCAAGCAGCCCGTGGCCAACCAAGTCTTCCAGCGCGACGTCAACGGCGTCGCGTCGATTCCGATCGAGCTTGACGACTCCTTGAAAGGCGGCAAGATCGCGAGCGTATCGATCGGAAATCGCCAGTATGAACTGGTCGACGGCAAGATCGTCGGGGTTCCCACCGGCGGGCCTTATTCGATCGCGATCATGTACGACAAGGACAATGAACATCAAGCCCTCATGTTCAACCCTGGCATCTTCGTCGGCGACCTCTGGGTTCTGGCCGGGCAGTCGAACATGGAAGGCGTCGGCGACCTGATCGACGTCACGCCGCCGCACGAGAAGGTTTTGGCCCTCGGGATGGACGGCAAGTGGGTTCAGGCTCAGGAACCGCTGCATTGGCTGGTCGATTCTCCTGATCCGGTCCATTCGGGAGATCCCAAGGACCGGGCCGAGCGGTCGGTCCAGCAGCACAAGACGCGGACCAAGGGTGCCGGTTTGGGTCTGCCGTTCGCGGTGTCGATGGTCGAGCGCACCGGCGTCCCGGTCGGCCTGGTGATCACCGCCCACGGCGGAACGAGCATGCAGGGATGGGACCCCGCCAAGAAGGGCGAGGGGGGGAACAGCCTTTACGGATCGATGCTTCGTTCGGTCAACCTGGCCGGCGGCAAGGTCAAGGGCGTGCTCTGGTATCAGGGCGAGAGCGACTCGTCGCCGGAAGGGTCGAAGATCTACGAGCGCGTGTTCGCCGACTTCATCGCGTCGGTCCGGTCCGATCTCGGTCAGCCGGACCTGCCGTTCTACTTCGTGCAGATCGGCCGGTTCGTCATCGGCGGCGATCCCAAGGGCTGGAACACCGTCCAGGACGCCGAGCGCCGGTTGCCTGACAGCATCGCCAACACAGCCGTCGTCTCGGTGATCGACCTCGAACTTGACGACGCAATTCACGTCGGCACGCAGGGGCAAAAGCGCGTCGGACAGCGATTGGCGAAGATCGCCCAGCGCGAGCTGTTCGGGCAGGTGGGTGCCACGACGCCGACCCTCGACCGCGTCATGCGGGGAGCGAACAACACCCTGGTCGTGAAGTTCCGAGGGGTCAACATGAGCGCGCCTCAGCCCGCCTCCGCCATGGCTCGCGCCGGGATGGGTGGACGAGGGGGAATGGGGCCCGCCGCAGGCATGGGCGGAATGGGCGGCGGGCAAATGGGTGGAATGGCTGGCGTGGGCGGTGGGCAACCGGGAGGCTTTCCGAACCAGGTCAGCATCGGCGAGACCTCGAATCTGGGACTGCGGCCCGAGCGGCACATCGCGGGCTTCTCGATCCGCAAGGAGGACGGCTCGGCGATCCCCTTGATCTTCGATGCGAGCGTCGGCAAGGCGCGCGACGCGGTGGTCCTGAAGCTCTCCGGGCCGGTCCCGCCGGGCTCGTTCCTCTGGTACGGCCACGGCTACGACCCCTACTGCAACCTGACCGACGGCGCCGACATGGCTGTCCCCGTCTTCGGACCGATCGCGCTCGATGAGGTCGTCGAGCCCAAGCTGGTCGTCGCAGCCGCGGCCCCGGCCCCGGCCCCGGCCGCGAAGCCGGAAGCCAAGAAGGAGAACGCGCCGGTCAAGCTGCTGATCATCACGGGCGACGAGTATCACGGCTGGAAGGCGACGACCGAGTCGCTCAAGTCGATCCTGTCCGAAGGGGGCAAGATCGCCGTCGACGTGACGACCACGCCTTCGAAAGACCTGACCGACGCCAACCTCGCGAAGTACGACGTTCTTCTGCTCAACTACAAGGACACCGACAAGGGCGCTCCCGAGACCCGATGGTCCGAAGCCAACAAGGAAGCGTTCCTCAAGGCCGTGCGCGAAGGCAAGGGGCTGGTGGCCTACCACTTCGCCTCGGCCGCCTTCACCAAGCCGAACTGGGAAGAGTTCGAGAAGGCCGTCGGCGGCTGGCGCACCCAGGGCTTCCACGGCCCCGCGCACGCGTTCACCGTCAAGAAGACCGACGCCAAGCACCCGATTTCCGAGGGCCTGGCGGTCAAGTTCGACCACGCGATCGACGAGCTGTATCAGAACTCGAAGCTGCCCGCCGGCGCCGAGGTCCTGGCCACCGCCTATTCCGATCCCGCCAAGCCCAAGGGGACGGGCAAGGACGAGGCGGTCATCTGGGTCAACTCTTACGGCAAGGGCCGCGTCTACAGCAACGTCCTCGGCCACGACGTCGGGGCGCTCGCTGACCCCAACGTGCACCCGTGGCTCCGTCGGGGCGTGATCTGGGCGGCGACGGGCAAGGTCGACTGAACGATCCTCACAAGGGAGTATTTATACATGAAGCGCTATTTCCGAATCGGGGCGACGGCCCTCCTGACGCTCGGCTTCGTCGCGCCGCTCTTCGCCGAGGAGGCGAAGACGCGGCGGCTGTCGCGCGCCGAGTATCTCGACAAGATGAAGGCCGGCTGGATCGGCCAGATGGCCGGGGTCGGCGTCGGCGCCCCGACCGAGTTCCGGTATCAGGAGACGACCGTCCCCGAGGACAAGGTCCCCAAGTGGACGCCCGAG
The DNA here is from genome assembly GCF_001956985.1 of Paludisphaera borealis. Lineage (NCBI taxonomy): Bacteria > Pseudomonadati > Planctomycetota > Planctomycetia > Isosphaerales > Isosphaeraceae > Paludisphaera > Paludisphaera borealis. The sequence continues at coordinate 5,526,298 of NZ_CP019082.1, forward strand.
ACGGTCAACCAGTTCGACCAGGACGACATCTACGTCGAGATGACGTTCCTGCGGACGCTCGAACAGCACGGTCTGGACGTCTCCAGCCGCCAGGCGGGGATCGACTTCGCCAATAGCCAGTATCCACTCTGGCACGCCAACAAGGCCGGCCGCGACAAGCTCCGCGCGGGGGTCGCGCCGCCGGACAGCGGGCACCCCGCGTTCAACGACCACGCCGACGACATCGACTACCAGATCGAGGCCGACTACTCCGGCCTGATCGCTCCGGGACTGCCGAACAGCGTGATCCGGCTGGGCGAGGTCTTCGGCCGGCTGATGAACTACGGCGACGGCCTCTACGGCGGCCAGTTCGTCGGCGCCATGTACGCCGAGGCGTTCTTCACGAACGACGTCGAGAAGATCATCCGCGCCGGGCTCGCCGCCATCCCCGAGAAGAGCCAGTATCACGAGTGCATCAGCGACGTCCTGGCCTGGCATCGCGAGCATCCCAACGACTGGCTGGCGGCGTGGAACAAGATCGAGGCCAAGTACCAGAAGAACCGCGACTACCGCCGGTTCTCGTGCAGCAAGAACGAGAAAGAGCCGTACAAGTTCAACATCGACGCCAAGCTCAACGGCGCGTACATCGTGATGGGCCTGCTCTACGGCGAAGGCGACCCGGAGAAGACCATCGTCATCTCGACCCGCTGCGGCCAGGATTCGGACTGCAACCCGTCGAGCGCGGCTGGCGTGCTGTTCACGACGATCGGCTATGCCAAGCTGCCCGAGAAGTACAAGAGCGGGCTCGATACCCAGACAAAGTTCAACTCGACGCCGTACTCGTTCCCGCAACTGGTCGCCGTCTGCGACAGCCTCGCCGAGCAGGTGGTCCGCCAGGCGGGCGGCCGGCTCGACAAGTCCGCCGAGGGGGCCGAAACCTTCGTTCTCCCCGTCCACTCGCCGCGCCCGAGCGCCCTGGAGACCTGCTGGGAACCCGGCCCCAAGGCTGACAGCCGGTTCACGCCCGAGGAGCAGAAGCAGATCGAGGCCAAGAAATGACGAGACTCGACTCTCACGCCCGACGGCTCGCGCCGGGCGTTTCCTTTCTCGCGCTCTTCGTGATCGCTTCGGCGACGGCCAGCGCGGCCGAGCCGAAGAAGATCGACCTCCGCACGCGGAAAGGGGTCGAGGCGGTCAAGGGGGCGTGGCGGTGGCACGACGTCACACTGGTTCCGGTCGTCGGCAAGAACAAGGACGGTTCGCCCAACAAGACGTATAATTACGAGCCCCGTGCCATGGGGCTTGATTACGACGACACCAAGTGGGAGGTGATCGCCCCCGAGACCCTCAAGGACGCGCGCTCGACGGGCCAGATCTGCTTCTGCTGGTACCGGATCAACGTCACGCTCCCGCCAGAGGTCGAGGGTAAGCGGGTCTTCTTCCAGACAGTCGTCGACGACTACGGCGAGGTCTGGGTCGACGGCAAGCTCCCGTACAAGCCGGGCGACACCGGAGGCCCGATCGCCGCCGGCTTCAACGCGCCCAACCGCGTCGAACTCAAGGACGCCAAGCCGGGCAAGTCCTACCAGCTCGCCGTCTTCGGCATCAACGGCCCGATCTCGTACACGCCCACCAACTGGATCTTCCTCGGCCCCACGTTCCTGGAACTGGTCGATAAGAAGTGATCGCGTGAGCTAGTTCTTACCTTTCGACCTACCCCCGGTCGCATCCCGCCAGGTCGCGTGGATGCGCCGGGCGATCGTCGCGTAGCCGTCGGCGTTCGGATGGGTGTCGTATCGCCAGAACAGAACCGACCCGGCGGCCTCGGCTTTTTCGAGGTCCGCCGTGGCGTCGGCCAGCGGAAGGCTCATGTCGCGGCAAAGATCGGCCAGGAACCGGTTCTGACTGCGATACTTCGGGTCGGTCGCGAGCGCCTCGGCGATCGTCCGGTCCATGCCCAGCTCGACGAGCGACGGGACGTAACGGCTGTTGACGACGCCGCAGAACGGCACGTAGGCGAGGATCAGCCGCGCCTGGTTCTTCTGGCAGACTTCGGCCATGCGCTGGAGGTACCGGAACGGCGAGCCCCCCTGGCCGAAATCGTGTGCGAGCGCGACGGGCATGTCGGCCGACTGGTTGTACAGCCATGGGTTGAGCCGTCCCGCGACCATGTCGTCGTAGAGCGCGGGGGACAGGTTGTCGGGGCGTCCCTTGCGGTCGGTCCAGGGGTTGGTGGAATCGGGCACGGGGGCGAAGAACTGGACCGGCAGGTGCAGCCACCGGCGGTAGATCGGCTCCTCGAAGATCGCCCGGCTGGTGAGGACGGCGAGTCTCGGCCGCCACCAGAGGCGGGAATCGCCGACGAACGGCTTCCCCGGCGTGTCGAAGACGGGCAAATAGGCCGGCGCCGGCAGGTCGTTGGCGTAGAGCACGACCACGACGTCGGTCGGATGCAGCAGCGAGACCGCATCGCGCGTCAAGATCGACAGATGCGGCAGGCTCGCGGCGATCACGCCGAGGTTGACGACCTCGGCGGCCGTCCCCTCGCGCTGTAAGATCCGCGACCACTCAGCGGTGATCGTCGTCCCGTCGTCGGCCCCCTGGCCTTCGGTCACGCTGTCGCCGATCACCAGAATCCGCCGCCGCCCCGCGCTTGGCTCGATCGCGAAATCCGGACCTCGAAACCCGTAGAGGTTCAGATTATGGACCTTCGAGAACCCGTCCGGCCGACTCTCCAGCAGCAGCCGATCGTACACCAGTCCCCGCTTCATGGCCTTGCCAAGCTGCGGATGCACCTGCGCCATCTGCTGGTAATGAATCCGGTTGAACCCGTTCACCTCCGGCAGCGGGAACAGGAACCGAAACAGCGCCTCCTGGCCGACGAGCAGGAAGGACAGGGTGACAAGTCGAAAGAGCCACCGCCGACGCCTCCGCCGTGTGAGAAGCGCCGGGGACGCATCGACTCTCGCGGTAGGCGTCTCCGGCTTCGGTTCGCTTCGGCTCTCGACGTCCGGCGACGGCATGGATTCACATCCCCTCTCGTTGATGCTTCGGCTGCTCACGATCTCAAACCAGGATAAGTGCGCGACGGCCGCCTCGCCATCGCATTGACCGCGAGGCCCGAAATTGCCAAGGCTCTCGATCGAGGCCGGTTCCGCCCGTGACGATCGACTCCAGCCCTTGTCCCCGGCCGGGCTTTTGTTTAAAGTTCAGCTTGACGCGGTGATGAACGGATGTCGGGTGGAGGTTGGTCGGCGTGGCGCTTTCGGAAACGAATTTGAAGGGCATTCCCAGACGGCAGGGGAAGGTCCGCGACGTTTATGATCTGGGTGATCGGCTGCTCCTGGTCGCCACCGATCGCATCAGCGCGTTCGACTGGGTTCTCCCGACGCCGATCCCCGACAAGGGACGCGTGCTGACGAGCCTGAGCGGCTTCTGGTTCGACCGGCTCGGCGTGCCGAACCACCTGATTTCGAGCGACGTCGCCGACCTGCCGATCGAGCTTTCCGACGAGGTCCGCGAGGAGCTGCGCGGGAGGTCGATGCTCGTCCGCAAGGCGCGGGTCGCGCCGTTCGAGTGCGTCGTCCGGGGGTATCTGTCGGGGAGCGGCTGGAAGGAATACAAGGCGTCGGGGACGGTCTGCGGGATCAGGTTGCCCAAGGGTCTGGTCGAGAGCGACCGCATCGATCCGATCTTCACGCCGGCGACCAAGGCCGAGACCGGTCACGACGAGAACGTGCCGTTCGAGGTCATGGCCGATGCGCTCGGGACCGAGATCGCCGCGACCCTGCGCAGGCTGAGCCTCGAAGTCTACGAGAAAGCCGCGATCGAGGCCCGGTCGAAGGGCCTGATCCTCGCCGACACCAAGTTCGAGTGGGGGTTCGACGACCGCACGGGCGAGCTGCTGCTGATCGACGAGGCGCTCACGCCCGACAGCTCGCGGTACTGGGCGATCGACGCGTACAAGCCGGGCGGCCCACAGCCGTCGTTCGACAAGCAGTTCGTTCGCGACTGGCTCGAAGCGACGAGCTGGGACAAGGCCAGCCCGCCCCCGCCGCTGCCGGCCGACATCGTCGCCCGGACCCGCTCGAAGTATATTGAAGCGTACGAGCTGCTCACCGGCCAGGTCTTCCCCTGGCGCTGAGTCGAGTGGCTCGGCCGAAGATCCGAGATCGTCCCCTGTCTTCTTGAGTCGATGGAAAGACCCCGCACATGCTCCGCTACCTGACCGCCGGTGAGTCGCACGGACCGGCCCTCACGGCCATCGTCGAAGGCTTCCCCTCGGGCGTCGCGATCGACAAGACGTTCATCGACCGCGAACTGGAACGGCGCCAGGGGGGCTACGGACGAGGCAAGCGGCAGAAGCTTGAGACCGACCGGGTCATCATCGATTCCGGCACCTTCCACGGCGTTAGCACCGGCGCCCCGATCACCCTCCGCCTGATCAACAACGACGCCAAGCTCGAACGTCTGGCCGAGCCCGCGTCGCCTCGCGGCGGTCACATCGACCTCGCCGGGTCGATCAACTACCAGACCGGCATCCGCCAGGTTCTGGAGCGAGCGAGCGCCCGCGAGACGGCCCTCCGCGTGGCGGTCGGCGCCTTGGCCCGGCTCTTGCTCCGCGCGGTGGGGATCGAGGTGTTCGGCTACGTTTCCGAGTTGGGCGGAATCGCCGCTCCGCCGTTGAGCCGTGACCTCTCCGTCCGCGACGCCAGCCCGGTCTACACGCTGAATCCCGAGGCCGATGTCGCCATCGTCGCGGCCATCGACGCCGCCCAGAAGGCCGGCGACACCCTCGGCGGGGTGGTCGAGGCGGTTGTCACCGGCTGCCCGATGGGCCTGGGGAGCCACGTCCAGTACGACCGCAAGCTTGACGCCCGCCTGGCCGCCGCCGTCATGAGCATCCAGGCGATCAAGGCCGTCGAGATCGGCTTGGGAGTCGAAGCCGCCCGCCGGCCCGGGTCGAAAGTCATGGACCCGATCCAGTTCGATCCCGATCACGCCGAGGACGACCGCCGCTTCGGGTTCCGCCGGCCGACGAACAACGCGGGGGGCATCGAAGGAGGCACGTCCAACGGCGAGCCGATCGTCGTCCGGGCGTTCAAGAAGCCGATCAGCACCCTCGCCGCGCGGGGGCCGTCGGTCAACATGGCGACCAAGAGCCCGACGCCCGCCTCGTACGAGCGGTCCGACGTCTGCGCCGTGCCCGCCGCTAGCGTGATCGTCGAGAACGTGGTTGCCTTCGAGATTGCCTCCGCCCTCGTCGAGAAGTACGTTGGCACCAGCCTCGAAGCCGTCCAGGCCGCTTTGGCCGCGATCCACACGCTCAACCGCCAGCACCTGGCGTCGTGGGGCGAGGAACAGGCGTCGGGCTGACAAGAACATGTTGAAGCTCGTGAGCCGATCCACCCGCTGACGCTTCCAGTCCAAACCGCCATGACGCCTTTGGGACACCCGGCCTCGTGAAAATGGAGTCGGGGTTCGGTATGGCCGGGTCGGATCGGCGGCACTCGGCGCGGAGGCCGTCTTCGCACGTGGCGTTTCGAGCCCGCATGGCAACCTGGCCCGCACCCCGATCGGCTCGGTCCTCCGGACCGAACCCGATCTTGTCGCCCCCGTCGCGAGGCGTGGAGCACGAAGTGCAGACTGCTCCACGCGCGACGCTGGTGCAAGCCGCGTGGGCGGCCAGCCGCCTACGGCCGTTGGGCGAAGCGGATGGGGCGGAAGAAGGCCGTGGTGGCGGTGGCGCATAAGATCCTGGTGGTGATCCACCGCATGCCGTCCACCGGCGCCGACTGCCACGACCCCTTCCCGACCCCGAAGGCCGCATGACCCTCCCGACGCCCCCGCGCCCGGAATTCTCGGAGCAGAGCAGCTCGAACCGCCAGGGAGGGGATCGCCCACGAAACATGGGGATTCACTCGTTGGCGGTTCGGGCTCGTATTTGGACCGTTCGGCGGCACGGGTCGGGGCGAGCCCGTGCCGATCAATCGTTTGCCGACGGCTCAGGGCGAGACCGGCAGGCGTCCGATCTTCGAGCGGGCGAAGACGCCGGCTCCGTAGTTGCCGAGGGCCGTGCGGCCGCCGGTGCCGTAGGCGAACCCGCGCACGTGGCCGCGGATCTGGCCGCGCCCCGCGGTGCCGGTCGCCTGGTTGTACACGCCGTTGGCGGGGATGTACGTCGCGGAGACGACGCTGTTGACTAGGTCGCCGTTCTGCTTGTACGAGGCGATCCGACTGGCGCGTCGGGTCCCCTGGAGCCCCTGGAGGTACGTCTGGTAGTTGAATCCCGTCTTGATCTCGCTGTTCAGCAGGTTGCCCGTGACGTTGACGTGGTTGATCGAACCATCGGTCGTGATGGCCGTGTTGGTCATCGCCGTGCCGGGCTGAACCACGTAGTCCGGCGTGCTGGGCTGGTTGAGCGAGACGAAGTCGGGGTTCTGGGCGGTGATCAGGTGGACGTCGGCCGCCTTGGCCCGGATCGACCGGATGTTCCTGGCCCGGACGACGCCGCCGAGATCGCCCGCCGCGGGGTATCCCGTCGAGCCGGCGGGGATTCCGTAGTTGGTCGCCGGCAGGAGCTGGGTCTGCGTCGCCGTCCCCGTTTCAGAGGTCGACGGGACGGTCGCCGAGGCGGTGTACACGCCGGTCGGGTCGCCGAGACCCTTCTTGAACGTGAGGTCGCCGATGTTCCCGTTCACGTCGAGGGCCACCGCGTCGGCGTTGCCGCCGAACGTCGCCCGTCGCAGGTACCGCAGGCCGCTCTCCGACGAGGTGAACGGAGTGGTGTTCTTCTGCGCCGTGAAGTTCTTGGCCGACCCTCGGACCTTGAGGTTGTCGACCGCCAACGCCTGAAGCGACGTGCGGCCGGTCGTGCCGACGATGTTGTAGAAGAACTGGTAGGCCGCCGGAGGAGGGCCCGAGACCGGGTATCCGGACCACGTCTCGACGGTTCCGTCCTGGCTCCCCGCGATGTAGTTGGGGGCGACCGCCGACTGGGTGGCCGACACGATGCTGAAGTTCTGGACCGTGCCGTTGATCGAGAACTGGACGTACGGCGTCGTGATCGGCGTCGTCGGGATCGTGTCCGAGGTGGAGTCGAAGACCGAGTTGTAGATCGAGTCGAGGTAGATCGACGGCTTGACTTTCAGCGGCACGTTCGGGTCGCCGATCGTGATCTGGTACGGCGCGGCGCCCGTGGACTGATCGAAGATGCCGACGATGTCGTGGAACTGGAGCGTCTGCACGCCGCCGTGGAGGAAGATGCCGGTGGCCGCGGACTGCGCCGGCGAAACGCTGCTGGTCAGGTCGAAGCCGTTGAGCTGGATCGACTTGACCCCCTGCGCGGCGATCAGTTGGTTGAACTTCACGACGCCGTTGGTGAGCGTCCGGGCCGAGGCGACCGTCGAACCCGTCACGTAGGTCGAACGGATGTTCGAGCCGACGATCTGGATGGTCGCGATGTCGTCGTCGAGGGCGCCGTCGTTGGGCGTCGTGTCGGTGACGATCACCTGACCGGGGCCGTGGACGGTGATCGTGTACTCGTTGCCGGCGCGGTCCTTGCCCGAGACGATCTTGCCCTGGTTGCTGACCAGGGGGCCGTTGGGGTCGTTGGGCCGTTGCAGCGACTGGGCGCTGACGAACTCGCGCTGATTGGTGATCGGGTTGCGGACGTACAGGTCGCTCGGAATATACGGCGACAGATAGCCCGCGATGTTGGAGGCGAGCAACTGGCGGGATTCAAGGACCTCGGGCCCTTGAAGCCGACTGCGCCGGACCGAACCGGGCCGGCTAGACCCTCTCCGCATGATTCCCATGGAAGACTCCCTTCCCTGGCGGCTCGTGGCAGTGAGCCGCCCTCCCTGATTCGGTTGGTCATCCGGCCAAGACGGACAGACGCGCGAATCGCCGACCGACGACCGACGCGGTCCGTTCCCCGAGGGGAAAGGAGCCCGCGCCCTGTCGGAACGATTCGCTTACGACTCTCTTGTTCGGTCCGGCTCGTGAACGGACTTCATACGAGCCGGGAACATAGGGGGGCTCGGAAGCCGAGGGAAGCGAGGAAAGCGAAGGGAGTGATTAGACCGAAGAGACGGAGCGAAGCGATGCGACGGCTTGTTCTTCATCGTCGACGATGACGAAGTAGCGGTCGAGCTTCATGACCTGGAGGAGGTCGCGGACGATCGACTGGAGGCGGAAGAGGACGATCTTGCCGTTGCGGGTCTCGATCCGTCGTTTGAGGCCGACCAGGATCGCCACGCCCGAGCTGGACAGGTAGTCGATCTTGTTCATGTCGAGGGCGACGCGTGGTTCCGAACGCGACTGAACGAGGTCGAAGAGGGCGTCGCGGAGGGGCGTGTTGCGGAAATCGTTGAGCCCGGAAGGGTCGGTGAACGTGACGAGCAGGGCGTCCGCGTCATCCCGGGTTGTGAAAGTGCTCATAGCGACGGCAGCTCCTCCAGAGGGACGCCTCGACCTTCGAGTTCCCGTTCCAGCGACCAAATAGATGCAGCGAGGCTCCGCGAGCGGCCGGCGGGCTTCCCGGTCGTCGATCCCGACGACGAGCCAGCGAGGCGGCCGTGGGGAGGATTGTGACTCGACCGGGCCCCAGAGCCTCAAGACGCCGGCCTCGCGCCAAACGCCTCGCAAACTCCGACCGCTCCGGCGAAACCACGTATTTTCCATCCCATCTTACCGCGCGGGTTTCTTCACCTGCAATTCAAGGAGTCTATCATAATACCCTAGGTCGCGAATCGAATCGTTTTCTTCGGCGATCTCGAATGATAAAATCAACCTCGCCATACTGGGGTGGCACGGGTTGGGACGAGCCGACCCCGCGCCATCCATCAAACAAAACCGGCTGTCGCGAGCATGCCTTTTCCCCTTCGAGGGGAGAAGGTGGCCGGAACGGCCGGATGAGGGGGGATCATGGGGATTTTCGAGGGCCGAGGCGTTCGAAACCCCCTCTCCGCCCCTTCAGGGCACCTTCTCCCCGCATGCGGGGAGAAGGGAATTCGGCCTCGTCCCGTGTGCGACCCAATGGTAAACCGCGCCAGATTAGGGGATACGCTTGAATCGGTTTGTGCTGGCCTTGAAGACGTTCTGGCGGACCCTGACCGATGCCGACTTCGCGGCCCGCGTCGAGCCGCTCTTCTCCCGTCAGCCGACGGGTCCGGACCTGCGGATCTTGGCGGTCTTGCAGCGCGACGGTCGGCTGGTCGACTTCCTCGAAGAAGACATCGACGCCTACACCGACGCCCAGATCGGCGCCGCAGTCCGCGACATCCACCGGGGGTGCCGCAAGACCCTGCACGACTACCTGACCATCGAGCCGATCCTGACCGGCCCCGAGGAGAGCCAGGTGCACATCCCCGCCGATTTCGACCCGGCCGCCGTCCGCCTGATCGGCAACGTCAACGGCGTCGCGCCGTTCAACGGCGTGCTCAAGCATCACGGCTGGCGGGTGCGGTCGGTCCATCTGCCGGTCCTGCCGGTCGCCCGCGACGACTCGTCGGTGCTGTCCCCCGCCGAAGTCGAGATCCCCTGAGATCCTGTCTCGTAGAGGGAGGGCGAGGCTCCCGCCGAGCCGCACGCGGAGTTGAAAACCGGCTCGGCGGGAGCCTCGCCCTCCCGCAATTCGCGCTTGAGGGACAGACTCTGAGATCCTGAGCCGTCGTAAGATTTCGATTCGATTCAAGAGGCCGGCATGTCGCGATTCGTCGTGGGCGTCGATCTGGGTACGACCAACAGCTCCCTGGCTTACGCCCCGTCGGGCGAGGGCCCGGCCGATCCGTCGTCGCCGCCGGTCCCGATCGAGCAGCTTCCGATCCCGCAGGTCGTCGGCCTGAACGACGTTGCGCCTCGGCCGCTGCTTCCCTCGTTCCTGTACCTGGCCGGAGCCAAGGAGTTCCCCGCCGGGGCGCTCGACCTCCCCTGGAAGGCGTCGCTGGATCGCGCGGCCGGCGTCTTCGCCCGCGACCACGGCGCGAAGGTCCCCGGCCGGCTGGTCAGTTCGGCCAAGAGCTGGCTGTCGCACGCCGGGGTCGACCGCCGGGCGGCGATCCTGCCGTGGACGGCGGCCGACGACGTCGCCAAGGTCTCGCCGGTCGACGCCTCGGCCGCGTATCTGGAGCACCTGCGCGACGCCTGGAACTCCACGATCGCCGGCAAGACCGCCGCCGACCGCCTGGAGAATCAGGACGTCCTGTTGACCGTCCCCGCCTCGTTCGACGCCGTGGCCCGCGAGCTGACGATCGAGGCCGCCGGCAAGGCCGGCCTCAAGCACGTGACGCTGCTCGAAGAGCCCCAGGCCGCCTTCTACGCCTGGCTTTCGGCCCGGGGGGACGACTGGCGGAAATCCGTGAAGGTCGGCGACGTGATCCTCGTCTGCGACGTCGGCGGCGGCACCACCGACTTCACCCTGATCGCCGTGACCGAGGAGGCCGGCGACCTCGTCCTGTCGCGGCTCGCGGTCGGCGAGCACATCCTGCTCGGCGGCGACAACATGGACCTGGCCCTGGCCTACGCCGTGGCCGGCTCGCTGCCCCAGGGCATGGACGGGCTCGACGCGGCCCAGCGGGTGGCCCTCGGCCACGCCTGCCGGACGGCCAAGGAGACCCTGTTCGCCGACCCCAAGAAGGCGGCGGCCCCGGTCGCGATTCTCGGTCGCGGCTCGAAGGTCATCGGCGGCGCGATCAAGACCGAGCTGACCCGCGAGACGCTGCACGCGGTGCTGGTCGACGGCTTCCTGCCCCGATGCGCGCCGACCGACCAGCCCGTGCGCGGGCGTCGCGTGGGCCTGACCGAGATCGGCCTGCCCTACGCCGCCGACCCCGCGATCACCCGCCACCTCGCGCGGTTCCTGGGCCAGCAGGCCGGCTCGCTGCACACCGGCGGGTCGATGATCATGCCGTCGTCGGTCCTGTTCAACGGCGGCGTGTTCAAGTCGAACGAGCTGCGCGGGCGCGTGCTCGACGTGCTTTCCGAGTGGGCGGGCAAGCCCGTCCCCGAGCTACGATCGAACGACCTGGACCTGGCGGTCGCCCGGGGCGCCGCGTATTACGGGCAGGTCCGCAAGGGCCGGGGCGTGCGGATTCGGGGGGGCGTGGGGCGGTCGTATTACGTCGGCCTGGAGACCTCGGCACCTGCGGTGCCAGGCGTTTCGCCGCCGGTCAAGGCCCTCTGCGTCGTGCCGATGGGCATGGAGGAGGGGACCGAGGCCGACGTCCCCAGCTCGGAACTCGGCCTGATCGTCGGCGAGCCGGCCGTGTTCCGGTTCCTCAGTTCGACGACCCGCCGCGACGACCCGCTGGGTGCCGTGCTCGACCGCTGGAACCCGGAAGAGATCCAGGAACTCGCCCCGCTCGAAACGGCCTTGCCCGTCGAGGGCGACGCCGAGGGCGCGGTCGTCCCGGTCCGGCTGCACTCCCACGTCAACGAGGTCGGCGCACTCGAACTCTGGTGCCGGAGCACCCGCGACGACCGTCGCTGGAAGCTCGAATTCAACGTCCGCGAGCCGAGCGAAGACTGAAAATGAGCGATCAACCCACGCTGCTTATCGTCGACGGCGCCGTCGCGAAGCCCCTGCGCCTCAGCTTCGACGACCTCGCCGGTCTCCCCGCCGCCGACCGGGTCGACGACATCTCCCGCTTCCACCCCAATCGGCAAGGGTCGGGCGTGACGTTGGAGGCCGTGCTGCGGTTGGCCGAGGTTTCGCCCGAGGCGCGCTACATCACCTTGCACGCCGACCGCGACGACTTCCACGTCCCGGTGCCGCTCCAGGCGGTCCGCGCCGAGGCCGTCATCGTCTTCCACCTGAACGGCGTTCCGCTCGGCCCCAAGCACGGCGGCCCGATCCGGTTCATCATCCCCAACCCCGCCGCCTGCCACACCGACGAACTCGACGACTGCGCGAACGTCAAGTACCTCAGCCGCATGGAAGTGACCACCGGCCGAGGCCGCGACACCCGCCCGACCACCGACGCCGAACACGCCGCGCTTCACGAGAAGCAAGGCTGACGGCGGGGCGGTCGACGAGGGAGATCAAGAAATGCCGCTGCAAGCATCAGTCGTTGTCGATGTGGTGATACGTTCTCTCGCCCAGAGTTCTCAGTGTCCGAGGCTGCGGCAGACGGCCAGGTAGGCCGGTTTGAGCTTTTCGAAGTCCTTCTCGGGTCCGTAGGCGAGGACCGAGAGCCGGCGGTCCTTGGTCAGCAGCGTGACGTGGTAGCCTTTGAGGTTGGAGCCGAACAGGCCGCCCGACGCCTTGAACAGGGAGATCCGGCCTTCGCCGAGGCCCGAGCCCTTGAAGACGTCGGGCTTGCCTTCCTGGTACTCGCTCAGCTCCCCGGCGGCGACCTTCTTGTACATCTCGTGGGCGCGATGCACCGGCGCGAGTTCGCTCCCTTCCTCGAACTGGCCCGCCGAGTCGGAGCCCGACATGAGCGAGCCCTGGATGTCGGCGTAAATCTGGATCTTCGCCGGGTCCTTGGTGAGGATGATGTACGAATACGTGTTGTCGGGACGGGCGCCGGTGTCGGTTTCCCAGCCTTGAGGGTGGCGAAGCCGGAACGCGCCGTCCTTCGCGGAGAGTTCGACGGAGGCGATCTTCAGATCGGCCGCCGGGTCGCTCTTGCCAGCGTCCTTGTCGACGAGTTCCGCCGCCGCCTTGGCGTCGGCCTTCGCCTTGCCGCCGGCCGCCGGCGCGCCGGTGAGCCGGATCAACTGGACGATCAGCTTGCCGCTCTGCGGGTCCATGAGGTCGAGCGTCGAGGCGCCGAGCTTGATCTTGAACTCGCGATCGTTGGTCTCGCCGTCTTCGTCCTTGAGGATGAGCTTGAGGCGGTTGCCCTTCACGGAGTAGGTTCCGGTCGTGGTGGACTCGCCGTTAATCGTCATCGACGCATTCTTCTTCGCGTCGAGGACGAGGTCGTAACCCGTGTGGGTGAGCGACCGGCTGATCTCGTGCTCGACCATCGAGCCGCCCCACTTGCCGATGATCGAGGCGGGCTTCAAGAAGACGTCGTATGCGATGTAGCCTAACCCGCAGACGAGCAAGAGCGCGACGCCGCCGACGCCGGCCAGCACCCGCTTGTCGAGCCCGTCGGACTCGCCCGCCGACTTCTTTTTCTTCTTCTTGCCGGTCTTCTTTTTCTTCGGCTCGCCATTCGCGGAAGAGGAATCGGGCAGGGGGGCGAGCCGGGCGAGCGGCGCAACCGGTTCGGAGGCCGGTTCGAGGTCGTCGAAGAGGGACGACGGCGGCTCGTCGTCGAATTCGCGAACCGGGGGGGCCGGCTTCGGAGCGGGCCTGCTCGGCTTCGGCGGCGGGACGGCGGCCTTGGCTGAGACTGAGGTCGGGGCCGGGGCGGTTCGTTTGGCGTCGTGCTCGACGTACCCGCGAGCGAGCAGCTCGTGGGCGACCGTCTCGCTTGCGGCACGGGCTTCCGACTCGCTCGGCAGCTCTTTCTCCTGCCGCGTCGTGGTTCCGTCCGGCTTCATCCGGACGACGCTCATGCGAGCGCCCACGACTTCCAGGACGACGATCTTGCGGTCGGTCGACGAGCCCAGGCTGAACCTACGCATCACGGACCTTCCTCAACGAATCGGTCGCCGCCGAGGTCGCATCAAAGAGATTGTGATTCATGACTCGGACGGATGCCGGGCATCATACACAAACGCAAACATTTTCGCCAAGAGGCCCGGCCGTCGGTTTCCCGAATCTCCACGATCCCTTCATCATTCGACCCGCGCGAGGAACCATCATGACGCCATTGGGACACCCGGCCTCATGATAATGGCGTCGGGGGTTCGGTCGTGTCGGGTTGTGGCTTCAACAAAACCGCCGCCTCATCGTCGAGAAAGTGCAGCTCGAAGTCGCCGTAGCGGTACCGCTTGGTCCATTGGACGGCCTCGTGATAGAGGGTGCGGGCGCGATCCAGTTCGCCCTGCCGGGCGAGGATCATCGACAGCACGAACCATTCGTAGGCGTCGCCGCCGTCGCGAATCTTCATCGAGTGCTCGGCCGCGTCGCGGGCGGTCTCCAGGTTGCCGTTGCGGTACTCGGCGAGGGCCAGGGTCATGAACGGCCGGATGCCGCCGGCCTGGGTCTTGCGGTTGTGAACCTTCTCCGACGTGACCTCGACCAGCCGTCGGGCCGCCTGGAGCGCGACCTCGGGCTCGCGGATTTCGACGAGCGGACAGAACAGCCGTTGCCAGGCCGCGTACTGGAGGATGGCGATGTCGTCGGGAGCCAGGTTCATCGCCTTCCGGCTCATTTCGATGCCCCCCCGGAGATGAGGGACCGCCGCCTCTTTCTCGCCATGCAGCCAGAGTTCGGCGCCCAGGTGGAAATGGCCCCGGCCCAACTCGTTCCAGCGGGGCGCCGTCGGTCCGTCGGCCAGGAGTTTTCTGGCGGCCTCGATCGCTTTGCGATACGCGTCTTTCGTGCCCTCGAAATCGTCGGCCGCGGTATAAAGGAGTGCGATCCGGAGCCAGATCTCCGGGGCCTCCTCGACGGTCCGTCCTTCGCCTTCGAGCGTCTTGAGGTACTCGTGGTAGCACGAGACGGCCTCGTCGACGACGTCGCGCCGGGCCGAGACGAACTTGGGGTCGCGGTCGAGATCGGGGTTCGCGAGTTTCTTGATCGGTTCGGTGATCCCGTTGAGCACCCAGTAGGCGTTATCGGCGGCGATCTCGGCTTCCAGCCGGGCGGTCTCGGCGTTCTTCTTCGCGAGCCCGAGGGCGTCCTTGGTCGCGTCGTGCGCCCGGCCGATCAGGACGATCGAGACGGCGAGCATGACGACCGCCAGCATCAAAGTGGCCAGAGCCGAGGCGACGAGCGACGGGTGCCGGCGTCCCCATTTCACGGCCCGATCCCACCACGTCGGCGGCTTCGCCAGGATCGTCTTGTCTTCGAGGAACCTCCGCAGGTCGTCGGCCATCTCCTGGGCGGTCGCGTACCGGCCCTCGACCTCGCGGTTCATCGCCTTCTGAAGAATCGTCTCCAGCTCGTGGGGAACCTTCGGATCGACCCGCCGGGCCGGAACGGGTTCATGGTCGGCGATCCTCCGGAGGATGTCCTGGTGGGTGGTCCCCGGGACGGCGGGGGCCAACGTCGTGTACTCGTAGAGCGTCGCCGCCAGCGAGTAGACGTCGGTCCGATGGTCGACGAACGCCCGCTGCCCAAGCGCCTGTTCGGGGCTCATGTAGCGGAGCGTGCCGAGCAGGTCGCCGGTCATCGTCAGCCCTCGGTCCTCGCCGAACCGGGCCAGGCCGAAGTCGGTGACCCAGAGGTTCCCCCGCAGGTCGATCATCAGGTTCGAAGGCTTGACGTCGCGGTGGATCACCCCCTGGCGATGGGCGTACTCCAGAGCCAGGGCGGCCTGAAGCCCCACTTCCGCGACCGTCCGGTAATGGTCGGGCTTGCGGGGCGACGACCGTGACAGCCTGGGAAGAGTCGAGAGTACGTCGGCCGCCGCGGGCTTCGAGTCGGAGGGCGAGGGCAGGGGGGACGCGGCCTCGGACTCACCGTGGCGACCGGGTATGTAAACGGTCGTGGCGGGCCCTTGCGGAGCCGTGGCCGAGCTGTCCGGCGACGAGTCGACCGCCCCCGATTCGACTTGCAGCTCGTGGATCTGGGCGGCCAAAGTCTGGCCTTCGATGAACTGCATGGCGTAGTAGTGGACGCCGCGATCGCAGCCGACGGCGAAGATCGGCACGATGTTGGCGTGATGCAACTGCGCCGCGGCTTGGGCCTCGATCTCGAACCGCCGGACGTGCTGGTCGTCGAGGGCCGCGGCGAACGGCAGGACCTTGAGGGCCACCTTGCGGCGGAGCGAGATCTGCTGGGCCTCGAAGACGATCCCCATCCCCCCCCGGGCGATCGACCGGACGACCAGGAAATCGCCGAGCACCATCGGCTCTTCATCGTTCGCCGCCTCCGGGTCCCACGACGGCCCTCTCTCGGATGCCTCGGGGGAGCATAACACGGTCAGGCAGCTTCGGAGGTGGTCGGCGATCGAGGGATGCTCGGCCGCGAGCGTCTTCAGGTCGATGTTCGGACCGTCGTCGAGCGCGGCCCGAAGTGCTTCGAGCACGCGCGCCAGCCGCGCTTCCTCGGAGACGTCCGCCGCCGAGCCGTTGGCCGCAATCTGGTCGCCCACGCCCATTCCCGATCCCCCAAACCACTCCGTCGGGTCGCTTGCCCTCCCCCTTTATTCTAACTGACTCTCCGGGGCAAGTCTCATTGAGCGATCGGGCGATTTGAACTATGGTAACCGTGGGGGTCGTCGGGAGACCGGAGGGACCGGGTCTTCGGCGATCGAATCGAGCCGAGGGAGGCAAGGATGTTTCCCCTTTCGCGACCATTCCGACAAGGGCTGGCGACCGCCGCCTTGGTCGCGGCCACGGTGCTGCCGACGGTTTTCGTGGCGGCCTACGCCTGGCGGATCAACCGGCCGGGGCACATCCGCGACGTCGAGATCGTGCTGGGCAGGCAGCTTGGGCTTCAGGTCACGCTCGACGCCGTGCTGTATCCCCAGCCTGGCGAGGTGGTCTACCGCGGGATCGTCCTGCGGCAGGAGGAGCCGCGCGGGAAGGGTCTGGTCGAGATCGCCCGGGCGGGGATGGTCCGGCTGGTGCGGAGCGATCGGGAGCTGACCATTCACGCCGAGGGCCTGGCCCTCCGCGGCGAGAGTCCGAAGCTCGCCATGGCCCAGATCGGGACCCTGATCCAGCGGTCGGGCGAACTGGCCTTCGACCACGTCAGCCTCACCGCCCCGACCTGCCAGGTCGACCTCGGCGACGGTCTGGGGTTCTCGGTTCAGGACGTCGCGGGGGCGTTCTCGGCCGACCAGGCGAAGCCGATGCTCCGCGTGGCCTACCGGTTGGTCGAGCCGGGGTCGAAGACCCGGTGCGAGCTGACCCTCACCCGTGACAGGGCCAGCGACCCCGTGGGGACGAGCCTGGTGCTCAAGACCCTGGAGGGGCTGCCGCCCCCGGCCCGGGTGCTGAACGTCTTCTTCGACGCCACGGGGTGGATGGGCGAGCGGGCCAAGGTCGACGGCGTGCTCACGCTCCGGCAGTCGGGGAGCCGCGAGTGGGAAGGCGACTTCACGGGCGACCTCCTCGACGTCGACCTGGGCACGCTGGTGGGACGCCGATTTCCGAGGCATCGGCTGGCCGGCCCGGCCCGGGTGGCCGTTCACAAGGCTCGATGGGGAGACCGGCCGGGGCAGGGGCCGGGCTGGCTCGAAGCCAAGGGGAAGCTCAGCGCCGGGCAAGGGGCCGTGGGTGTCGACCTGCTCGCGGCCCTGTCCCGCGAGATGAAGTTCCGGCTGACCCCCCGGGCCTCGCGCGTCGACCCCCGCAGAACCGAGGTCGAGTTCGGCTCGCTCGGGCTGGAGTTCGACATCCAGGCCAACGGCGAGATCCAGCTCGCCGGAGCCCTCGGCGACGGGTTCCCGCCCGACGCGGTGCTGGCCGGCGGCGGCAACGCTCTGGCCTACGCCCCACAGGGCGCCGCCAACGTCTATGGACTCATCAAGACGCTCTTTCCCGTCGCCGATTCGCCGCCGGGGAGCCTCGTCCCCCTCACCACCGAGTCGCGGGTGCTGCTCTGCCTGCCGATCGCCCCGGATATCGCGTCAAAGGGTGTGCGTTCCATGGATGCGAACTGAGGCCCGTCATTGTAGCCGACTTCCGTGGGGTCGGTCCCTGGGCGGCGGACCGGGGTCGGAGACCCCGGCTACAACGGGAGTCGGATTTCAATCCTCGTCCGGGCCTTCCTCTTCGACGGCGCCGTTGGGGCTGAAGGACGCGACGTGGCCGGCGCGGTTGGCGATCACCTTGGCCGAGATCTCCTCGGCGACGGCCGGGTTGTCGCGAAGGTAGTCCTTGGCCTTCTCACGGCCCTGGCCGAGTCGGATGTCGCCGTAGTTGAACCACGAGCCCGACTTCTCGACGAGTTTGTCGACGAGGGCCAGGTCGAGGATGTCGCCTTCGCGGGAGATCCCGTGGGTGTACATCATGTCGAACTCGCAGACCCGGAACGGCGGCGCGACCTTGTTCTTGACGACCTTCACCTTCACCCGCGAACCGGTCACTTCCTCGCCGTCCTTGACCGGGCCGATGCGGCGGACGTCGATCCGCGCCGAGCTGTAGAACTTCAAGGCCCGGCCGCCGGGCGTCGTCTCGGGACTGCCGAACATCACGCCGATCTTCTCGCGGATCTGGTTGATGAAGACCAGAACCCCCTTGGACCGCGATACGCCGCCGGTCAGCTTCCGCAGCGCCTGGCTCATCAGCCGGGCCTGGAGGCCGACGTGGCTGTCGCCGATTTCGCCCTCGATTTCGGCCCGGGGCACCAGCGCGGCCACCGAGTCGATCACCACGATGTCGACGGCGTTCGACAGCACGAGCATCTCGGCGATCTGCAACGCCTCCTCGGCGCTGCTCGGCTGGCTCACCAGCAGCGACTCGATGTCGACGCCCAGCTTCTTGCACCACGACGGGTCCAGCGCGTGCTCGGCGTCGATGAACGCCGCCACGCCCCCCGTCCGCTGGGCGTTGGCCACCGCGTGCAGCGCGATCGTCGTCTTGCCGCTCGACTCGGGCCCGAACAGCTCGACGATCCGGCCGCGCGGCAGCCCCTTGCCGCCGAGCGCCAGGTCGAGCGACAGGGCGCCGGTCGAGATCCCCTCGACTTCCAGGTGGCTCCCCTCGCCGAGCTTCATGATCGATCCGGCGCCGAAGGTCTTCTCGATCTGACTGATCGCCGTGTTCAGCGCCTTCGTCTCGGCCGACGCCGGCGCCGACTTCACTTCGGTTGCTACCTGTCGCTTGGCCACGGCGTCGGCTCCTTACGAATTTGCTTGTTCTATGTACGTGCGATCACTATGATAGCACCGGGTGGTCATTCGGTCAAGTCGTCGGTCCGGGTTCGCGCGCTGGCCAATGGGGCGCGGGCGAGGGGAGCGTAGGCGGGACCTTCGGGGGTGACGGTTGAGGAGAAGGTGACAACCTCTCCGACGCTGAACCCGCCGAGCGACCAGGTCTGGTGCCGGGCGACGACGGCGCCCAGGCTGTTCGGCTGCGCCGCGCTTCGACCGGGCTTGATCCGCCCCAGGGTGATATGGGGGGAAAACCGCTCGTCTTCGGGGATGCACCCGACCTCTTCGAGGGCCGCGCCGACCGCTTTGTGGAGGTCGGCGAGCAGCGCGAGGCCCTCGCCTTCGACCTTCGCCCACAGAACGCGCGGTCTGGCCAGATTAGGGAACGCGCCCAGGCCGGTTATGGTCAGCTCGAACCGCTTGACGGTCCGTGAGGCCTTGGCCACGGCTCCGCAGATCTTATTCAGATCGACGTAAGGGACGTCTCCCAGGAACGCGAGGGTCAGGTGGAACGGCAGCGTCTCGCTCCATCGGACCGAGGGCAACTGCGGGGCCAGCCGACCCTGGAGTTTGGTCAGCCGATCGCCCATTGAGTCGGGAAGGGGGATTGCAATGAATGTGCGTGTCGTCTGGGCCATTGAGCGGTCGTTTTCCGTGTGTGTGGGTCGAGGCGTGTTGAAGTCGAGGCTCAGCGGCGGTAGGACAGCTCGGATTTGATGATCTCGACGAACCGTCGCCAGAGCCGCGCCAGGGGCGTGGGCTCGGCCTCGCCGTCTTCGATGTTTCGCATCACCTGGTTGGGTAGCACGTGGATGACGAGTTTGAGATTCTCCTCACTCAACTGTCGGAGGTCGACGTCGTCGAGGAAGAAACCGGTCAGGGGGTTGCGATTCTGGGTGAAGGCCAACGTGACCGCCCCCTTCCGATCGCCGTCGAGCCAGACCCGGGCCGAATCGCCGGCCCCCACGTCGCCGAGTGCGATCTTCGTCTCGCCGAAGCCGACCACCAGATTCTCAAGCGTCGTATCGCCGTCGTTGACCACCTCGACCGCCGCCCTCGACCCGTGATTCATCCAGACGACGACCTCGAACCCGACCGCCAGCAAGGCGACCGCGCCGATCAGGAGCATCCATTTTCGTCTCGTCATGGTGTCGTCCGTCTCGGCTTCAATCCACATCTCGCGGGGGAGACGATCAATCAAGATCCCGCGCGGAGAACCGGCTGGCAAGACAAGTGTCGTCGGATTAACCGCCTCGCCCTCCCCGGAAATTGGCTTCGTTCGCGCCGAAACCGCCTCGCGCGGTCGTTCTGAGTTCGGAAACTCGCGCCTCGCCGCTCACCGTCGAGCATGGCCGACCCACTCAGACTCCTCCGCCGAGATCAGCTTCGTTCGCGCCGAAATCACGCCGTTTTCCTCGTCTCGGCCCCCTCCCGGCGCGAGCCCAACCGGCCGGAAACGGACCTGGCGCGATCGGCCCAACCGGCTCCGACGTCGTCCCGAAATTGGCTTTGATCGTCCTGGCGCATTCGCCCTTTTCGTCGACGTAACCATCATGATTGGAAGGGTTTCGTTGTCATCGGTCGATTGGCTTCGTTCGCGCCGAAAGCCCTGGTTTCTCCGCTTCGCTCACGACCTCGACGGCTTCGGAACACTCGCCTTCGAGATCGATCCCGCCTTCGGGCGGATTGGGTCCGTTCGTGCGCCGTCTCCAACTCGAAGGAGCTGACGCCGTTGGCTTCGTTCGGCGCGTTTCTCGCACCGCGAGTCCTCAGGCCGCCTCACGGCGAGATTGGCTTCGTTCGCGCCGCTTCGACTCGACTGAGCCGACCATCGCCGTTGGCTTGATCTGAAAATAGCTCGTGGGACGATCGGGGAGCGAAATACAAGCCCGAAGCGCCAGCGAGTGAATTTCCGGTCGCCCAGCGGGGAATTCACTCGCTGGCGCTTCGGGCTACCATTCGGAGGCCGCCCGCGTGACTCCTCGTCAGCTCATTTTCCTGAGGTCGGTCGCCCCAAACTGGAGCATGCCGATTCGTTCGTCCCGATTTTCAAGAATTCCACCGCCTTCATTGGAGCGGTCCCGTGCATCGCCCTCGTCCGCAACCGAGATGTCAAAGAGCCCGTGGACCGCGAGGGTCTACCTCTAATTTACGACGTGTGACGGGTCGCTGAGGAAATACCCGGCGGGGAATCCGCTCCGCGCGTGCATGGTCCCGATATTCCTCTCCGCGTCCTCCGAATCCTCCGTGGTAAATCGTCCCGACGTCCAAAGAAACTCACCACGGAGGACCGGAGAACGCGGACGGAAGACGACTCAGTCGATCATCTGGGAGCGGCCGTCTCTCAGATGCGGGACGTTGAAGTTGAGGGCTCATTCGGGGATCTGATGGCTTGAGGCGGTCTTTTTTGTAGGCTGGGCGTCGGTCGTCAAACCCATTTATCCGGGAAGGATGTCGCATGCTGATGCACACGGTCCTGCTTACCTCGCTGGGGCTCGCATGGGCGGGCCCGACTTCGACGGCGGATCGGGCGCTGTTCTTCGCCGAAGGGTTCGAGGATGCGAAGTCTGCGAGCCGAGGTTGGTACGACGGGAGCCGCTTCGTGCTGTCGGATGATGCGGTCGTCGGGAAGCACGCCGTCCAGTACCACTTTCCGAAAGGGAAGCTGATCCCGTCCGACTCATCGGGAGTCCGTCATTCCATCGAGCCGTCCGAGGTCGTCTACCTGCGGTTCCACCTCAAGCTGTCGCCGAACTGGTCGTGGACGAACAAGCCCTATGGTCCGCATCTGCTCCACTTCATGACGACCGAGAACGACAAGTACCACGGACCAGCCGCCAGTCACCTGACGCTCTACATCGAGCCGGTCAACGGCAAGCTGCGGCTGGCGACGCAGGACATCCAGAACAAGGACGCGCCACACGGCTTGAGCCAAGGACCGCTCAAGGGGGGCTACAACGGGCGGTTCTTCGACAGCCAGGACGTCCTGTTCGACGACGGGAAATGGCACTGCGTCGAGGCGATGTTCAAGCTCAACAGCCTGGACATGGCTCGGGACGAGCCGAATCGCGATGGTGAGCTTCGAGGCTGGGTCGATGGGAAGCTCGTCATCGAGCGAACCGACGTGGTGTTCCGATCGACCGACTTCCCGAAGATGAAGTTCAACCAGTTCTTGATGACGCCGTACTTCCATCACGGCGTCCCGCACGATCAGACGCTCTGGATCGACGAGCTGGCCGTGGGCGCGAAGCGGATCGGGGCCGCAAACCAACCCGTCGACAGCCCCTCCCCGTGAGCCTGATTCTTCACAGTGTCGATCAGGACGGGCCGGCCGGGTCGAGCATGATGTTGGGGATTTCGATCTTCTCCAGACCCCTGGTCTGGACGAGGAATTGCTTGATTTGGTCAGGAAGGAGATCGAATTCCATGTTGAGTTGTTGGAAGCTCGGAACGCCAAGTCCTGAGTGGTTCCTCGCAGGGTGCTCCACGTCATTCTGGTCGATCGCCACGACTCGGAACGGTTTATCGTCCGGGAAGTTATGGGTGATCGTCCACTTCGTTCCCTTCTCGGTTGCGATCGCTTCACTGGTGATGAAGCTCGGTCCGCTGATAGAGCCCGAGGCGGATTCGGATTTGCCGAACATGCGCATGGTCTTCCAGGGACTTGTATGAACCTGGAAATAGATCGTGCAGGATTTCCTCTCTCGTTCGAAGAGGACGGTCGACTCGCTCAGATCGGGCACGGCTTTGCCGTTGCGCTTCGCGATGCCCTTGGAGACCTGTTGGCCGTAATGAATCGACCACATGTGCTCCAATCCGGCAGGCACACCCGAGATGCGCACCACGATCGAGCGAGCAACGAACGATTCGTCCGAACTGGGTTTTGCGCTTGACGTACCGCTTCGCACCACGACCGAACGAGCACCGCGCAGGTCGCCCGAACTGATTTTTGCGTCGGACGGGTCGCACGGCGGCTGTTCCAGAGGAGTGCCGTTTGGGTGCCACCAGGTGCGAGGTCCGGAAGGGTGGGTGGAAACCCCGACGACCTCGATGGTCGCTCCGTTGGGGAGGCTCTTGACCCATCGAGAATCCATCGCGACAGGCCGGTTCGGCTTGTCCTGGGGCCTCGTCCCGATCGCAGGGGACTGCGAACTGGAAACGCGGCGTTGCGGCGGGAGCTGCGTCATACCGGCGGCCGTCAGGCCGAGCGCGACGACCGCGCCTGCCGCCGCAAGGCCGATTTTCTCCAATGCCATCATCTTCAGCACTCCTTCGAACAAGGTTGTGACTGTCGGTGGGATGACGCCAACGCCGAGGGAGGCCGCCGCGCGGACGGTCGATTTCACGATCACGGGAGGGACGGCTGCGCGGGATTCGGCGGCGACGGTCGCGAGCACGCTTGGCGTGAGCCCTCGACGAACGAGGCTCCGTCGCAAACGCAGTCGGCCTCGGGCCAGCCGGCTCTTGATCGTCGCCGTCGGCCAGTCGAGCTGGCGGGCGGCCTGGTCGTAGGTCATGCCCTGGAGGTAGCAAAGCTCGATCGGGCAGCGATATTTCAACGGGAGCCGGTCGACCTCCTCGTTCAAGGCGTCGCCGATTTCCCGCCTCTCGACGTCGACCGCCGGATCGGTCGGCGCGTCGGGTGCGGAGAGGCCGGGCCGATTCGCGCGACGTTCCGTCTCGAAGCGTGCTCGACGCGCCACGCGATGGGCGACGCCGTAGAGCCAGCGGCCGAGGGACTCGTCCACGCGCACCGATCCGGCCCGGCGAACGAGCACGAGGAACGTGGCCTGGAACGCGTCCTCCGCTTCATGATTGTCGCGAAGAACCCGGCGGCAGACGCCCCATACCATCGCCCCGTGGCGGTCGACCAGCGACGCGAAGGCGATCTCGGCCGCCGCGGCCGATTCCGACGACTCGGCGCGCTTGGCCGCGAACCGCCGCAGCAGTTGGCTGTCGGTCAAGCCCGTCGTCGTCCCCTCGGCGAACAGGGTTCGTAACTGCCGCAGCGCGGAGGCGGGTTGTCGGTTTGCCATGATCGTCGGCCCTGCGTCGAGGCGGATTTCCTTCCCGTCGACACTACCATGCGGGAAGTCGCGGACTCGGCCCCGTTTTTTGTTTCGAAAGTTCGGGCGTCCGGAGCCGAGCTTCGCTCAGAACGAGCAGCCCGAGACCATCTCCGTCGGCGCACCTTCGGTTGCGAGCGGGACTTCGCCGAGTCCTGTGAGCCGCGCGAGGCGCGCACCGATCTCGGTCAGGGTCGACGCCGAATAGCCGGGCCAAAGCTCTGCAATCGCCCCGCCGGGCGCGACGAGCATCACGTAGGCGGAGCGCTCGGCTTCGCAGGCCGTGATGATCCGCTTGTCGGGATCGGCCAGGATCGGGTGGCGGGCGCCGTGGCGGGCGGACCAGTCGCGGGCTGTGGCGAGGTCGCCGTCGATGACGCCGAGGAACGAGGCCCGCGCGCCGTAGGCGGCCTGAAGCGCCTGGAAATACGGGTCGGCCGACTCGCTGCACGGACAGCCGTCCTGGATGAAGATCAAGACGAGCGGGCGGTCGATCGCCTCCGTCGCCGGCGCGTGGGATCGGCCGTCCGACCCGATCGCCTCCAGCGAGGTCACGCGCCGGCCGGTCGCCGCGCCGGCGGCGGTTCTCATGGTCGGTGTGACCGGGTGGTAGGGGGCCGCGGGCTTCAACGCGGCGACGGTCAGCACCACCAGGCCGGCGAGGATCAACAGTCCGGAAGCCTTGACCCTGGTCGTCATCATCCCAGCGCCGGCTCGGGCGAGGGGTCGAGCAGAACGTCTTCGACCGGCTCCGTGCGAGTGCGGCCGATCTGGAGGACGAACGCGGCGGTGATCAGGCAGAGGGCCCCCGAAGTGAGGAAGGCGCGCTGATAGTCGCCGGTCCACGACCGGATCGCGCCCGCGCCGAGCGCGGCCGAGGCGGCGCCGATCTGGTGGGCCGCCACGATCCAGCCGAACATCACCCCGGCGCGGGCCCTGCCGAAGGCGTCGGCCGTCAGCCGGACCGTCGGCGGCACGGTCGCGATCCAGTCCAGTCCGTAGATCAACGCGAAGATCGGCAGGCCCCACGAGGCCGGTCCCAGGACCACGGGCAGGAACACGAGGGCCAGGCCGCGAAGCCCGTAGTACCAGCAGAGCAGCAGCCGGTTGTCGAGGCGATCCGACAGCCACCCCGAGGCCGTCGTCCCCACAAGGTCGAACAAACCCATCGTCGCCAGCAGGCCGGCGGCCTGGACCTCTGGGATGCCGTAGTCGAGGCAGGCCGGGATCAGGTGGGTTCCGACCAGCCCGTTGGTGCTGGCCCCGCAGACGAAGAAGCTGCCGGCGAGGAGCCAGAAATCGAGAGAGCGGAGGCCGTCTCGCAGGGCCGAAAGAGCGTCGGCCACCGGGTTCGACGCGACCGGAACCGCCTCTTCCATGTCAAGCCGGGCGCCGTAAGGCCGCAAGCCGACGTCCGACGGTTGATCGCGCAGGAAGAGAGCGACGAGCGGGATCACCAGGGCCGACGCGCCCGCGACCAGCAGCGAGACCGGCCGCCAGCCGAGCGTCTGGACGATCCACGCCAGGAGCGGCAAGAAGACCATCTGGCCGGTGGCCGCGCTCGCCGTCAGCGCTCCAAGCACCAGGCCGCGGCGCTCCACGAACCAGCGGTTGACGACCGTCGCGGCCAGCACCATCGCGGTCATGCCCGTCCCGCCGCCGACGACCACGCCCCAGAGGAAAATCATCTGCCAGGCGGCCGTCATCCGCGTCGTCAACGTCACGCCGGTCGTCACGACGACCAGCGAGATCAGCACCGTCTTCCTCAAACCCAGGCGACCCATGAGCGCCGCCGCGAACGGCCCGATCAGGCCGTAGAGGACCAGGTTCACCGAGATCGCCAGCGAGATCGTCGCCCGGCTCCAGCCGAACTCCTGCTCCAGCGGGACGATCAACACCCCGGGCGCGGAGCGGACCCCGGCCGTCGCCAGCAGGACCAGGAACGTGACCCCGGCGACGATCCAGGCGTAATGGAGCGATCCCCGCGTCGACATGGCTCCCAATCTCCTCTCACCCCTTGATCCCGGTGGCCCGCTTCAGGGATGATGTTACGGACGGGTCTGTCTCATGTCAATTCGGTTGCGAGGGAGGCGAGAGCATTGGAACCCGCGAAGACGGCGCGCGAGCGTGTCCTCGACGTAGCGACGGACCTGTTTTACCGCGAGGGGGTTCGCGCGGTGGGAATCGACACGATCATCGCGCGGTCGGGCGTGGCGAAGATGAGCTTGTACCGCAACTTCGCCTCCAAGGACGACTTGGTGGTCGCCTACCTGGAGGAGCGGAACCGGCGGTTCTTCGCCTGGTGGGATCGCGCGACGGGGGCGGACGACGACCCCCGCGAGCGGTTGTGGAACCTGATCGCGGCCACGATCGAGAAGGTGCGACACCCCGAGCACCGGGGGTGCCCGTTCCTGAACACGTCGACCGAGTTTCCCGACGCCGGCCACCCCGCGCACGCGGTGATCGCGGCCCACAAAGGCGAGGTCCGGGCGCGGCTGCTCGACCTGTGCGGCCGTCTGGGGGCGTCGCGGCCGGAGGTGTTGACGGAACAGTTGATCGTCTTGATGGACGGCGTGTACGCGTTCCCGCAGTCGTTCTCCGACCCGAACGCCGCGTCGGCCGTTCGCGAGGCGGCCGCCACCCTGATCAAGGCCCAGACGGCCAAGACCCGCTGAAACGCGACGCGCAAGCCTCGATCGGCGGTCGAATCATCCTGGTCCTGTCGATTGCGATCAACGAGATTCGAAAATTACGCAGATCTTTCTTGCAGGCGCCAAGGGTGGGTTGTACTGTCTTTGGGATCAGGCTCTCGCACTGGTAGGCCCCTCAGATCCAACACACAGTCAATAATCCGGTGATGATGCAAACGGCCGCCTCGATGCGATCGGCACGGTTTGGGACGACGGCGCTTCTCGCGCTGGCGGCCCTCGCCCTGATTGCGCCGACACCGGCGCAAGCCGGTTGCAAGGGGCACGGGGTCGCCCGGACGCGCGACCCCGCATTAGCCGGCCTGGATGAGTTGTGGGACGCCGGGGCGTTGGCCGAACTCGCGCAGTCCGGCCCCGCAAGGTCCAATCCGGCCGACGCGCCGGTACCGTGCTCCGGGGCCTTTTGCTCGGGCAGTCCGGCCGTTCCCTCGGCCCCGCTCGTCGCGCCGATCGACGGCCACGGCCTGTGGGCGAATTGGATCGACCGGCCCGAATCACGCGAGCTGAATTCCCAGCCCCTTCCGTTCGACGAGTCCCAGCTTCTCCCTTCCTACTGCGGGCTCTCCGTCTTCCACCCTCCCCGATCGGCCGCCCCGGCGTCTGTCTGACGCTTCCGCGCTTGCGCGTTCAATGGGGTGATCCCGCGCTTCTCGCGCCCTTAGCATCGGTCGAGGGAACTGCCCCCGAGGGGGCATGAGATCGGTTCATCCGAATCCGTGCCGTCCGGAATGAGCGCGGTTTGCTCGCGCGTCGCGGTTGGATATCAATAATGCTGTTGCAAACAGCCTTCTCCCCCCGGGAGAAGGTGGCCGGAACGGCCGGATGAGGGTCGTCGGAATCATCAACGGATTTCGGACGCCGAGTCACGGGGCCGTCACGCAACGCGAACCGCTATGACCCTCATCCGCCCCTGCGGGGCGCCTTCTCCCGAGCGGAGAAGGCATGCTCGCGACAGTCTGCTTTGACGACCGACCACGATCCAATTGCACTCCCTGCGCGCCGCGCGGGCGTCTCTCCAACAGAGGTCGCCCACGGGGCCGATGATCGCCGTCCGCGCATTCCGAAGTCCACAATCGTCGCGCTTCATCATTCGTACAGGTAAAGAGAGGCTTTCATGACTCGTCGTTCCGGTTTCACGCTGATCGAATTGCTGGTCGTGATCGCGATCATCGCGGTCTTGATCGCGCTTTTGCTTCCCGCCGTGCAGTCCGCTCGCGAGGCGGCTCGGCGGTCGCAGTGCGTCAACAACCTCAAGCAGATCGGTCTGGCGCTGCACAACTACCACGACGTCCAGGGGGCGTTCCCGATTGGTCGGGGCCTCAACGTCGCGACCAACACGTCGAACGACATCTCGCATCAGGCGCGGCTGCTTCCTTACATGGAGCAGACGACCATCTCGAACTCGATGAACTTCAGTCTGAACTCGTCGCACGCGTCGAACGCGACGGCCATGGTGACGAGCGTGAACGTCTTCCTCTGTCCGAGCGACTCCGCGGACGCGCTCCCGGTCGGATGGGCGGGCATCAACTACCGGACCAACTGCGGGACGAGCATCGTCAACTCGTACGGCACTCAGGACACGTCGCAGGTCAACACCATGATGCCGCCCCCCAACGGCCTGCTGTTCACTGACTACACCGTGCGGATCGCCAGCGTGGTCGACGGCACGAGCAACACCGCCGCCTTCAGCGAGCACGTGAAGGGCGACTTCAGCAACACGATCTCGACTGAGCTGTCCGACACCTATCGTCCGGGCACCTACCCGGCTTCCGCCGACGAGGCGTATCAGCAGTGCCTGGCGGTCAACATCCTCGACCTGACCAAGCAGGGGAACTCGAACGGCGGCGCGCCTTGGATGACGGACACGCACACGTCGACGCGGTACTACCACGGCAGCCCGCCGAACTCGCGGTCGTGCATGTTCCCGCCGTCGCGGATCAGCACGACGGCCAACAGCCGCCACCCCGGCGGCGTCAACGTGACTCTAGCCGACGGCTCGGTCCGGTTCGTCAAGTCGTCGGTCAGCATCCCGACCTGGCGCGCTCTGGGAACCCGCAACGGCGGCGAGGTCCTCAGCAGCGACAGCTATTGATCGAGAGTCGACTCATCTCAACCTTTCGTTCGGAGATTTCCGCATTGAACGGGAAACGGACCCTTTCGCCCCGCCGGCCGTTGTGGCTGGCAGGCGCCCTGATACTGGTGCTTGGAACCGGCGGCTGCGGGCCTTCCGCGACACCCGCCGACCACGCCGACGGCCGCAAGGCCCTCCAGACCGCGCTCGACGCCTGGAAGGGGGGCCAGACGCCCGACGCCCTCGCGAAATCAACCCCCTCGATCCACGTCGCCGACGATGATTGGGACTCGGGGCTTCTGCTTCAGAGCTACAAGGCCGACGACGAGGGCAAGCTCGTCGGGACCGACCTCAACTACGCCGTCGTCCTCGAGTTGAAGAACGACAAGGGCAAGGTCACGTCGAAAAAAGCCGTCTACGCTGTCTCCACGCATCCGCAGCTTCTGGTTCTGCGTCAGGACGACTGATCATCCCGGATCAAAAGATACACACCGATTCGAAAGAGGATGTCAACCGATGAGACTACGATTGCTATCCGTCCTCGCGGCCTCGATGTTCGCGGCCTTGCCGGCGGTCTGCCTGGCGGACGACGCTCCGGCGTCGGACGCACCGTCGAAAGTCGCCGCGACCCGGCAGGAATTGAAGGAACAGCTTGAAGGCTCGAAGCAGTCGCGCCCGCGACTTCCGTTGCCCCCTCCGACCGAGGAGGAGCTTGCCGAAGCCAAGGCGCGCGGGGCCGCCGCCAAGGCTCGGCCCGGCTCGGGCGGGATGGGCGGCGGCATCGTCAACAACGGCCGGCTGCGTCAGATCCACATCGATCCCGCCCTCCTCGGCGACCGCAACGGCGGCTCGCGCGAGCCCGACCCGACGATGACGGTCGACAACACGTTCAAGACGATGCTCTTCTGGATCGTGTCGCGGGCCAACAATTGCACTTATTGCCAGGGCCATCAAGAGGTCAAGCTCGCGGGCGACGGCGTGAAGGAAGACACGATCGCCGCCCTCGACGGCGACTGGTCGGAGTTCACCCCCGCCGAGCGCGCCGCGTTCGTCTTCACGCGCAAGCTGACCTTCGAGCCCAATGCGCTGACTGACGCCGACGTCGACCGGCTGCGTCAACACTACAAAGATTTGCAGATCCTTGAGATCATCATGACCGTGTCGGGCAACAACGGGACGAACCGCTGGACCGGCCCGCTGGCCATCCCCCAGGAGAAGCACCGGGTCTTCCTGACCCCGACGGCCGAGAAATACAAGTCGCTGCGCAGCCTGGTGGCGCCCCTCGATCCGAACGCGACCGGCATGGTCTGCGCGAAGCCAGCCTCGCGCGGCGAACTCGAATCGCGCGAGCAGGTCGAGAAGGCCCTTGACGCCGCCCGTAAGCGCACCCCGAGGCTGCCGCTGGCCGACGACGCCCAGGCCCGCTCGGTGCTCCCCGCCGACTGGTCGGGATCGGGGCCCGCGCCCCAGTGGGCGCGGCTGCTGGGCAACTTCCCCAAGGGGGGCAAGCGGCTGGCCGACGCGTTCGCCCGCGTCGAGACCAAGGGCAAGCTCAGCCCGGTCCTCAAGAGCAAGATCGCCTGGGTCGGCGCTCGCCAGGACCGCGCCTGGTACGCCCTCGGCCACGCCAAGCGGCGGCTGAACGATCTGGGATTGAGCGACGACCAGGTCTTCGCCCTGGACCAGCCCGACTTCGCCAGCCCGCCGGCCGAACAGGCGGCCCTCGCCCTCGTCCGCAAGATCACCGTCGACCCGGCGCTCGTCACCGACGCCGACGTCGAGGCCGTCCGCAAGCACTATTCCGACTCCGAAACGGCCGAGGTCGTCTACCTCGCCACCCAGGCCGCGTCGTTCGACCGGCTCACCGAGGCCGCCGGCTTGCGACTCGAGAATTGAACTCGAAACGATCGGGCCGCGACTGCCGTGCGGCTTGATCGTCACGCGCCGGAACCCATCACCTCGTGCCGCTCTGGCAAATAGACTTGAGACGAACCAGCGCATGCCCGAGTACAAGCCCGAAGCGCCAGCGAGTGCAGGGTTTCGAACGGCCGACCGCAAATGCACTCGCTGGCGCTTCGGGCTTGTACTCGGACCCCGCCGACCGCGACTTCATTTTCATGAGGTCGGGTGTTCCCACGGCGTCATAATAGTTTCCTCCTCACGTCGGACTCTCAGAAAGGACAGACCCCATGCGCAAGACCGCGACTTTGGCGGTGGGCTTGATGTTCGCTTCGGCCGGAATCGGCAAGGCAGACGAGCCCCGTCCCGTACCGCTCACGCGACCCGAAATGAAGCGGCTGATCGAAGACATGAAGGCTCGCAAGCCTCGGATTCCGCTCCCCGAGCTGACCGAGGCCGAGAAGGCGAAGCTCGGCGAACGCGGGGCCGGCTACGAGAGTCGCATCCGGGCGCTCTATCTGCCCGCCGGCGAGGGTTTCGGCTACGGTGGGAATCGGCCCGCGACGGCCGGGAACGCGGCCGGTCGGGCTCGAGGCGATGCGAACCGGGGAGCCGCTCCGGCGGGCGCGGGGCCGGAATTCGCCCGCAACGCCGACCCGAACATGTCGCTGGACGGTGCGTTCAAGGTTGAGCTGTTCTGGATCGCCTCGCGAGCCAACAACTGCCAGTATTGCCTGGGGCACCAGGAAGGGAAGCTCTTGCGAGCCGGTTTGAAGGAGGACGAGATCGCCGCGCTGGACGGCGACTGGTCGGAGTTCAACCCCGCCCAGCGCAAGGCCTTCGCCTTCGCCCGCAAGCTCACGTATGAGCCGCATACGCTGAGCGACGCCGATATCGACGGGCTCCGCAAGGATTATCAAGACTTGCAAATCCTTGAGATGATCCTCTCGGTCGCGGGCAACAACGCGATCAATCGCTGGAAGGAAGGCGCCGGGGTTCCCCAATCGCAGGGGGGCGGCGGCTTCGGCAGGCGGACGGAGAGTGGCGAGGTCGCCGCCCCGGCTGCTCCCGCTGCGGCTCACACCTATTTGACCCCGACGTCCGAGAAGTTCCAGTCTCTGATCACCAAGGTCGCGCCGGTGGTGAACGATTCCAAGACCGGCGAGCCCACGAAGCTCACGGTCTGCAATCGGCCGCCGCTCGAATCCCGGGCCGACGTCGCGAAGGCGCTGGAGACCGCCCGCGCGCGAACCCCGCGTCTGCCGCTCGTGGACGACGCCAAGGCCCGCGCGATCGTGTCGTCGACCCTGCCGGATGGGCCGTTGCCGCAATGGGTCCGCCTGGCCGCCAACTTCCCGCGCGAGGGAGCGAACCGGATCACCGCGGTCCTCGCGGCTGACGAGAAGGGGGACCTCAAGCCGCTGCTGAAAGCCCAGGCGAGCTGGATCATCGCCCGCCAGGACCGCGCCTGGTACGCCGCCGGCGTGGCGCAGCGGCGTCTCAAGGAACTGGGCCAGACCGATGATCAGATCGCCGCGCTGGACGGCGATTGGTCGGAGTTCTCACCGGTCGATCGGGCGATGTTCACGGTGGCGCGCAAGCTGGCCGCCTCGCCCGTCGTGCTGACCGACTCTGAAGTCGATGCGGCTGTCAAGCTGGCCGGCCCCCGCGACGTCGTGCAACTGATCAGCTTCACGACCACCCGCGCCTGGTTCGATCGCGTCACCGAAGCCGCCGGACTGCAACTGGAGAAGTGACGTTCTAGGTCCGGTTCAGCGACCCGTCGGCCAGATCGGGTCGTTGATCTGGGACCAGGGCTGACGGCCTTCGCGAAGGCCCCGCGCAACTTCGCTGTCGGCCCAGTCCCAGACGCGACTCGGTTTGTGGTCGACGTCGATCGGGGCGATGTTCCACGAACTCGGATAGCAGAACGCCCCGATCGCCTGGACGGTCACGGCCAGCACGATGGTCACGACGAAGCCCGCAACCAAGAGTCGGCTGTGGGCCCAGGCCCATTCGAGTCCGAAGCCGAGCAGAACCGCGAAGATCGGCATGGCGTCGGTCCAGTAGCGCGGTCCGAAGCTGTGACCGGCCCACCAGACCGAGTATTTGGACAACATGACCAGGTCGACGACCAGCGCGCCGAGCATCCAGCGGCCCAGCGGCCAGGATCGGAGACGGCCGATGGTCGCCGGCAGGGTCGCCAGCGCAAGGACCAGCCAGGGGCAGAAGACGAACAGGCCCCGGTTCGGGCTGAACAGCGTCCCGGCCAGCCCCTCGGCGAAGCTCCCCGACCAGGTCCCGTCGCGACCGTGGAGCTGGGGGTGGAGCTTTTCGAGTTCCGACAGCCCGCCCATGACGGACTGGAAGAACCACAGGTTGTAGGCGAGCAGGGCCGATCCCAGGAGGATCGGCCCGGGCAACAACCAGGCGAGCGCGCGAGGGCGTTCAAAGGCCACGCGGAGCATCAGGGCCACGGCGAAGATCAGGTCGAGCGGACGGCAGCAGACCATCATCGCCGTCGTCGCGCCCCCCAGGAGGAGCCGCGCCGGGCTCGTCGGCGGGGGCGTCAGGAAGATCATCGAGAGCGTCAGCATCAAGACCGCCGGGCTGTGCTCCCAGGGCGCCTGGCTGGCGATCATCCAAAGATTCGACCCGAGGGCCACGGCGAGCGTCGCGGGCGCGGCCATCGGCCCGACGCCGAGCCGGCGCAGCAGGCGGTGGATCGCCATCGCCGTCAAGGCCGCGATCAGCGCCGTGGCGACCTTCGACATCCGGCCGGCCCGGAGGAACGCCCTCCCCGGGTTTCGGTCCCACCCCGGGGCGATCCGGTCGAGGATCGCGAGCTGGGCCGCCACGAGCGGGAGACTGACGAGAGCCGGACCGATCGCATAACGCGATATGATATGGCCATGCGACCGCCGCATCGCCCATGACAGCGGGCCGCCGCCGCGGTCTATCAAGACCGGCGCGAATCGGTCGAGATAGGGGCCGTCGCCGCGGGCGATCGCCATCGGCAGCAACTCGCCCGCCGCCGTGTCCTCCGAACCGATCGGGTCGATTCGATTCGACAGATAGACGGCCGTCAGCACGACGCCGAGCAAGAGCGTCCAGCCCCAGCCGCCGGCCCCGGGGGCCGGAGCGACCGTCGGGTCGACAACCGTGGTCTCGACGCGTTGGGCTGGCTTCGACATGATCGGAACCTTGGGAGTGGGAGGACGCGAAAGCCAACGTAGAGCGCGGCTCACGCTCGGGTTGCGCACGCGCCCTACAAGCCCGAAGCGCGATCGAGTGCATGCGTCAGGGATTCATTCACTCCCTGGCGCTTCGGGATTGTAACGCGCCGCCGCCGCCGGCGCGTGCGGCATCCGACTCGGTCAGGTCAGATCAATCCGAAGGCGACCATGGCCTCGGCGACGCGGATGAAGCCCACGGCGTTGGCCCCGATCACGTAGTTGCCCGGGCTGCCGAACTCCTCGGCCATCTCGTAGCAGGACCGGTGGATTTCCTTCATGATCTCGTGCAGCCGACGTTCGGTGTAGTCGAACGTCCAGGCGTCGCGGCTGGCGTTTTGCTGCATCTCCAGGGCCGAGGTCGCCACGCCGCCGGCGTTCGCCGCCTTGCCGGGCGCGTATGAGGTTCCCGCCTCGGAAAACACGCGGACCCCTTCCGGCGTCGTCGGCATGTTCGCCCCCTCGCCCACGGCGATGCAGCCGTTGGCGACGAGCTGACGCGCCGATTCGCCGTCGAGCTCGTTCTGCGTTGCCGACGGCATCGCCACCTGGCAGGGGATCTCCCAGATGTTTCCGCCGGCGATGTACTCGGCGTCGCGGTGCTCCTTGACGTAGCCGGCGATCCGCTCTCGCTCGACTTCCTTGAGCCGTTTCAGCGTCTCCAGGTTGATCCCGTCCTTGTGGTAGATCACGCCGGCGGAGTCGGAGCACGCCACGACCTTGCCGCCCAACTCCTGGATCTTCTCGATCGTATAGATCGCCACGTTGCCCGAGCCCGAGACGACGCATCGCTTGCCTTCAAACGACTGGCCGCGGACCTTGAGCATCTCGTCGACGAAGTAGACGGCACCGTAGCCCGTCGCTTCGCGACGGACGAGCGCGCCGCCCCACTGGGGGTTCTTGCCCGTCAGCACGCCCGACTCGTAGCGATTGGTAATCCGCTTATATTGGCCGAACAAGTAGCCGATCTCGCGGGCACCCACGCCGATGTCGCCGGCCGGCACGTCGGTGTATTCGCCGAGGTGGCGGTACAGCTCGGTCATGAAGCTCTGGCAGAACCGCATCACCTCGTCGTCCGACTTGCCCTTGGGGTCGAAGTCCGATCCTCCCTTGGCCCCGCCGATCGGCAGCCCGGTCAAGGCGTTCTTGAAGATCTGCTCGAAGCCGAGGAACTTGACGATCCCGAGATAGACCGACGGGTGGAACCGGAGTCCCCCCTTGTACGGCCCCAGCGCGCTGTTGAACTCGACCCGAAAGCCGCGGTTGATATGGACTTCGCCGCGGTCGTCCTGCCAGGGGACCCGAAAAATGATCTGGCGTTCGGGCTCGCAGATCCGCTCGATGATCTTGTGATCGGCGAACTCGGGGTGCTTGCGGAGGACCGGCCCGAGGGTGTCGATGACCTCCCTGACGGCTTGGTGGAACTCGGCCTCGCCCGGGTTGCGGTGGATGACCTGGCGGTAAATCTGTTCAATTTGCTCGGCGATTCGGGGCATGGAAGAGATACCCTGGGGTTGATGGTAAAGCCTGGATGCGGCATTTGTTTGGGGGGCGAGGCCGGTTGACCGAGGACGTTCAAGGGCGCGGAGCCGTGGGCTGCTGTCGACGCATCGGCGGCCAGATCGCCTCGCTTCGCCCGGTTTGGGCGTCGCCCGCCGGCCGAAACCCTTATCACGAAACAGCTTTGCCGATGGCGACCCGGCCCGCCTCATGACGAGGATGAGCGCCCGCCGTGATCAACCCGGCACGACCCGAGCGAGGATGGGGGCCTCGATCGTCTTCTCAAATAGGGTTTACAGCTCTATCGGCAGAAAAGACCAGTGTACTTCTCGTCTCCCCCAAAAGACCAGAGTTCCTCTCTTTCCTCACCGCTCCCCCCTGACCCACCGGACTCCTTCGCATGATCGATCCATCCGCCTTCATCGCCGCCGGGGCCGTCGTTCTGGGCGACGTCCAGCTCGGCAGAGACGCGAGCGTCTGGTACAACGCCGTCCTCCGGGGCGACGCCGAGCGGATCGCCGTCGGCGACGAGACGAACATCCAGGACCTGTCGATGCTCCACGCCGATCCCGGCTTCCCCTGCGTCGTCGGCCGCCGGGTCACCGTGGGACATCGCGCCATCCTCCATGGCTGCATCGTGGAGGACGATTGCCTCATCGGCATGGGCGCGACCCTGCTCAACGGAGTCCGTATCGGCCGAGGCTCGGTCGTCGGCGCCGGCGCGGTCCTCGTCGAGGGAATGGACGTCCCGCCCGGTTCCTTGGTCCTCGGCGTTCCCGCCCGGATCATTCGTCAGGTCGACGAATCGACCCGAGCCCGGATCGACCACGCCTGGCGGCACTACGTCGAACAGTCCCGACAACACCTGGCCGGTGACTTTCCGGTCGTCCCGCCGACGCGGCCCGCGTGACGCCCGTAAGGGATTCGCAAGTAGAACAGTCGCCCGAGCGTTCGAGCCGGATGTGGATTCGGATGTGGATGTGGAGTGCGGCGGCTTGCCGCCGCATGAGTGTTAGGCGCGGGAGCAAGCTCCCGCGCTCCACGGTTCGGTCGCACGCCACGCGTCCTGGGGGGCGGACTAGCTTGCTGTTTTCAGGTCCCCAACTAAGATTACGGCACGACGCCCAGAGTGCCGAACTGCCGAAAATGTTCGTCGAACGCAAAGGCCGTGGCGATCCCGAGCCGCTCCATGACGACACGACTGACGCAATCAGTGAAGCTCCAGCCCTTGTCCTGATAGGTGGAGAAGACCCGCCACGCCTCTTCGACGTCGAACGGCGTGACCCGTTCCATTTCGCATACTTGACCACGAAGAATCCGCGGCCCGATTTCGAGGGCGCGTTGGTACTCGCCGCGCACCTTGAGCAGCGTCAACAACTCGTCGAGCACATAATCGGTCGTGATGAGTGGCTGAGCGTTGCGGTCGAGCCACGCTTTGGCGGCGTTATGGTCGGGATCAGTGGGGACGAACCGGGCGAACCACGCGCCGGTATCGACGAATATGCCGCTCATCGCGTGTAGATGAGGCGGTCATGGTCGCGGTTAGTCAGGCCGTCGCCGTGCTCGGCTGTAGGCATTGTATCGACCAATCGGCATAGTTGGGTCAACGCCTCGTGTTGCTTGGCGGTTCGATCGACCGAGGGACTCTCGGTACGGATCGATTTCAGGATGCGGTTTGCGACCTCCCACATTTCCGGCGCGGATAGTCCGGACAGCGTCTGCTCGATAGCCTCCCATTGCTGCTGTGTCATCGTGGAGATCCTCTGTTGTCAACCTCTTCATCCCCAATTCAACTTAGCACATTCGGCTCATGTGGGCCAATCGGTGGGCGGCCTCCCAATTACAAACCAGGCGTCCCCACGGCTTCGTGAGGGTCTGGATTTGCTTTCCGCATTCGCTGAGTCGAATCTGGTCTTTTCGATCGCGATGAGTCAGGAATCGTCGTATCATCGGAGCGCCGGGCGGCCTCCATGACGGCGCCCGCGAGAACGACCAAGAACAAATCCAACACTATCCGCGCCGCACGGGTCTCTCGCTCCGCAGGCTTTGTGGAAGGAGGCGACCGAGGTGATGAAAATTCTCTCACGTCTGGTGATCCTTGCCTCCCTGGCGGTTCTGGGCGCCGACGCCGTCCGGGCTTGTCCGCTTTGCAGATCGGAGACGGGGGAGCGGGTGCGGGCCGGCATCTTGAATGACGATTTCGCCTACCACCTCCTCGTGACCTTCCTTCCTTTCCCCGTGTTTCTCGGCGTCGTGGCGGTGATGTATTTCGGCCCGCCGTGGGCGAGGCAGGCATCTCGGCGGTCGGACTCGCCCGAGCCGGGAGCGGCGGAGGAGCCCTGACCCGGAATCGAGGCGAATCATGGACAACGCATCAAAGCTCCGGCAGCTGACCGCCGCCGGGACCTTACTCGGCATCGGTATGGGCGGGTTCGTCGACGGCATCCTGTTCCATCAGGTGCTGCAACTCCACGGCATGCTCTCGGCGAAGTATCCCAGGACGGGCGTCGATGCGACGACCGCCCTGGTGAACGTCGAGATCAATATGTTCTGGGACGGACTGTTCCATGCCTTCACCTGGACCATGACGGCTTTGGGAATCGCCCTCCTCTGGCATGCGGTCCAGCGAAGGGACGTTCCCCTCTCGACCAGGACCTTGGTCGGGTCGCTGGCGCTGGGCTGGGGCCTGTTCAACCTGATCGAGGGCGTCATCGACCACGAGCTGCTGGGGATACACCACGTCGTCGAGGCCGGGAATCACCTGCCCTGGGATATGGCGTTCCTCGCCTCCGGGGTCGTCCTGATCCTCTTCGGCTGGTCCACGATCCGGGCGGATCACGGCGACGATACGGCGACGGCGGCTCGCTGATGCGACGCGGGGGTGGTTCGCGGCCTCGGCATCAGCGCCGCTTGGGCTGGGCGAGGTCGCGGCCGACGCCTTCGAGGGCTTTGAGGGCGTCGCGGCCGAACGAGCCGCCGGTGGAGTTGCCGTTGCCGTTGCCGGCGGCGGGGGGGATGACCTGGTCGAGCAGGCGGCCGGCCTGGGCCTGCACGCCGCGCTTGACCATCGAGCGGGCAGCGTCCTTGAGGGCGAGTCGGAGGCCGTTGCGGTCGATGATCGGGTGCGAGATCGTGCCGCCGATCGGGATCGTGATGTTCGTGCCGCCGACGAACTGCTTGGCGGCGGCGTTGCCCCCGAGCATCTGGGGCGTGACGGGGACCGATGCGCGCAAAGCCAGGGTTTTGTCGAAGCCGACGGACCCCTGGATGCTCGCCTTCGTGCCGTTGGCCAGCGGGATCGTCAGCCCGCTCTGCTTGACCCGGCCGTCGGCGATCTGGAGCTGCAACGGCTGCTCCAACGTCAGCTTGGGCGCGGTGTTGCCCGTCAGCGTGACGATCTCGGCGGTGAACGGGCCGGGCTGGAAGACGACGTCCTGGAAGACGAGTTGGCCGTCGACGCGGAGGGCCCCGTCGCCGATCAGCGGGATCGACGCGCCGTCGACCGTCAGCGAGACCTTGCCGGAGACGTTGCTGGACTTGCTGAGGATCGGGGCGATGTACGACAACACGTCGTCGGAGACGTCCTTGTTGATCGCCGCGCCCTCGATCTTGGTTCCCTTGGCCAATCGGAGCCAGAGGGCGTTCGGGTCTTCGAGGTCGAGGTCGGCGCTGATCGCGAGCGTCCCGTCGTTGAGCGTTGACGCGATCGGATCGAACACGGCCTTGCCGCCGGCCAATCGCAGCACGACCGGCGTCGGGCCGATCTTCATGCCGAACGCCTGAGCCGAGGCGAGATCGACCCCCAGCTCTCCTTCCATCCCCTTCAACATCTGGGACGCCGAGCCCCCCGCAAGCGACCCCTTGAGGTGGAACGGCCTCACGGTCGCGCGAACCTGGGCGTGCGGCTCGACGGCCGATGCCACGAGCGGGTCGAGCGTCTCCCAGCGCGGCTCCAGGGTGCCCGCGACGTCGGCCAGGCGCCTGGCGCGGGCTTCGGCGATCGTCCCGCCGCCGACCAGCCGGCCGTAGACGGTGGTCAGGTCCAGGTTGGTCAGGACGAGCTGGTCGTTGGACGTCGCATAGGCCCCGTTCAGGGCGAGGGAGACCGGGCCTCGGGGGGTGGTCGCCACGAGATTGGGCGAATTCACCCAGCCGTTGAAGTCGAGCCGACCGTCGAGCTGACGGGCCAGGGTCACCCGTCCCGACCAGTCGCCTCCCAGGCCGCGCGGGGGAGAAGCCGTCCAGTAGCCGAGCGCCCGATCGAGCGCCGACAGCTCGCCGACGAGCACGGTGTCGATGGTCATCGGAGCGTCGGCCTTGCCGATCCCGCTCAGCATGAACCCCTGGGGGCCGATGGCGATGCCGGCGGACGGCTGTGCGCCGACCGGAACGAGAACCAGTTGCCCGGCGGCCACGTCGAGCTGACCCTTCGCTCGCAGGCTGACCGCGGCCGAGGCGGCCCGGCGGTCGACGGGGGTCGCGGTCAGTTGGACCTCGTCGAGGTGATACACCTGGCCGACCCGTCGTACCGAAACCTTGCCCGAGGCGACGGCCGGGGCGGGCGTCGTGATCGGGATCGAGCCGTCGAGGACGACGGCGGCGACGCCTTCAGTGACCGTCGCTTGCAGGCTCGCCTTCGTCTCACCGGCCTTGACGCCCAGCCGGACGGCGTGCCAGTCGAGCGGCGTCCCGTTCTTGTCGCGAGGACCGTCGGCGGCCCCTTCGAGGCGGACGTGGTCGCGAATGATCGGCTCGGCCGTGAGGCCCGCGACCTTCAACCCGTCGAACTCGGCCGCGAGCCGGGCCTTGAACATCCCGCCGTCGGGGCGATAGTCGGCGGCCACTCTTCCCTTGCCGGCGAGGTTCACCGCGCCCAGCTCGATCAGCTCGCGGGCCTGCGCTTCGATCGCCGCGAGGTCGACCGTGCCCGAGAGCTTCACGCCGCGCTCAAGGTCGCCCGTCGCGGTGGCGTCGACGCCCGCCGCCTTGATGGCGAACGACTCGACGGCCGTGTTCCCCTTGCTGCGAACCAGGGCGGTCGAAAACGAGGCGGGTTTGTGCAAGGTGAGCGGGCGTCCCCCCTCGGTCGCGGCCAGGTCGGCCAGGTTCGCCGAGAGGTCGAGCCGCTCGGCACCGTCGCGCGTGGTCAGGGCGGCCTCGATTCGGGCCTGGCCCTTGTTGATCACGATGCCGTGTCGCAGCGGAATCGCCCGCGGCAAGAGCTTCGAAGTCGCGGCCAGGTCGACGTGGCCCGACAGCCGGGTGGGAGTTTCGCCGGTCGCCGGGATGTCGCCGGTCGCCGTCAGCTCGCCGATCGGGCTTTTGAGGTCGAGCTTGCGAATCGACCAGCCCGAGGACGTCTGCGTGACGTCGCAGCCGGCCGTCACACTCTCCAGCGCGAGCCGATCCCCCGCTAGGACGGGGCCGTCGGCGACGACGTCGCGGAGGACCACGTCGCCCTGGGCCGACCAGAGACCCTGCTTGCGGTCGGCCTTGAGGGGCCCGTCGAGCCGCCACCTGGCAGTGACGCCCGCCTGGCGGACGGCGAGCGGCCAGTTCTTGCCGGTGAGGGTCAACGATTGGTCGGGCGAGGTCCCGGGCGCCGCGTTCATGTCGTAACCGGCGTGCAGATCCAGGGAACGGCCTTCGTCGGTGAGGGTCACGGCGACGTCGAGGGGCTTGCCGGGGACGATCGTCGCCGAGGCCTCGAAGGCGCCCGCGGTGATCGGCTCGGCCAGTTCGGGGCTGGCGATCCGCGCGCGGCCTCCCTTGACGACGACCGCCACGGCCGGGCTCTGTCCCGGTCCCGGACCTGGATCACCGCCCCGAGACTCGCCGCCCCCGCCCATCAGCCCGCCGAGCGCGTCGAGGACGTCGATGGAGCCGTCGGCTCGGCGCTCGACGTCGACGCTCGCCCCTTCGACACGGATCACACCGTAGTCGGATCGAGACGCGACCAGGCCGAGGATTCCCCGGTCGGTCCGGACGGAATCGGCCGTGACGACGGTTTTGCCCTGCGGGTCGACCAGGACGAGATCTTTGAGGACGAGCCCGCGCGTCCAGGACAGCGACACCCCGCCCAGCTCGATCCGTCCCGGATTGAGCTTCTTGTTGATCGCCTGCACCAGCATGCGGCGTGCGGGGGAGGTGCTGAGCACGGTCGGCAGCGACGCGAGCATGAGGAGGAACAGGATCGCGAGAACCACGATCGATCGGATCAAGCGTCTGAGTCGCTTCGGCGGCTTCGCGGCGATGACTTGTTCGTCCATGGCTGCGTGGGCTCCTTCCCGGGTGGACCTTCGAATCGTCGGTCGGGCCGAGACCAATCCGGCCCATCGGGCCTTGTCAAATCTCGACCCGAGGCGTTCATCCGCTTGACAGCCCGGTGAGGCCGCTCGCAAGCCCGATGAGGGTCGTTCGGCTGGCAGTGATTCGTGCGATTTCAGTAGCTTGCCTGATTACGACGATTGGTCCAGCCCAGTCCGCGAGTTCGGCGGCCTCTGCGCTGAGGATTCAACCTGCATTGGATCATCCAACTCTGGGGCGTCCGCGGGCTGCGAGGTAGCCGTCCTTCTCTTGTCGACACGACACACCATTTTCAAATATCTCGGAACCAGCGCCGAATAGTATCGCGACACGTCCCCGGCGGCGATGGAAGATTCCTCGCGCTCCTTGGGCCGAACTTTCCAATTTCCCACGATGATGGAACTTGCGATGAGACTCACGACGGGCGCGATTCTTCTCCATGTGGTTTTCGGTGCGTCGTTGGCCCGGGCTCAGGATGCGCCTCGGCCGCCTGGGACGGTCAAGGCCGAGGCGACGACGGGCTCTGCTTCGGCCGGCGTCGACTCTTATGTATTGGGCCTGATGCAGAAGCGCCACATCCCGGGCGTTTCAGTCGCCGTCGTGCTGGACGGGAAAGTGGTGCTGGCGAAAGGGTACGGCCTGGCGAACGTCGAACTCCAGGTTCCGGCGACGGAGAACACCGTCTATCAACTCGCCTCGGTGACCAAGACGTTCACCGCGACCGCGATCATGATGCTCGTGAAGGATGGGAAACTCACGCTCGACGACAAGATCACGGCGCGACTTTCGGATCTCCCGGCGGCCTGGGAAAAAGTGACTGTCCGCCATCTGCTGAGTCATACATCAGGAATCAAGAGTTATACGTCCGTTAAGGATTTCTTCAAGACGGCGCGTAAGGACTACGCCCAGCGCGAGATCATCGATCTGGTGGCGAAGGAGCCGCTGGAATTCGTGCCGGGCGAGAAGTGGAACTACAGCAATACGGGCTACTTCTTGCTGGGGATGCTCATCGAGAAGGTGGCCGGCAAGCCGTACGGGGAGTTCATGGCCGAGCGCATCTTCAAGCCGCTCGGCATGGCGCGGACGCGCGTCAACGATCTCCGGGCCATCATCCCCAACCGCGCGCAAGGGTATGAGTGGGACGGCAAGGAGCTGAAGAACGGGGAGTACGTCAGCCCGACCCAGCCGTTCTCGGCGGGCATGCTCGTCTCGACCGTCAGCGACCTGGTCAAGTGGGACGCCTCCCTCGCCAACCACACCTTGCTCGACGAGGCGACCTTGCAACAGATGTGGACCGCGACTCGACTGGCCAAGGGGGAGGCGGGCTACGGTTTCGGATGGGGGATCGACAAGGTGAACGGCCACCGACACGTCTCGCACGGCGGCGGGATCCCGGGCTTCTCCACCGAACTCGCCCGCTTCCCGGACGACAAGCTGACCGTGATCGTC
The DNA here is from genome assembly GCF_001956985.1 of Paludisphaera borealis. Classification (NCBI taxonomy): domain Bacteria; kingdom Pseudomonadati; phylum Planctomycetota; class Planctomycetia; order Isosphaerales; family Isosphaeraceae; genus Paludisphaera; species Paludisphaera borealis. The sequence goes on from NZ_CP019082.1 coordinate 5,569,396, forward strand.
CTGACCAACTCGGACGGCGGCCACGCGGGCGCGCTCGCCCGTGGAATCGCCGGCCGGTTCGTACCGGCGCTCGAAGAGAAGGCCGCGGAGCCGATCGCCGACAAGGACGGCAAGACCACCGAGCGTCTCCGGCTCATGCTCGAAGGAGCGCTGAAGGGCGAGGTCGATCTCGAACTCTTCACGGACACGGCCAAGAAAGCGCTCGTCCCGCACATCAAGGAAGGCAAGGACAAGCTCGCCCCGCTCGGCGCTTTGAAGACGTTCGAACTCCTGGAGCGGAAAGAAAACGACGGCGCCTTGCAGTTGCGCTATCGAGCGGTCCTCGAGAAAGAGACGCTCAAAGTCTTCATCGCTCTCGACAAGTCCGGCAAAATCCAGGGCCTGGGGCTCCAACCCGAGGACTGACAATTACCCCAGGGCTGTCGCTCGTTGCGGAGGGAGGCTGCTTTTGCGAGGAAGTCATGCTTGATCCTCGTCGGTCGGCATGGTGGGGCTGAGGTCTCGAAGAATTAAAAAGCGAAGCGTGGCCTCACAAGCTGGTCCGTGAAAACCAAAAACAAGGACTGACCCCAGCGCCGAGGTCTGACCTCAGCGCCGACCCAAATACAAAGTCTGACCCCAGCGCCGACCGGGAGTTGACCTGACCCCTCGGAGCTTGACCCCTGAGAGCTGGGGGAGCTTGGCCCCTGGGAGCATTTGAGCAGCGGAGTGGCTTCTTCGCGTGGTCGCCCCTGGCTTCACCCCGAAGCCTTCCTCCACGTAAACTGCGGCACCCGCTCGCCCCGGGCCGAGTACGCTGCCAGCGAGTTCAGCCGCTTCCGTCGCGTTTCTTCCTTCTTGGCGCTCGCGACCCACCAGTTGACCGCCTTGCGGTAGGACGCGGGCTGCTTTTCATAGAACTTCCAGGCCGCCGGGTCCTCCCGCAGGAGGCCCAGGTACGGCTCGGGCATTTCGACGTCCCCCTGCTCATGGGAGTAGATGCCCGACCGGTCCTCCTTCCGGGCCTCGAACGCCGCCAGGCCGTTCGGCTGCATGCGGCCCAATTCGGTCAGGGCCTGGATCCGGGCGATGTTCACGGTGCTCCAGACGCTGCCCTTCTTACGCGGCGTGAACCGGATCGTGTAGCTCTCGGCGTCGATGCCCTTCCGGACGCCGTCGATCCACCCGTAGCAGAGGGCCTCGTCCACCGATTCCGGCCAGGTGAGACGCTTCCGTCCCAAACCCTTTTTGTAGAAGCCGACCAGGAGGCGATCCGCCGTGGCGTGGTTCTCGGCGAGCCAAGCCCGGAAGTCCTCGGGCGTTTCGAAGAAGATGGGGTCCATGCGCTTCAGCCCTGCCGCTTGACCATCGCGTCGACCCAGGCCGCCGGGGGCGGACTTGGAGGCCGTCGGAGTCAGACTTTGTTCTTGGTTTTTCGTGCCCGTCTCGACTCTGTATCGGCCGCCCGGACGTTTCCGTTACAGGTGCACGTTTTCCGCAAACGGCTTGACCCGGACGAATCGACGCCATAGGGTTGAGCGACAGTCAAATTGGCTGTTGGAGGCGTTCGCTGGCCGGGGGTTCCGGTGGGTTGGCGTCTCGGCCCGGCGTCGCTTTGATGGGCCTAATCGACGCACCTTTCTCCCATGGCTGACGAACGCATCCGGCGGCAGATCGCCTTTCTCGCCGCCCAGCTCATGTATCATCGGACCGAGTCCGAGTACTTCACCGCGAAACGCAAAGCCGCCAAGCAGCTCGGGGTCGAGTATCGATTCCGGCCGGCCGACCTGCCGTCGAACGCCGAGATCCGCGATCAGATCCAGGCGATGGCCCGGATTCACGAGGGGCCGAAGCGGCTCGATCACCTGCGCGACATGCGCTTCGAGGCCCTGCGCCTCATGCGCAAGCTCGCCCGGTTCCGCCCCCGGTTGATCGGCAGCGTCTGGACGGGGCACGTCCGGCAAGGGTCGGACATCGACATCCACATCTTCTCCGACAGCCAGGCGATCGTCACCGACGTCCTTCAGGAATTCGGACTGGAGTACGAAGTCGAGCACAAGCGGATCGTCAAGTACGGCGAGGAGCGGGTTTTCACCCACATCCATATCGACGACCGCTTCCCGTACGAGCTGACCTTGTACCCCGAGGACAAGGTGCATTACGTCTTCAAAAGCTCGATCACCGGCCAGCCGATCGAGCGGGCGTCGATCGCCGAGCTGGAGGCCGCGTTGAAGGCCGAAAACCCCGACGTCGATCTCGATTTCGAGGTCGAACGGGTCGAGGATCAGATCGACCGCTTCGAGTTGTATCGCATGTTGCTTCGCCCTCTCGAAGGGGTCAAGCAGAGCCCGAAGCATCACCCCGAGGGAGACGCGCTCTACCACAGCTTGCAGGTCTTCGAGCTGGCCCGCGACGAGCGGGGGTACGACGAGGAGTTCCTGCTGGCCGCCCTGTTGCACGACGTCGGCAAGGCGATCGACCCGGCCGACCACGTCGTCGCCGGCCTCCAGGCCCTTGAGGGGACGATCACCCAGCGCACCGAGACCCTCATCGCGCTGCACATGGACGCCCTCGCCTACCGCGACGGCTCCCTCGGCGCCCGCGCCCGGTCGCGGCTCGAACAGTCCGAGGAATTCGACGACCTGATGCTGCTCCGCGAACTCGACTCCCGAGGCCGCCAGCCCGGCGCGATCGTCTGCGAACTGGAAGAGGCGCTCGACTACATCCGCGATCTGGCCGAAGAATACGAGGAGTAAGTTCGGGACAGCCATCAATGGGAGGGTTCCGCCGAAGTGACGACGAACGGCAGGTCGTGGGACAAGGTGAAGGGTTGGCTTCAGCGTCTTCGCCCGTGGGTCGATCCCGGGTCGTATCGGCCGCTGATTCTGCTGGTCGTCGTCGCTCTCGGGGTGTTGCTGGGGCCGCTGGCGCTGGACGTCGTCTTCGCGATGGTGTTCAGCCTGCCTCCGTGGTTCCGGAAAGCGTTCGGCCAGGGGTTGGTGCTGTCGATCCTCGGGATCGGGTTGATACGTCTGTGGAGGGTCAAACCATCGGACGCCTGGCCGATCGGTTCGATTGCGGGGGATCAACCGCCCAGATCGGCCGCTGATCGCTGGATTCCCTGGGTTTTGCGTTTGGGGGTGCTCTCGCTCGCGTACCCGATGCTGAGTAACCCCGACGGCTTCGGGTTCTCCGACTGGGATTTCGTGCTCGACAAGTTCGAGGCGTTGCGGCGGACGATCCTGGTCTGGGGGCAGTTTCCGTGGTGGAACCCCTGGTCGCGCGGTGGGTTTCCCCTGGCGTCCGAGCCCCAGATCGGCGCGATCTCGATGGCGACTCCGCTGGTGCTGGTCCTGGGGACGCCGACCGGCCTCGGCGTCTCGGCGATCCTCTGCCTGCTGCTCGCCGTCGAGGGGGCCTATCGGCTCGCCTGGCTCTGGTTTCGAGAGCCCTGGGCGGCGGCGGCCGCGGCGATCGTTTACGGTCTGAACGGGGGCGTGGTCATCGACACGTCCCTCGGATACATCCTGGCGATGAGCTATTGCAGCGTCCCGTGGCTGGCCTACTTCGCCTTTCGGATCGGCCGGAGGTTCTCCGACGGTCTCTGGCTGGGCTTCTGGATGGCCTTCGTGGTGCTGAACGGCATCCAGTACATGAGCCTTTACGCCGCCCCGCTGACGACCGCGATCTGGCTCCGCGCCTTCCGGGTCCAGCCGTCGGAGCGTCGCAAGGCTCTGCTGCTTCACACGGCGGCGGCGGTCGGTGTGTTCTTACTGATGTGCGGCTGGCGGCTGAGCACTATCCTCTTGATCTTGCTCGATGACAAGCGCGAGCGCGTCACGTACTGGAACGAGACGCCGCTCACCCTTTTCCACTACCTGATCCATCGCCCGTCGCCCCACTGGACGGGCGACTTCAACGCGGCGCTCGGCACCGTCTTCGGCGAACTCACCTGCTATGTCGGGCCGGTCGTCCTCGCTCTCGTCGTCGTGAGTCTGGCGTTCGGCTGGCGGTGGTGGCACACGCTGGCGCTCGCCTGCTTCTGGCTCGCGATCGGCTCGTTGAAATGGTATCAGCCGAGCGCCTGGCTGATGGACTGGCCGTTCATCGGGTCGGCCCACGTGGTCACCCGCTGGCGGTTCCTGGGGATGCTGGGGCTCGGCCTGGCGGTCGGCAGCGTCGTGGCCCGATGGCGCGGCTCACGGCGATGGGCGGTTCGCGCTCTGGCCGCATCACTCGTCGGCGTCGTCGCCGTGGACTTCCTCGTTCTGGGCCATCAGCAATTCCCGCTGGCGTTCAGCGTTCGGCCCGATCCCGAGTTGTTCCCTGGGCCGCCGGTCCCGGAGATCGTGAACGTCAAGAGCGGCCTTGGCTACCCGTGCTCTCTGAGAGGGTACGGCGTGATCCAGGGATATGAGCCGATGCTGAGCTATTACCGCAACGCGCCGACGCTTCGCTTGGCTCGCGAAGACCCGGAGTATCGCGGCGAAGCCTGGACCGATCGCGGAACGGTCGAGCCGATCTTCTGGAGCCCGAACCGTCTGATCTTCCAGGTCGAACCGGGCGAGACGGTTCACGTCAATCAAAACCCCAGCTCCTGGTGGTGGGCCAACGGCCGACCCGCATTTCCGGGCCGCCGCTGCGCCGAACTGCTCGTGCCGTTCATCGCGACGGCCGACGCTCAAGGACGGCTCGTGCTGGAGATCCGCCCTCGCGGCTTGTCGTTTGGAATCGGGCTTCACGTCGCGGGGGCGATCCTCATCGGTTTGGCGTGGATGCTGCTCCGTTTACGGCCCGAGCGATCCGATGTCCTCCCCCGGATGACGGGTCGTCGAGCTTCTCAAGCAAAGACGCCCCGACTCCCAACCTGGATCAGGCGGGGAGTCGGGGCGTCGTTTGAGCTTGGGAATTTACGATGGGGGAGGCGTGTCAGTACGAGTCGGAACTGACGACCTCACCGCCGCTGACGCTGCCGAGTGAACGCCAGGTGTCGCCGTTGATGCTGCTCTTGATGAAGTGGACCGAGCCGTCGCCGAAGAGGACGTTGACGCCGCCGGGGTGGTAGCTGCGCGAGATGATCGCCGCATAGGTGGGGCCGCCGGCCTTCTCGCCCTTGCTGATCAGGTCGACCTCGGCCGAGTTGGCATTGGGGCCCCCCTGGACGACCTTGTTCGGCGGCCAAGCCGTTGTAAAGCCGGTCTCCGTCGAGGCGCCGTCGACCCACTCGGCGTGCCCGGTCGTCTTGTAGGTGCAAGCCCCGGAGAGGTATTCCGGCACGGCCGCGTAGGGGTCGGCGGCCGGCGAGGGCATGGAGCCGGGCTCAAGGACCGTCGACAGCGAGCAACTGGTCAGAAATCCCTGGTACGTCTTGACTTCGGAAGAGATCAGCGTGTTGCTCAGGCCGTCGGTGAATTCGGCCAAGCGACGGCTTCGATTCGGGCTGAACGCGCCTCGACTCGGAGCCGAGCCGACGCCGCCGAAGACGTACCAATCGCCCACGTTCACGTTGTAATTCAGGACCCCGTACTGAGCCGTGGCCGTCGGCTTCGGCTGGGGCTTGATCTCGCTCGGGCAGATGAACCCGGCAATCGTCATCTGCGGCACCGTCGTGTTGGCCGGCTGCGAGTAAGACAGCGTGAAATTGATCAGGTTGAACGCATTCTCCTGCTCGATGAACGGGAGCAAGCGAGCCTGAGCGCTCCAGCCGTTCGACCAGAACCCCGTCCCGGTCTTGGTCGTGGCCACGACCACCGACATCGGCAGGACGCTCTGGCTGCTCTCGTAATTGGCGAGCGCCAGCCCGAGCTGCTTCAGGTTGTTCGTGCACTGAATCCGCCTCGCCGCCTCACGAGCCGCCTGCACCGCCGGCAACAGCAGCGCGATCAAGACGGCGATGATGGCGATCACCACAAGCAGTTCGATCAGCGTGAAACCTCGTGTACGCGCTCGTTGCATGGCTGGCTTGAAGCTCCCCATCGAAGAAGAATCCCAACTCGGGGCCAGATTTCATTAAGATTTCTTAGTCTATTGGAATTGAGACTCAGTCTCAGGTTCAGAGAAGTCTGGCAGACATGAATCTCTGTGTCAAGTGGTCAGCATTGAAGGATCGCTAAGGTGAAGGGCGGGCCGCGGGGCAGATTTGGGGAGAGGTTTCGCCGCTCTACCAGCCTTTGAGATACTCTCGAAGCCGCATTACGGCCTCGGGCTCCATGGCTGGACCGTACGTCTCCAGAGCGGTCGAGATACGACGGAGGTTCTCCGGCGACGGCGGGGTGAAAGAGCGATTGAATCGCGCGAACCAGTCCGCGATGAGCCGATGCGCTCGCGCCGCGATCTCCGGATCATCGTCGGAGCACGCTCGGATGAGATAGGGGAGTCGTTCCCATTTCCCCAGTCCGGCCAGCAAGCCCAGGGAATGGCGGCGCGCATGGGAACGGCGATCCCGTTCGAACACCTGCCAGAGCCGTTCCGGGGCGATCAAGCGGAGCCGCCCTCGGAGGGCGTCCTTGGCCGCGCGGCTGACGTTCGGCCGGTCGTCCTCAAGGGCTCGGAGCAAGTCGTCGATGTGGGAATCGCCATCGAGCCGGCCCAGGGCTCGGGCGGCGGCGCGGCGGATCTTCGTGTTGGGTTGAGACAGCCACGGCTCGACCAGTTTGGCGTCCTCGCGGGTTCCCGTCTCTCCGAGGCCGGCGAGGGCGGAGGAGAGGTTCTTCAGGCGGCCTTCGTAAACTGCCGCGCGATAGAACGACCGGGCGTCGAATCCGCCGGACTTCGCCAGGTGGTAGCGGGCGATCTCCCGGATCGAGACGTGCGGGTCGAGCAGCGAGGCCCTGAGGACGGGCTCGACATGCTCGGGCGACATCTCAACCAGCCCGACGAGAGCCTGCCGGCGCACCGGCATGAACCGATCGCGCGCCATCACGGCCGTCAGGTCGAGATAGTCCTCAAGGCCGAGCGTCGAACCGGCCGTCCGGGCCGCCCAGAGGCGGACGCTCGGGTCGTCGTCCCGGATCGCTTGTCCGAGAAACTCCAGCCGAGGGATGTCGGCCGTCTCGATCGCCAGGCGGAAGCAGAGCCGCCGGACGGCCCGGTCGGCGGAAGTAAGACCCTCCAGCAGGGCCGGGCGAGACTCCGGGGCCCGAAGCTGATCAAGGACGGCGGCGACGAACGGCGCGTGGTCGTGCCGGCCGCAATCGGCGAGCCGGATCACGAGCGGGAGGTTGCGGACGAAATGCCCGGCGTATTCGGGACGGAGCCGCGCCTGGAGGGCGGCGAGGGCCGCCTCACGCACCGGAGAGACCCAGTCGTTGACGCAAACGAGCAGGAACGGGACTTCGGAGCCGTCGGTGCTTTTCGCCAGCCGTCGCACGGCTGCCTCTCGGACGTGGCCGTTGCGGCTCATGCTGGCGACGTCCGGCGAGTCCAGAGCAATCCGGTCGGTCGCGAACGGTTGATACAAGTTCTCGGAAATCGGAGCGTTTGAAACACGACGACCGAAGATGAAATACTCCGCCACGCTTAGGAGAAGGCGTTGGAAGATCGAAAGTGGGTCGGGCGGCGAGGTGTAAGCGTTCACAGGAGCAATCCTCTCGCTCGATGGCGCACGGGTGATGCGGTTCGTTCGTTGGCAGCCTCGGTCTCTCCCGGTCACCTCGTGAGCGAGGGGGGGGCGGGGCGACCTCCATCGGGTTCGAGGCCGAAATCGAGCATCGGGTTCGCGGCTTCCGACAGATCAGCGAATCTCATCGGGTTCGATCCCCCATTCCTCTCGAACGAACTCCGGGACCTTCCGGAAGCTCGCCCGGCCGTCGGCCCACCGGATCGTCTCGGGCCGTCTCGCGACCTCGGTGCAGAGAAGGCTGGGATGGGGCGTGATCCCGACCCGGCCCAGGTCGAGTCGGTCGGAGTCCCAGCAAGTCTGGATCGTGACGTCGGGATGCGTGCGCTCGTGAGTATGGCCGGCGCAGGCTCGGTGCAGCAGGTGGAAAGCGTGGTCGGGCAGTTCGAAGAGCCGGCCTCGGAGCGTTCGGGCGAACTCGGCGGCGCGAGGACCGTGGTCCGGGTCGTGCCCCTCGTTGACCCGCCGGGAGTCGTGGAGCACGGCGAACAGCCGAACCACCTCGACTTCGGCGCCCGTCTCCCCGGCCAGGTGGAGTCCGTTCTCGTACACCCTCGCCCAGTGTGCGACGCCGTGGTCGCCGTCCCATGGTAGGGCGTATTCTTCGAGGACGGCGCGGAGGATCAGGGGGATGTTCGTCGCCATCGTGCTCCGATCAGGCTTCACGCCGGCTCTCGGGCCAGGGGTTGGAACGGTCCGCGATTTCCCATAGTTTATCACTACGGCGGCGCGAGATCTCCGATCGGAACCCGCTCGTCTCCGTCGGGTCGGCGGTTGGCCCGCGCCGGGCGGAGCGCCTGCCGAGGGTGATTCAGGAGGAAGCGTTTCGGAAGGGCCTGATCCCCTACATCCCAGAAGACCGGGCGGGCGATCCCGCCGAGGAGTAGCCGTGAACGGTCTCACGAACCTGTTCGCCGAGATTCCCGCCGAGCCGCCCGAGGAACTGTTGCAGACGCTCCTTCACGCGCCGGGAGTTCGCATCGAGCGGATCGTCTCATTCGGCCACGCTTCGCCCGAAGGGTTCTGGTACGATCAGGAGACGGCCGAATGGGTGCTGTTGCTGACCGGTGGGGCCAGGCTGAGATTCGAAGGGGAGGAGCCGATCGACCTGCGGTCGGGCGCGTTCGTCAACATCCCCGCCCACACGCGACACCGGGTCGAGTGGACCGACCCGAGCCAGCCGACGGTCTGGCTGGCGATCCATTACGATTCGACGTGACGACGCCGACCGGTCGGCGATTCACCTCGGAGACGGGCGCTGTTCGGGTTCCTGGACGGGGCGTTGAAGAAGCGACGGCGAAGCGGAACGGAAGGAGCTCGAGATTGACCGTGCCGTTTTACGACACTCTGGAGGCCGAACCCGTCGACGACCTCTCCTGTCTCGTCGAGGTCGTGCGCATCTACGGTTTCGACTGGGGCCGCTTCGACGAGGACAATTGGCGGGAACTCTCCCGCGTCTATGAATCCCTCCCCGGGGATGTGCGCCTCCACGCCATGCCATGGTGGTTCGGCGACGACGAGGACGTCCCACCCTTCCTGTCGGCGTCCGTGGAACCCCCCGGCTTGCAGGTCTACGGCGTCCTTCCGGAGGCCGACTGGTGGGCGTGGGACGAACAGTTCCGATCGCGGGCCGCGACGCTCCCATGCCGCAGCTTCAATTAGCGAGGCGAGACGCCCGACGACACTCCGAGAGAAACCGGACTTGTGGAACGTGACGCCGGGCAGTGCAACGCCGCTCCAACGGCTGGCCCGTGTCGCGCGTTTCGCCGCGTCGACACCCTTTCGACCGGGACGGGGTCCTTCGGCGAGGCTCGAGTGAACGAGTCTTCGATCGCTCTGGAAAAAAACTTCGGAAGCGGTGTCGAATTCGCCTTACGGTGGCAAACTAGATACACGAAATCGACTTGCGATCGTCATCGCTCTCGACCTCATCAGATGTCCGATCTGCACCTTTGCCTGAAATCTACTTGGCCACTCCCGTCTCGAAGTCGAGGTTCGGATGAGCCCGCCTTCTTGAGTCGTCGTGAGTGAATCATGAACGAGTTCCGACTTAAGCGTTCGAGATGAGAGCGAGCATCGCCTTTCGACTGATGGACCGATTACCTTCGACGTCGGAAACTCCGGGGCGAAGGTCCTCCTCATCGAGACTGCGGAACATGCCTCATGCCACGGATCTCAACGCCACGATCGACGAAGTACTCCGTGGCGACAAAGACTCGTTTCGAAAGATCATTCGCGATTTCAGCTTGTTCTTGCGGAGCTTCATCGCGGCTCACGTCCACCAGATGGACGTCGTCGACGACCTAGCACAGGACGTCTTCATCGCGGCGTTCCGGAACCTGCATGAGTTCCGTCGCGACGAGGACTTCGGGGCCTGGCTTAGGGGGATCGCCCGGAACAAGGTCTACGAGTACTTCCGCAACTCGTCGCGTCGCCACAAGGCGATGGAACGATTCCATGAGGAGGTTTCTCGGCTGATCGAGTCGAAGTTTGAGGAAGTGGTCTCCAACGATCGCTCGGAGTCGATCGAGGTGCTTTTGCAGTGCATCGGGCGACTTCCCGATCGGATGCGCCGGGTCGTGCGATCCGGGCTCGACGGGCACAAGCCCGTCGAACTCGCCGGCGAGCTTGGTACGACGGTGGGCGCGGTCTATCGCCTTCAGTATCGGGCGAACCATTTGCTGCGAACCTGCATGCAGAAGGCGTTGGAATAATGGACCAAGATCTGATCGATCTGCTCTCGGCCTGGCGAGGAGCGGAACTCGCGACGTCCCGAGTCGAGGAACTGCTTTCGCGGCTCCGACAGGACGAGGAGCTCTTGCGGTCGTTCGTCCATGAGATTCGCATGCTGGGCATGCTCAAGGCCGTCCAGACCGTGGAGCCCAGGTGGCTCTCGCTTCAGGAGGAGTTGGGATGGGGAACGGACGAGGGCCGATTCGACGACGACCACGAAGACGAGATCATGCGGCGCGTCGGGGGCTCCGGATTCAGCCGGGGCCCCAGGCCCCGTCCGAGGTGGACGGGGGCCGCGGTACTTACCGCGCTGCTCCTCGCGCTGGCGATCTTTCGGTGGACGAATTGGCGAGTTGAGACTGCCGACCACCCGCCCGGCCTTTCCTCGACGCTGCAATCCAAAGGCGTCGAGGCCGACGACGTATTGGCGATCGTATTGAAGCTCGACGAGGTGCAGTGGGAGGCGATGAGCGAGCCCGGCTTGAACGAGGGTGCCGTTCTGTCGTCGGGGCGATTCTCGATTCGCTCTGGTCACGCGGTCCTCTCCTTCTTGAACGGCGTGACGTTGACGCTCGAGGGACCTGCAGACATTGATCTGGTGTCGATCGACAGGGTCTACTGCCGCCGGGGCAAATTGCGAGCCAGGGTGCCCGAAAGCGCCAAGGGGTTCGTCGTCGTCTCCGCCGGATCGGCCGTGATCGATCTCGGCACCGAATTCGCGCTCAACGTCGAGGCCGACGGCAAATCCAAGGTCAGGGTCTTCGAAGGCGAGGCGGAAGCCGGAGTGATCGGCCCGAAGGGCTATCCTCGCCGCATTCAACGCATCGAGAAGAGCAAGGAATTCGAGCTCGATCCCGGCGCCGGAAGGATTGCGGAGGCGGTCGCGGATGTCGAGGGCTTCGCCACCCCTCCGAAACTGATGGCCCCTGGATTGCGATTGGATCCGACTTACCCCTCGGCGGTGCTTCGGTCGAAGCCCAAGAGCTATTGGCGATTTCAAGCCTTGGTCGACGGCGGCGTTCCAAACGAAGTCGTGGGCGAAAGGCCCCTCGTCGTTCACGGCCCGATCACCGTGTCGGGAGGCTCCCAGGGCGACGGATACGCCGTTTTCAAGGCCGGCCATCCGGAGCAGTTCCTGTCCACCGTCGGCCTCTGGAGGTTCGACAGCGAGCCGGGGTGCGCGGTAGAACTCTGGTTCATGGCCGACCAGATCCGCCATGCCTCGCTCTTTGGACTTCGCCCGACGACGGAGGACCTCGCGCAGGCGAGTCAGAAGCGATATGTTCACGCCTTGCTCCTTGAGCTCACCGCGTATGAACGCTATTCCTTGAACAAACCGGCGTCGATCCGCTTCTTGCGACGGTGGCCGCTCAACGACAACGTGGGGACCGACCTCTTCTCCGACAAGCTCTACATTCCTTGGCGCTGGCATCATGTCGTCGCGCAAACGAACGGCGCGAGCATGGACCTCTACGTCGACGGGGTGAAGAGCCATTCCGCCCCCGTGGAAGGAGGGCCCTCCAATCTGCTTTGCGAGTTGGCCGTAGGGCGGCTCACGTCGGAGCCCTCGGCGCCGAAGGGCAGCCGATCGTTCGTCGGCCGGCTGGACGAACTGGCCGTCTACGATCGGCCGCTGACTTCCCAGGAGATTCGTCTCCATTACGAATTGGCCAAACCCGAACTCCCCGCGGAATGAACGGGGCGAGCCTCCAACTCCGTCGTCGATGCGAATCCTCCGAATCAATTCGGTGGCAATGGTGTGCGAGTTATAGGTTTATGTTCATGATGCCGCCGGTCAGTTCGGAATCAGCGGTGGTGTCCGAAACGCTGGTGGAAGCGGGAGCCCTCGAAGGGCTCCATGCCGGGAGGAGATTTATCGATGAGTCGTCTTCAAGCACTCGCGACGGGCTTCGCCTTGGTGGGTTTGGTTGGTGTCTTCCAGGGTTGTGGAGGCTCGAGCGACGGGCAGGTGTCTCCCGAGTTCAGGAAGGCCGACCTGAGATCGCAGGATGCGATGAAGGAGTTCATGCAGAACAACAAGAAGGCCAAACCCAAGACCAAGCCGAAATCGACGTCCCACCTCACTCCGCCTGGCGGGGCGTCGTCGGCCGACTCCATCGGAAGGAACGCGTGACGTCGGCGTCTCGGTCGATGCGTGCCATTCGCTGTAAAAATGCTCGTAATATGATTGGTTGATGTTGCGACTCGATCCGGCCGGTCCGGAGCTCCGCGTTTCATTCTCCTGACCTTCATTCAGGATTCGTTGTTGCAGAGGGTTTCGGCGGGGCGGTTGCGACCGTCTCAGGCTTCATCCATTCGGAGAGCTTTCATGTCACGAAATCGACGCGGTTTTACGTTGATCGAATTGCTCGTGGTCATCGCCATCATCGCGGTCCTCATCGCGCTGTTGCTCCCCGCTGTTCAGGCGGCTCGCGAGGCGGCCCGACACGCACAGTGCGTCAACAACCTGAAACAGCTCGGGCTCGCCCTGCACAACTACCACCAGGCCGTCGGCGCCTTCCCCATGATGAACAGCGCCGCTTACTCGAACGTACCGCCGAACAACGACAATTTCACGACCTGGGGCGTGTTCGGCGCGCACGCGTTTCTGCTGCCCTACCTGGAGCAGTCTCCCGTCTACAACGCCTGCAACTTCGACTTCGGCTCCTATCCTCGGGGATCGGTGAATTCCGACATGACCTGGACCAACATCACGGTTTGGAACACCAAGGTCTCCTCTTTCATCTGCCCTTCGGACGGCCTCGCCGGCCAGGACAACATCTGTAGCTACCAGGGCAATTGCGGCACCGGAACCGACGCCTGGGTATCCCAGAATTCCAACGGGATCTTCTGCCAGAATAAGACCTATGGCCTCGCCAGCGTGAGCGACGGCACCTCCAACACGATTGCCGCAACCGAGGCGTTGGTCGGCGCCGAAGGGACGCAAAAATACCGCTGGTACAAAGCCGGCTTCAATTCCAGCCTGACCGGCGACCCGACCATGATGGTCAGAGACGCCCGCCAGAATCTGGCCGGAATCATGGCGATCGCCGCCCAATGCCAGGCGACGATCAAGACCCCGAGCCTCTTCTCCAACAAAGGGTATCGCTGGCAGGTCGGAGCCCCCGGCTTCACCATGACCAACATCATCATCACTCCCAACTCGTCGCAGTTCACGTTTTCGACTTGCCGCTGGGATTGCAACGAGAACTGCGGCGTTGATTTCGGCCAGCTCCAGACGCCTTCGAGCAACCACGCAGGAGGGGTGAACGTCGCGTTCGCCGACGGTTCGGTCCGGTTCGTGAAAGACAGCATCAGCCAATCGACCTGGATGTCCCTCGGCAGCCGCGACGGCGGGGAGATCGTCTCTGCGGACAGCTACTGAGCCTCTCGAATCGGACGGCACCCGCCGAACGGGTGCGGAACGGGGACCGGCCGACGCCCGATCCTGGATTCTCGATGGTCTCCGGGTAGTCGGTTGCGAATAGGGGCCGGCCGCCGCACAATGAGGGCGTCCTGCCTCTTGGTCTTGGCCGAGGGGCGTCGCGGACCGCCGGCCCGGGCGCAACGGTCCGGTTTCTCCGTCGCTTTCGGAGGGTTGATCTGATGGGTTCCGACGCGAAGACGCCTCGTCGCGAGTTTCTCCGAAGGACCGGCGCGGCGGCGGCGGCCGGGATGGCCTTTCCGACGATCGTGACCGGCCGGGCGCTCGGCGGGACCGGTACGGCGGCGGCGAGCGAGCGGATTCGGCTCGGGTTCATCGGCGTCGGCAACCAGGGGACGAACAACCTCAAGGACTTCCTGAAGCTTAAGGACGCCGAGGTCGTCGCGGTCTGCGACGTCGACAAGGACCGCCTGGCCAAGGCGGCGAAGCTCGCGGAGCAGGGGGGGCGGAAGGTCGCGGCCCTCGGCGATTACCGCCGGCTGCTCGACGACAAGACGATCGACGCCGTGGTCGTCACCACGCCCGACCACTGGCACGCCCTGGCCACCACCGACGCCTGCGTCGCTGGCAAGGACGTCTATTGCGAGAAGCCGCTGAGCCTGACCGTGTCCGAGGGGAGGACGATGGTCGACGTCGCCCGCGACGCCAAACGGATCGTTCAGACCGGCAGTCAGCAGCGCTCCGACGACAAGTTCCGGCTCGCCTGCGAGTTGGTTCGCTCGGGCCGGCTCGGCAAGATCAAGCAGGTCAAGATCCACCTGCCCAAGGTCAACTTCGACGGTCCGGCCATGCCCGACGGCTCGCCGCCGCCCGAGCTCGACTACAACACCTGGCTCGGCCCCGCGCCCGATCGGCCGTACAACGCCAAGCACGTCCACTACCTGTTCCGGTTCTTCTGGGACTATTCCGGCGGCCAGATGACGAACTTCGGCGCTCACCACCTCGACATCGCCCAGTGGGGACTGGGACGCGACGACAGCGGGCCGGTCGCGATCGAGGCGAGGGCGACGTTCAACAAGGACGGCTGGTTCGAGGTCTCCGAGACTAGCCACATCGTTTACACCTACGACGACGGGATCAAGATCCTCTGCTCGCAGGGGACTGACGGCGGCCCTAACGTCCTGTTCGAGGGCGAGAAGGGCTCGATCGCCGTGTCGCGCGGCAAGATCAGCTCGACGCCCGACGAGATCCTCAAGGAGCCGCTCGCCAAGGGGGACGTCCACCTCTACGTGAGCAAAGACCACCACCAGAACTGGCTCGACTGTATCAAGTCGCGCGAGCTGCCGATCTGCGACGTCGCCATCGGCCACCGCTCGGCGACGGTCTGCCACCTCGGCAACATTGCGATCCGGACCGGCCGGAAGCTCGTCTGGGACCCCGCCGCCGAGACGATCGTCGGCGACCCCGAGGCCGCCAAGATGCTCTCCCGCCCCTACCGCGCCCCCTGGCGCTTGCCCGAGTCGCCCTCCGCCAAGGCGGGCGCCCCGGCCCGCGCGTGATCGTCGACTCGGGTCGAGTCGAACGGAAATGGAATTGGAGGCGCCCCGTCCGCGGCGTCGTCTCGGGAGTTTCGTGATGCGTTCATGTGTCGCCAGCGTCGTTTGCGTGCTCGTGTTTTCAGGTCATGTCGCGGGGCAGTCCGGGCGGACCGTCGACTGGCCGGGCGTGGGGAACGACCCCGGCTGCGCGCGGTATTCGGACCTGGATCAGATCAACCGGGCGAACGTAACGCGCTTGAAGCCGGCCTGGACGTACCACACGGGGGAACTCAAGGGCCGCGCCGGCAAGACGATCGAATGCACGCCGCTGGTGGTCGACGGCGTGATGTACGTCACGACCGGCTATCTCCGCGTGGTGGCCCTCGACGCGGCGACTGGCAAGGAGATCTGGCAATTCGATCCGCTCAAGGACCATCCGTTCCCGCACGGGCCGATGTCCGGCGGCGTCAACCGGGGCTGCGCCTACTGGTCCGACGGCCAGCCCGGGGGCGCGCGGCGCATCCTTCACGGCACGTCGGACGGGCGGCTGTTCTCGCTCGACGCCAAGACCGGCAAGCTCGACCCGAAGTTCGCCGACGGCGGCATCCGCGACCTCCACGCCGCGCTTGAGCCCAAATTCGCGTCGCTCGGCTACGGGCCGACGTCGGCCCCGGCGGTCTGGAAGGACGTGGTGATCGTCGGCTTCGCGTGCGGCGAGGGGCCGGGCATCGCCGCGCCGGGGGACGTCCGGGCGTTCGACGTCCGCACGGGCAAGGAACTCTGGCAATTTCGCACCGTGCCCCGCCCGGGTGATGTCGGCGCCGAGACGTGGGAAGGCGAGTCGTGGAAGGATCGCGGCGCTGCGAACGCCTGGGGAGGATTCAGCGTCGACATCGAGCGCGGGCTGGTCTTCGCCGGGCTCGGCTCGGCGGCGTTCGATTTCTACGGCGGCGACCGCCACGGCGACAACCTGTTCGCCAACTGCACCATCGCTCTCGACGCCCGGACCGGCAAGCGCGTCTGGCACTTCCAGACGTTGCGCCATGATATGTGGGATCACGACCTGCCGGTCTATCCGAATCTGGTCACCGTCACGCACGACGGCAAGAAGATCGACGCCGTCGCGCAGGTGACGAAGACGGGTTACGTCTTCTTGTTCGACCGCAAGACCGGCAAGCCGCTGTTCGAGGTCGAGCAGCGCAAGGTCCCCGCCTCGGACGTGCCCGGCGAGCAGGCGGCGACGACGCAGCCGATCCCGGTCAAGCCGCCGCCGTTCGCGGTCCAGTCGTTCGACGAGTCGAACGTCACCGACATCGGCGAGTCCAACCGGGCGTCGGTTCTCGCCCGCCTCCGCGAGGTCCGCGGCGGCCCGGCGTTCAACCCTCCCAGCCTGCGTGGGACGGTCGTGATCCCCGGCTATCACGGCGGCGCCAACTGGTCGGGCGCGTCGTTCGATCCGACCTCCGGCCTGCTCTTCGTCAACTCCAACAACGTCCCCAACATCATCACGCTCGTGGAATCCAAGAAGGGCGACGTGCCGAGGTTCGGCCCTTACGGGCACTCGGGCTACGTCCAGTTCCTCGACCACGAGGGCTACCCCGCGATGAAGCCTCCCTGGGGCGTGCTGACGGCGATCAACCTGAATACCGGCGAATTCGCCTGGCAAGTCCCGCTTGGCGAACACCCCGAACTGACCGCCCGAGGCGTGCCCCGGACCGGAACCGAGACCTTCGGCGGCTCGATCGTCACGGCCGGCGGACTCGTCTTCATCGCCGGCACGAAGGACGAACGTCTCCACGCCTTCGACAAGCAGACCGGTAAGCTGCTCTGGGAACACCCGCTGCCCGCCGGCGGATACGCCACCCCATCGACTTATCAGGTCAACGGCCGCCAATACGTCGTGATCGCCGCCGGCGGCGCCGGCAAGCTCAACACGAAAGCCGGTGACGCCTTCGTGGCGTTCGCGTTGGAAGGGGGCGACGGGGACAGCGCGAAGCCTTGAGCCGAACTTCCCCTCGGGCATGCCGCCCCGGAGATCGGGTCGTCAAGGGGACGGCCCCTCCTGGACGATGGTACGACCGACCACGGAGGACAGGAGGGACACGGAGGGGGGGCAGGTCAAAACCTTACTGAAATCCCTCTCCCGTCCGCTCCGTATTCTCCGTGGTGGATTGTGTTGGAATTTGACGGGACCGACCACGGAGGACAGGAGGGACACGGAGGCGGGGCAGGTCGAACCTTGCTGAATTCCCCCTCCCGTCCGCTCCGTATTCTCCGTGGTGGATTGTGTTGGACGTTTGACGGGACTCAGACGACCAGGCGAGAGATGCCGTCTCGCAGATGGACGACGTTGAAGTTGAGCAGCAAGCCGACTCGAACGCCGCTCAATTTCAAGTAGGAAATCAGTTGGGCCTTATGGATCGGCGCAATCTCGTTCACCGCCTTGACTTCGACGATGATGACACCGGCGACCATCATGTCGATTCGATACCCGGCGTCGATTCGGACAAGTTCGTAGACCACCGGCAGCGGAACTTGCGTCTCGACGTTCAGGCCTCTGCTCCGCAACTCGTGAGCGAGGCATGCTTCATAAGCACTCTCCATCAAGCCGGGTCCCAAAATGGAGTGGACCTTCATCGCCGCATCGATAACGGCTCCGCTGGTCTCTTCATGAAGCATGTTCTCCTCCACGCAACGTCCCCTCCGCGTGAGTCGCGGTGAATTCCCTTGAATCCACAATAGGACGTTGTTCGTGGAGGGGCGTCTCACTTGCTGAACCAGTAGATTCCCTGGCCATTGATGGTGGTGGTCAGGAAGTAGACCTCGCCTTTTTCGTCCTCGCTGAACGACATCACGTTCAGGCCGCGCGACGGGATCGGGCGGTTCTCGACGACGCGGCCTTTCGCTTCGTCGTAGCGCAAGGCCCAGAGGCGGCCGCTGACGTAGTCGGCGTAGAGGTACGCGCCGTCCAGCTCGGGCAGACGAGGGCCGCGATAGACGGTGCCGCCGGTGATCGACTTGCCCGTGTCGTGGTGGTAGTACTCCCAGATCGGTTCGATCAGGTCGGGCTGGGGCCCGACGCCCTTCCTTCCGAACGGGTGGAAGCCCTCGCGGCGGTTCCAGCCGTAGTTGCCCCCCTTGGTGATGATGTCGATCTCTTCCCAGAGGTTCTGGCCGACTTCACCCGCCCAGAGCCAGCCGGTCTTGCGGTCGAAGGCCATCCGCCAGATGTTGCGGATGCCGTAAGCCCAGATCTCGGGCCGGGCGTCGCTCTGGTCGACGAAGGGATTGTCCTTGGGGATCGCGTAGTTCTTGCCCCCCTCGCTGTGGTCGACGTCGATGCGGAGGACCTTGCCGAGCAGGGTGTTGAGATTCTGGCCGTTCTCGTGGGGGTCGTTGCCCGCGCCGCCGTCGCCGTGCGTGACGTAGAG
The DNA here is from genome assembly GCF_001956985.1 of Paludisphaera borealis. NCBI lineage: Bacteria > Pseudomonadati > Planctomycetota > Planctomycetia > Isosphaerales > Isosphaeraceae > Paludisphaera > Paludisphaera borealis. Next base: position 5,588,080 of record NZ_CP019082.1, read on the forward strand.
GTAGCCGTCCGGCCCGAAGACGACCGTGCCGCCGTCGTGATTCCAGTACGGCTTTTCGTAGCGGAGGATCTCAACCTCGGAGTTCGGGTCGGCCTGATTGGGGTCGTCCTTGCGGACCTGGAACCGCGTGACGACGTTCGTCAGCTTGGCTTTCCGGGTCGTGTAGAAGACGTAAAAGTAGCCGTTCTCCTTGAATCGAGGGTGGAACGTGAGGCCCAGGAAGCCTTCCTCGTTGGTGTTGTCGTTGTAGGAGACGCGGTCCTGGATGTCGAGGAAGATGGTGGTCTGGGTCGCCTTCTGGTCATTGGGGAAGGTGTGGATCACGCCGTGCTGCGTGGCGACGAAGAGGCGGTTCGAGCCGTCGTTGGCATGTGTCAGCACGATCGGCCGCAGGGTGTTGACCCGGCCGTCCTCGGTCTCGCCCTTCCAGCCGGCCCATTGCAAGTTCGGGAATGCGACCTCGGTCTTCAACGCGAGCGGTTCCTCGTTGACCTCGGCGCCGGGGACGGAGATCGCCACCGAGACGACCGAGCCGCCCCCCATGTCGGGGATCAGGAGCCGCTTGGCGGTGGGATCGACCGTGAGGTCAGCCGCGCTCTTCAGGCCTTCGACCAGAAGCACGGGCTTGGTTCCGGGACGCGCGATCGCGAACACGCGTCCGCCCTTGTAGTCGCTGATGAACAGCCGGCCGAACTGGTCCCATGCGAGACCGTCGACTGTTCCGAGGTCGTCGGCGACCTTCTCGACCGAGCTGTTGGCCAGCTTGATGCGGTAAAGCGCCCCCGTGCCGAAATCGCCCAGCAGCAGATGCGACGCTCCATCGAGGAGCAGGCCGTTCGGCGTGTGCAGTGCGGGGAGCCCCTTCTTGTCCAGGACCAGGCTCACGCCCCCCTTCGGCGAGATCTGGAAGACCGCGCCTTCGCCCCCCTTGAGGTCGCCCGAGTCGCTGACGAAGAGCGTGCCGCTCTCGACGTCGACGGCCAGGTCGTTGAGGAATTTCGGCGGCGTGGGGAACGCCGAGGCAGGCGCGAAGACTTCCGACTTGCCCTGGCCGTCGATTCTCAAGACGCGGGTCTTGTCGGCTACGAACAGCCATTGCTGATGAGCGACAAGCCCCTTCGGGTCGTCGAGACCCGAGACGAACGGCACGGCCTTGCCTTGGTCGATCTTCAGCACGGCGCCGTCGCCGTCGCGGCCGAATTCGCCGACGACCGAGACGAAGACCTGCCCCTGACCGTTCACGACCACCGATTCGGGGTTGGTCAGGCCCGTGACCACGGCCTTCGGCTGCGTCTGAGCCCCGGCCTGAGAGACCGCGCCGCATACCGCCAAAGCCAGAACAATCGATCGCCTCATCGCGCAAACTCCTGGGACTTGGTTCCTGTCCGATCGCCGCGGAAACGCCGCCTCGATCGGGTCCGAGGAGTCCGTTATACCCGTACGCCGCGAGGGGCCACAATCCAGCCGCGGCCTGATACGATGCTGGCGCGCCGGCGACCGTTCGCTATGGACTCAGTGCGTATCTCCGATCACATCCGACGCCAACGCCACGTCCTCCAGGCGAAGTGCTCAGTGTCCGACTGTTATTCCGATCCCTCGGAATACAAACCATCATGACGCCGTGGGGACATCCGGCCTCATGAAAATGGGGGATCGCGGTCGGCCAGATCCGGATACAAGCCCGAAGCGCCAGCGAGTGAATTTTCGGTCGGCCATTCGGATCGATTCACTCGCTGGCGCTTCGGGCTCGTAATGGGGCGGGCCCTCGGCTCTCACGGGCTATTTTCAGAGCAGCAAGTGGATGTTTCGGGTAGCCGGTTCCGAACGCGATCTATCCGTTGCGTTTCCGCGACAGCAGCCGGCTGGAGGCGTAGCTGAAGATCGAGCCGTTGCGGCGGCCATTGCCGTTGGCGTGTGTGACGGCTTGGGGATCGTCCTGGAGGCCGCTGGCCAGGTGCATCAGGAACTCGTCGCGAGGGATTTCGCGGGCGCCGAGGCGGAGGAGGTGTTCGCTTTTGACCTGGCAATCGATGAGGCCGACGCCGTCGGCTTCGAGGCGCTCGACGAGGGCGACGAGGGCGGCCTTGGAGGCGTCGGTCTCGGTGTGGAACATCGACTCGCCGCAGAAGCAGCGGCCGACCAGGACGCCGTAGACGCCGCCGACGAGCGCGCCGTCGCGCCAGGCTTCCATGCAGTGCGCGTGGCCGAGCTTGTGAAGGCGGATGTAGGCCGCCTGCATCTCGGTGGTGATCCAGGTGCCGTCCTCATGCTCCCGAGGCGTCTCGGCGCAGGCGCGGATGACCTGGGCGAAGGACGTGTCGTAGCGGATCTCGAACCGGTCCGACCGAAGCGTTCGGCGGAGCCTGCGCGAGACCCGCAGCTCGCTCGGAAACAGGACCAGGCGAGGGTCCGGCGACCACCAGAGGATCGGCCCGCCGTTCTCGTACCAGGGGAAGACCCCGTGGCGGTAGGCAGCCAGGAGTCGCCCGGCCGAGAGGTCGCCGCCGATCGCCAGCAGGCCCTCCGGCTCGGCCAGATGGGGGGGCGGGAAGATTGGGTCGGGACCCAGCCGAAAGAGCGCCATTCCAGCCTACTCTCGATTGTCGAAGCCCGTCGCGGCCCCGCGCCTTCGCAAAGCGCGGGGTCGCGACGGGAAGGCCGAAGGTCGACGGCCGGCTCACGCCTTGCCGCGACCGTTGCTCAACGCCTCGATCTCTTCGTTCGAACCGTAGTTCGACCGGTAGCGAGCGAGGAACTCGTCGAGCGAGTACGCGTGTTCCTGGGTTCCAGGATGCTCGATGGCGTACACCGCCGTCAAGGAGGCCATGCGGCCGACGACCGGCCAGGAGAAGCCGCGGCTCATGCCGGCGACGAACCCGGAGCGGAACGCGTCGCCCGCGCCGGTGGGGTCGAGCACCTTCTCCGGCTTGGCCGAGGGGATCTCGTATTCCTTGCCGTCGACCGTGATGAGCGCGCCCTTTTCGCCCAGCGTCATGACGGTGATCGGCACGCTGCCGCGGAGTTCGGATTCGGAAACGCCGAGCTTCTCGGCCATCATGCCGAACTCGTAGTCGTTGCCGGCGAGGATCTTGGCGCCCTTGCAACCTTCCTGAAGCCCGACCTTGTCCATCCGGGGGAGTTGCATCGACGGGTCGTAGAGGTAAGGAACCCCCGCCAGGGTGCATTCAGCCGCGTAGCGGGCCATCGCCGCGGGATCGTTGGGGGCGATGACGACCAGGTCGGAGGTCGTCGCGCCCAGGTCCTTGGGCGAGACGGTCGAGGCCTTGGACATCGCGCCCGGGTAGAAGGCGGTGATCTGGTTGTCGGCGAGGTCGGTGTTGATGAAGCACGACGCCGTGTGCTCGTTGGCGATCACGCGGACCCCCGAGGAGTCGACCCCACGCTTTTCGAGCCCCTGGCGGTAGTCTTCGAAGTCTTCGCCGACCGTGCCCACGAGCACCGGCTTCTCGCCCAGGAGCGCCAGGTTGTAGGCGATGTTGGCGCCGGTGCCGCCGCGACGGCGGGTCAGCGAGTCGACCAGGAACGACACGCTCAGCACGTGCATCTTGTCGGCGAGGATGTGGTCTTTGAACTTGCCGGGGAAGACCATGATGTAGTCGTACGCGATCGAACCGGTCACGAAGATGCGCATTATAAGAAAACTCCTCGTCAGCCGAAGCTCGGCCGCCCTTGTCCCATGGCGCGCGTCCCGGGGTCAAAGACCCCGGCTACAACAAAACCTACGCGCCGGTCTGATTTGTAGCCGGTCTCTGTGAGGCCGGTCCAACCGCTTTACTCAATTGCTCTGTTCGAGCATCGCCAACGTCTGGCGGATGCGGGCTCGACACGTCTCGCGGCCCAGCAGGAAGAGGCAGTCGTAGAGGCCCGGTCCGACGCCCTGGCCGGTGGTCGCCACGCGCAGCGGGTTGACGACGTCGCCCATCTTCCGGCCGGATTTTTCGGCGAACTCGTGGACGGCCGCCTCAAGCGTCGCCAGGTCGAAGGGCTCGACCGCGCCGAGCAGCGCGTCGAGCTCGCCGAGCATTTCGGGAACGCCCGGCTTGCGGAGCCGCTTCTTGACGGCATCGGCCTCGTAGGTCAGCTCGGGCGTGAAGAAGAACCGGCCGAGCTTGACGACGTCGGCGAACGTCTTGAGCCGATCGCCCAGGGCGAGGATCACGGCTTCGACGTAGGCTCTCTTGGCGTCGGCAAGCGGCTGTTCGACGAGCCCCTCGGCGGCCAGAAACGGGACCACCCCGGCGATCTTCTCTTCGAGGGGAAGCTCCTTCATCCACTCGCCCTCGATCCAGAACAGCTTGTCCGGGTCGTGGCTGGCGGGGGAGCTGTTGACCCGATCGAGCGAAAATTTCTCGATCAACTCGGGGCGCGTGAACAGCTCTTGCGTGCCGTCGAAGCTCCATCCCAGGCGGGCCAGGTAGTTGAGCAGGGCGTCGGGTAGGTAACCCTTCTCGATGTACTGGTGCAGGTAGACCAGGACGCCGCGCTTGGCGTAATCCTCCGTCTTCCGCTTCGACATCTTCTCCTTCGAACCCGGCTCGGCCACGTACGGGACGTGGGCGAACGCCGGCGGCGTCGCGCCGAGCGCTTCGAGGATCAGAAGCTGCGGGAAGGTGTTCGACAGGTGCTCCTCGGCGCGGACGATGTGGGTGATCTCCATGTCCACGTCGTCGACGACGCTCGCGAAGTTGTAGAGCGGCGCGCCGCCGGGGCGGACGATGACGAAGTCGCCGATCTCGTCGGTCGAGAACGTCACCTCGCCCTTGATCAGGTCGTTCAACACCAGGACGCGGCCGAGCGGGACCTCGAACCGCAGCGCGTACGGGCGGCCCTCGGACTCGAACCGGGCGACGTCGTCGGGCGAATGGTTGATCCGGCGGAAGCGATACGGCCGTTTTTCGCGCTTCGAGGCGTCGCGCTCGACGTTCCGCTCGGTTTCGGTGCTATAGTCGCGATAGACGCGGCCCGAGGCGATCAGCTTGTCGACGGCCGCCTGGTAGCGGTCGGCGCGCTGCGACTGGTAGTAGGGGCCGTGGGGGCCGCCGGCCTCGGGGCCCTCGTCCCAGTCCATGCCCATCCATCGGAAGCCGTCGAGGATGCGCTGGACCGCGTCGTCGACGTGCCGCTCTTGGTCGGTGTCGTCGATCCGAAGGATGAACTGACCGCCGTGATGACGGGCCAACAGCCAATTGAAGAGCGCCGTCCGCACTCCCCCGATGTGCAGGAAACCGGTGGGACTGGGCGCGAATCGGGTGCGTACGCTCATGGACCTCGATCGATGGGAGTGGTGGAACGCGGGGACGGCGGCCGCGCGACGCCCAGGGGCGAGTCGGCGGGGCTCGAACCGTCGAGCCGACGCGATCGGGCGGTCGCGGCGGCACTCCTTCAGCCCACCAGCGATCGCTCGAACAGCTTGGGAACGAACGAATTGGGTCCACGATAGGGTCTTTGGCGGCGGCTGTCAACGGGAGGACGACCGTCGAGGGGCGCGACCTCCGACGGGAAAGGCTTGGCCCCGTCGGGACCTCCGTGTCCGCGACGAGACAGGACGGTGGCGGGCGTCATTCGACGTCGTCGTCGAGCGACGGCTTTTCGTAACCGAGGCCGCGGAGCACTTCGAGCACCTCGCTCCAGGTGGGGAACATCCGGCCGCTCTGCTGCTTGTAAGCGTTCATCGCGAGCATGAACTCCATCTCGGCCTGCGAGTAGTCGCGCTCGCAGGTGGTCGGGTCGACGAACCGCCTTCGTCCGCTGACCTGTCGGGCCATCGCCGCCCGGGTGGCTTGCTCGGTCGCCCGCCGATTCGACCATTCGGGAGTCGTCGCCTGGCCGCTGGCCGTCGTCGTCGTCGTCGTCGTCGTCGTAGCTCGCGTGGGTGCCAATGTCTGATACATTCCCTGTTGCTCCTCAAACCGCCGGTTTCGATGCTCGAACGCCTCGAGCGGCGATGACTTCATCCTGCCCCTGATGCCTTTCCCAATCGCGTGGCTCGTCGATGTTTCCAGCCTGAGACGCGACTTAAAAAGACTCCACGTTAAGCAACCTAAGCCTTGCCAGTGACATGATGCATGTCAGACTCATTATTTTCTCTGAATAACGGCGAGTTCGAGAGCCTCGCCCGCCGTCGCCGGAATCGGGGCGACGCTCGCAACACCTTGCCAGACAAGGCGATCGATCCATTCGAGAGGGGCTCGGAAAATCGCGTGAGTCGGAATGACACGTGTCACGTGGGAGGTGTTCGAGCGTAAACTGAAATTACGGAAGAACTCGAAAGCGCGGCGTCGCCAGGGGCGAGGCTGGGGACGAGGCGTTCGTCGAGATTCCTCGGCGAAGGACGCCTGTTTTCATGCCCAGGGTCTTCGCGTCGCGCCGGCCACTTCGGCGGTTGTTGGATCTTGCGTCGTCATCTCGCGGTCCCCCTTCTTGGCTTGGGTCAGGATACGCAACCCCATGACCGAACTTGATATCGACACGCTGGTGGATCAGCTCACGCTCATTGGACTAATCAGTCGCGATCAATATCGCGAGGCGCGCGCCGATGCGGCCGACAGCTCGGCCGAGGCCTTTCTCCGCGTGCTCATGCGCAAAGGGTGGTTGACGAGCTGGCAGCTTGAGCGGCTCAAGAAGGGGGACACCGGGAATTTCTTCTTCGGCAATTACCGGACCCTGTTCCACCTGGCGGAGGGGACGTTCGCTCGGGTTTACCGGGGCGAACGCGTCGACACCGGCGAGCCCGTGGCGATCAAGGTGCTTCGCCAGCGGTTCGCCCAGATGCCCGACGCCGTAAGGCGGTTTCAGAAGGAGGCCGAGGCCGGGATGCGGCTGCGGCATGAGAACATCGTCCTGATCACCGACGCCGGCCTGCACGACAGTCGCCCTTATATGGCGATGGAATACGTCGAGGGCATGAACCTGCGCGAGTTCCTTCGGCTTCGGATGCGGCTCAAGGGGCCGCAGGCTCTGCCGCTCATGATCGGCCTGGCCGAAGGGTTGAAATACTCGCACGAGCAAGGGGTCACCCACCGCGACCTCAAGGCGACGAACATCCTGATCTCGAATTCGGGCGTGGCCAAGCTCGTCGACTTCGGCCTGGCCACGATCGAGGGGGACGACGCCAAGGGGATGCACAGCCAGCGCACCGTCGACTATTCGGCCCTCGAGCGCACCTGTGGCAGCCCCAAGGGCGATCCGCGGTCCGACATCTTCTTCCTCGGCTGCGTCTTCTATCACATGCTGACGGGCCAGGTCGCGCTCGCCGATTCCGAGAGCACGGACCCGCTCAAGAAGATGCTCAAGCGCTCGTTCGGCGTCATCAAGCCGATCAGCGAGCACAGCTACCCGCCTGCCGAAGGGTTGAGCCGGATCATCGAGCGGATGATGAAGGTCGACGTCAAGGCGCGGTATCAGACGATGGAGGGCGTCGTCGACGACCTCAAGCACTTCCGCGATTCGGTGGCCGGAGGGGGCACGCACGCTCCGGCGGGGCACGTCGAAGGGAGCCTGGAAGAGGCCCTGGCACTCGATCCCTCGATCTTCCAGGCGCCTGTGGAGGCGCCAGAGTCCGAAGGGGAGCAGGCGGCCGAGATCAAGCCCGTCGCCTTGAAGAACATCCTCTGCGTCGAGGCTCAGTCGGAGATCCAGGACGCCATGCGGAAGACCCTCTCGCGAATGGGATACCGCGTGATGATCGTCGCCGACCCCGAGCGCGCCGCCGAACGCTACAGCGAGTCCCCCTCCGACGCCTTGATCTTCGACGTCGACGGCCTGGGCCCCGGCTCTCTCGACTCGCTCGCCGCCATGCGCGCGAAGGCCGAGGAAGACGGCCTGCCGTTCCTCGCCCTGGTCCTCCTCGGCCCTCGTCAGGACGTCCTCAAGGAGAAGCTGCCGGCGGCGGAACGGATGATCGTGCTTTCCAAGCCCCTCAAGCTCAGACAGGTTCAAGACGCGATCGCCGAGCTGCTTCCCGTCGCGTCGGCGACGGAGACGTCGGCGAGCTGACGATCGCCCTCACGACTTCGGTTTCGGATCGTCCGGCGGCTCGGTCGGGTTCGTCAGGGGAGTGGCCAGGCGGCTGAGGAGGCGTCCCCATTTCCGGGGCGTCTTCGACCGTCCGAACTCGCCGAGCCGGGGCTCGAACTGGTTCCACGTCAAGACCGTCAAGCAGGTCGATTCCTGGATGATCGCGACCACCACGCGGCTCTGGTGCAGCCCCAGCAGGGCGATCGCGCCGTTGGCCGGGTTGCGGCCCAACCGGCGCGTCCGCCCCAGCACCCGCTGCAGCCCCTCCTCGGCCTGCTCGGGCTCGACGCCGAACCGCTCGATGAACCGCTCCACCGCGTGCCGCGAGAGCCGGACCGAGCTATAGTCGCGTTGACCCGGAGGGAGCACGTCGACCGTCCTCGGCCCGGATGGGGTCCTCGAACACCTGAGATCGCCCCGCCTCAGCGCGAGGCGGCGGTTTGCTTGACCTCGATCGGCAGCGACGGGGCCGAGGCGTCGGCCTGGTGCTGGAGCAGGTCGGGGAGCTGGAACGCGTGGTACGGCTGCTCGGCGGCCGGATTGCCGTCCTTGTCGGCGTTGGCGACCCAGAACCGGCCGGTGGTGGTCTCGAACAGGACGCTGTGCAGGTTCGACTTCATGGCGACCGGCCGGTCCATGAGGTGGCGGGCCGATTCGGCGTCGAACTGGCCGAGGCCGGCTTTCACGCGTCGGGCGAGTTCCTTGTAGCGGTCGCCGGCCGAGAGGACCACGGCGTCTTTCACGCCTTCGGGCAGTTTCGGGTGGCTCTCGCCCATCGCGATCACGGTGAAGACGTTCCACGACGCCTCCATCCCCACGGCCTTGCCGTCCTTGCCGTCGGCGATCACGAAGTAGTATTCGCAGGTCCGGGGATGGTCGCGGAAGATCGCGACGGCCTGATCGAGCGTCTCGGCCTCTTCGAGCACCATGCGTACGAGGAACGCCATGGGGACGCCGTCCCAGTGGCCGAGCCCCTTGCCCCCCATCTCGCCGATCGAGACCTTCTTGGCGTTCATCCCCGTGACCGATCCCACGAACCCCGCGTAGGTCACGTTCACGAACGGGATCTTGCCGGTCGGTTCGGCGACGGTCAGGACGGCGTGCTCTTGAAGCCGCCAGTCGCAGCCGTAATCGAGGATGCGGCCGTGGTACAGCGTGCCGTCCTTGGTGGCCGAACCGCTCAGGGCGAATCCCGAACAGTGGAACAGCTCGGGGATGAAATTGGCGACGATGATATCCTGCACATTCATCCCCGCGCCGTCGGCGACGCCCTGCATCTCCTCAAAGAACCGGGCGGGAATGTGCTTTTTCTGCGACGCGGCGATGCCGCCGATCGCCCGCTTGGGATCGAGCAGGTTGAGGCCGGCGATATCGACCTTCATCTCCTTGCCCTTGACGTCGAACAGGTAGCGGACGTTCTCGCGGATGTCGTCGCGAAGCAACGCGCCTTGCTGATACCCCATCTCATAGGCCGTGCCCTTGATGTGCAAGACCCGATAGCCGTCGACCTCTTCGAGAAACCCCGCCCCGCATCGGGCGATGGTCTTGGTCTCGGCGCGCGCCGGCAAAGGGACTGCCGAGAAGACGATGAGAGCCAGGACCGCTAGACGCGACGACCGATGGAACATGACGACCCGTCCTTTTTTACGAACCGAGACGATGTGTGGAGGCGCGGCCGCTCGACTCTACTCGACCGGCCGCTCGATTCCAATGCGAGACGCTCGAAAACCACAACTATCGAGCCGAGCGGCGGGGGGAGACGTTTTCCTTCTATTCATCCGAAAGTTTGGCACAAGTTGGATCGGAACGGTCATGGTATTCTCAGGATCGGCCTGACGACCGTCGGCCGCGGGTCGAGGTCCGCGACCCTCACTTCACCGAGGCGCACCGCCATGCTTTCCGAACTCTTCGTCATCCTCGCCGTCTTCCTGATCTCCTGGCAGATCTGGCTCTTGCGCCAGCAGTCGGAGATGCTCGAAAGCCTGGAACGCCGGCTTGGCAGTCTCAGGAACGACCTCCTGGAGACGCGCCGCGAGTTGCTGAGCCTTTGGACGCGGAAGGCGGTTACGGAGAAGATCGAGCCGTCCGAGCCGATCGCGGCGGAAGCAACCGCTCCGGCCGAGCCCAGGGTGGAAGTTGGGTGGGCGGCTCCGCCGATCCATCCGAAGCCGTCGGCCTCGCCTCGGGACGGCTGGATACTCGAGCCCGGCTCCACGCTCGTCGACCCGGTCCTGGCCGAGCCTACGGCCGTCGAGAAGCCGGTCGGCTCGCGTCCAGCGCCGCGGCCGTCGGCTCCTCTTCCTCCTCCTCGCGAGCCGAGCCGGTTCGAGACCGCCGCCAAGGAGATCCTGGCGAAGATCGGCAACTGGATCGTTGTCGGCGAGGAGCATCGGCCGGCCGGCTATTCGATGGAGTTCGCGGTCGCCAGCACGTGGCTGCTGCGGCTGGGGGTCGTGGTCCTGGTGACGGGCGTCGGCTTCTTCCTCAAGTATTCGATCGACCACGGCTGGATCGCCCCGGCCGTCCGCGTGGCGCTGTCGATGCTCGCCGGCGCAGGTCTGATCGTGGCCGGTGTCCGCATTCTGGGCACGCTCTATCATCTGCTCGGCCACGCGCTCATCGGCGGGGGGATCGCCACGCTTTATTTCAGCGTCTACGCCGCGGCCGAATTCCACCATCTCATCGGTCCGCTTCCGGCGTTCGTACTCATGGCCCTCGTCACTGTGACCGCCGGCGCACTGGCCGTCCGGTTCGACTCGCTCTTGATCGCCGTCCTGGGGATCGTCGGCGGTTATGGCACGCCGATCATCCTTTCTTCGGAACAGACGAACTTCAGCGGGCTTTTCTCCTACATCCTGCTCCTCGGCTGCGGCGTCTTCTTCATCAGCTTCAAGAAGAACTGGCACCTGCTCAATTACCTGGCCTTCGTCTTCACCTACGGCCTGTTCTTCGGGGCCATGACGGACTACGACCCGTCCCATTTCTGGGAGGCGATGCTCTTCCTGATCGGCGTTTTCGTCCTTTACTCGACGACCCTGTTCCTCTTCAACATCGTCCAGCGAACCCGGAGCACGCTCCTGGAGCTGATCGGGCTGTTGCTCAACGCCGGCGTCTTCTTCGCGTCGAGTTATTACCTCGTCCGCGACGTCTACGGCCAGCGGGCGGTCGCCGTGGTCACATTGGGGCTGGCGGCCTTTTACGTCGCCCACGTCTATTACTTCCTGGCGCGTCGGATCGCTGATCGCGAGCTGATGCACGGCTTCATGAGCCTGGCGATCTTCTTCCTGGGCGTGACCGTTCCCTTGATTCTCTCGTGGCAGTGGATCACCGTCTGTTGGGCTGTTCAGGCTCTCGTGATGCTCTGGCTCGCCGACAAGGTCCAGAGCGAGTTCATCCGCCGCGCGGCCTTCGTGATGTACGCGATCGTGCTGTACCGCTTCGGCCTGATCGACCTGCCCTACCAGTACGGCATGAGGGCCCCGGCGACGGCCGGGGCGACCCTGGGCGTTTACTTCGCCCACCTCCTTCAGCGCCTGGTCGTTTTTGGGGTTCCGATCGGGTCGGTGGCGGGCGCGTACTTCCTGCTCCAGTCGCCGAGTTCTGCTTCGGCCTTGACCGTCGACCCGGCCAACAATCTGCCGGAGCGCGTCCGATCGCCTTGGGCCGTCCGCGGCTCGGTCATTCTGGCGGCCGGCATGGCCTTCTTGTTCCTGCATCTGGAGATCGCTCGTACGCTGGGCGACCTCTTCCCGGCCGCGAAGATGACGACGCTCACCTTTTTGTGGCTGGCGATGTGCTGGGTCCTCATCCGCGAGCGCCGGGGCGAGTTCGCCAGGCCGATCGGGATCGTCCTGTCGCTGTTCGTCGCCGGCGTGCTGCTCAAGCTGTTCGTTTTCGATCTGCCTGCGTGGAACGTCAGCGAAGATCTGGTCTACGGAGGCGCCTACTCGCCGCTGGACGCCGTCATGCGGCTGTTCGACTTCGGTGCGCTCATCGCATTCTTCATGCTCGCGGCTCCTCGGGTTCGCCACATCCCGGACGCTCCCTCGCTGTCGAGCGTGGCCGCCGGGCTGGCGATCGGCCTGCTGTTCGTCTTCCTGACGTTGGAGCTGAACACGTTCCTGAACCAGTTCGTGCCGACGCTGAGGGCCGGAGGGATCTCGATCCTCTGGACGGTCTTCGCACTCGGTCTGATCGTCGGGGGAATCCAGAAGCAAGTGCGCGAGCTTCGATACGTCGGGCTTGGGCTCTTCACCGTGGTGGGCTTCAAGGTCTTCCTCTCCGACCTGGCCACCCTCGACCAGTTCTATCGGATCATCGCCTTCATCCTGCTGGGGATTTTGATCCTCTTCGCCGCCTTCCTCTATCTCAGGTCGCGGGCGGAGTTCGCCAAGACGCCTGTGGCGAACGACCAGGGGGCCCTGCCATGATCGGACGAATCACGTTGCTGCTCTGCGTCGGCCTCGCGACCACCGCGACGGCGGCCGACGACGAATCACGACTCCGGTTCCAGAAAGACGTCGTCCGCGGCGCGGCGGCTGAGGACGAGATCCTGGCCGTCCCGCTCGACGACGACATCTACGCCGCCAGCCGCGACGGTTGTCCCGACATCCGGATCGTCGACGACCGCAACGCCGAGGTCCCGTTCGTGATCGAGAATATCGGACAGACGCGAACCTTCGTGAGCCGCGAGGCCTGTCTCGCCAAGCTCGTCTCGCTGCGCGTCGAGGAGGGCAAGGCCCTGGAGGTCGTCGTCGCGCTCGACGAACACGCGCCGGCCGCAGACGGCGCGACCGTCCGCACCCCGCTCACCGATTTCGAGCGCCGGGTTCGGGTCTACGGTGATCGCGACGGCGCGTGGGTCCTGCTGAAGAATGACGGCCGGATCTTCGATTACGCGCGGTTCATGGACGTCCGCAACCTGGAAGTCGCGTTTCCGACCAACGGCTTTCGTCGGTTCAAGTTCGTCGTCGAGCAGGAACTCGACGAGCGCGAGTCGCCGTTTCGCGAGCTGATCCGCAACCGGGGCCAGGGCGGGGACGTCGAAGTCGCGTCGATCCTCCGTCGCCCGTTTCGCATCGACCGGATCGAGCTGTGGAAGACCGTCGAAAGACCGGGCGTCGCCGAGGAGGAAACGTTTCCTTACCCGGTCGTGAGCTTCCATGTCGAGACCGTCGCCAAGGAGAAGGTGACGCAGGTGGACGTCGTGACCGGCCGCCAGCCCCTCACCGGCCTTCGTCTCCGCACGTCGAGCCGGAACTTCAGCCGGCCCGCCCGGGTGCTGGTTCCGGCCGATCGCATCGGCCGCGAGGAATGGGTCGAGATCGGTCGCGGGACGCTCGCGCTGTTCGCGTTTGGGGACTTTCGTCGCGAGGACACGAGGATCGATTTCGCCGAGCGCCGGGCCGACCGCTACCGGCTCGTCATCGAGAACGCCGACAATCCGCCGCTCGACGTGACGGGCGTTGAAGGGGAGGGCAAGGGGCGTCGGCTCGTCTTCCTCGCCGATGCGGGCCGGACCTACCGCGTCGCGTACGGCTCCGACACGCTCGACGCGCCCCAGTACGACGCTGCGACCGTCCTGGCGGCGATCGGCCGAGACCGTCAACCCGCCCCGGCGACGCTCGGCCCGCAGGTTCCAAACCCCCGATACCGTGCGTCGGCCGACCACCGGTCGCGGTTCGATGGTTCCGCGCTCTTGTGGCTTGCGATCATCTTCATGGTCGCCGTTCTCGCCTGGGCGCTCCTCCGCGCCGGCCAGCGGCTGAAGAAGCTCCCGGCGGACGACCTCGGCGGCTAGCGGAGCCGTAGGCGAAGCTCGGTCACTCCCACTCGATGGTTCCCGGCGGCTTGCTGGTGACGTCGTAGACGACCCGGTTGACGCCTTTGACCGAATTGATGATCCGGGTGGAGGACCGCGCGAGGACCTCGTGAGGCAGGCGCGACCAGTCGGCGGTCATGAAGTCTTCGGTCTCGACGGCGCGGATGGCGATCACGTTCTCATAAGTCCGTGCGTCGCCCATGACGCCGACCGATTGGACCGGCAGCAGGACGGCGAACGCCTGCGCGATCTGGCGTTCGAGGCCCGCCTGCCGCAGCTCGTCGAGGAAGATCGCGTCGGCCTGTCGGAGGACCTCCAGGCGAGGGGCGGTCACCTCGCCCAGGCAGCGGACGGCCAGGCCGGGGCCGGGGAACGGATGTCGCCAGACGAGCGAGTCAGGGAGGCCGAGTTCGAGGCCCAGGCGGCGGACCTCGTCCTTGAACAGGTCGCGAAGCGGCTCGATCAGCTCGAAGCCGAGTTCCGCGGGCAGGCCGCCGACGTTGTGGTGGATCTTGATCGTGGCGGTCGGCCCGTCGGGCTCGCCGCCGCTCTCGATGACGTCGGGGTAGAGCGTCCCCTGCGCCAGGAAGTGGGCGCCGGGGATCGACCGGGCCTCCTCGCGGAACACGTCGATGAACGTGTGGCCGATCCGCAGCCGCTTCTCTTGCGGGTCGGTCACCCCTTCGAGGGCCTTCAGGAACTGCGTGGAGGCGTCGATCACGCGCAGCTCGGCCTCGCTGTGCGACCGGAAGACGTTCTCGACGTCGGCCCGTTCGCCCCCCCGGAGCAGCCCGGTGTCGACGAAGACGCAGACGACGCGGGGGCCGAGCGCCCGGGCCAGCAGGGCCGCGCAGACCGCCGAGTCGACGCCCCCCGAGAGGCCGCAGACCACCCGCTGATCGGGCCCGACCTGGCGACCGACCTGCTCGACGGCGCGCTCGATGAACGCTTCCATCGTCCACGAGCGCGGGTTCGCGCAGATCCGGTCGAGGAAGTTGCCCAGGATCAGCGAGCCGTAGGGCGTGTGCGAGACCTCGGGATGGAATTGCAGGCCGTAAAACGGCATCGTCCGGTGCTTGGCCGCGGCGATCGGGCAGGTCGAGGTGGCGGCCAGGGGAAGGAAGTCGGCGCCGGCGTCGAGGATCTGGTCGCCGTGGCTCATCCAGACGACCGTGTCGCGGGGGACGTCGTGGAACAGCGGCTCGGCCGGGTCGAGGACGTGGCAGTCGGTCCGGCCGAACTCGCGAGCCGGCGGCGCTTCGACCTTGCCCCCGAGCGCCTGGACCGCCAGTTGCATCCCGTAGCAGATGCCCAGCACCGGCACGCCCAGGTGGAAGAGGCCCGGATCACATTGCGGAGCGCCGGGCTCGTACACGCTCTTGGGACCGCCCGAGAGGATGATCGCCAGCGGGTTCAATTCGCGGACGCGCTCCGCCGTGATGTCGTGACGGACGATCCGGGCGAACGCGTGCCGCTCGCGGACGCGCCGGGCGATCAGTTGGACGTACTGCGCGCCGAAGTCGAGAACCAGAACCGGGCGGGCCGAAAGAGCAGAAGGATCCATGAACGCTCGCGTTCCTTCCGGAAGGAATCAAGGATCGCGACGGCCCTCGTTGCGAGTCCCGTCGACCAAATCGTCATTCTAGCAAGATGGGAAATCCCCGAGAACCCGCGATGAAGCGGTTTTCGAATCGAATGATTCCGGAGATTCCGATCGTAATGCGTTTGCCCACCCCGCCGACGCGGGGCGCGTCGGCGGGGTGGGCTGTCTGGAGCCTGGAGCGAGGGGGAGGTTCGACGCGGCGAATCAGCGCGCCGCGAGGTTCTGGACGGCGTTCGGGTGCAGCTTCTGGTAGCCTCCGATGAGGCTCCATCGCCACAAGCCCGCGGGGCCGAAGTCGATGTACAACCAGCCGTCGGCTGCGGCGGCGAGCTTTCCGGGGGGGGCGGTGTTCAACTGCCGGAAGCCGTCCTGGGCCGACCACCGCCAGAGGCCGAACGAGCCGAAGTCGACGGCGAGCGAACCGTCGGGCGCGGCGGTCATCCCCTTCGGAGCGGCCGCGATCAGTTGCTGGAAGCCGGTGCGCTGAGTCCACCGCCAGAGGCCGAACGACCCGAAGTCGACGAACACCGAGCCGTCGTAGTTCGAGCCGTTCTGCGCGATCGCGATCCTTTCGGGATTGGCGGCGATCAGTTGCTGGAACCCTCCGCCAGCGGTCCAGCGCCAGAGGCCGAACGATCCGAAATCGACGTAGAGCGAGCCGTCCGGCGCGGCGGCGATCCCTTCGGGATCAGCGGCGATCAGTTGCTGAAGACCGGCGCCGTTCCAGAGCCACAGTCCATAGGGGCCGAAATCGAGGAACAGCGACGTCCCCACGCCGGCCGCCATCCCTTCCGGATTAGCCGCGCTGATCAACTGATACCCGGCGCTCTGGGTCCACCGCCACACGCCCGCGGAGCCGAAGTCGATGTAAAGCGAGCCGTCCGTGCCGACCACCATCCCTTCCGGATCGGACGTGCTCAATTGCTGGTACCCGTACTCGGCGCTCCAGGCCCACAAGCCGGCGGGGCCGAAATCAAGGTAGACCGGATGGGGGCCGAGCTGGATGGGAGGCGCCGTGTCGGTGATGCTCAGCGTGTAGTCACTGCCGCCGACGCGGTCGAACGAGCTCGAGTACTCGGAGCCGATCACGGTGGATCCACCCAACGAGATGGTGAGTTCGTCCGGTTTCACTTGGTCGGCGCCGACCCAACTCGACGCCAAGACGAAGTAGGGGCCGGAGGCCGGGGCCGTGAAACTGGTCTGGCCGTAGCGCGACGACCCGTCCGAACCCGCGATCTTTCGCCCCGAGGCGTCATAGATCGAGACCATCGTCGACCCGCTCAACCCACCTCCGGCGGGGAGTTCCGCCTTGATCGAGTAGGTGTGCCCAGCCTGCGCGTCGATGCGGTAGTAGTCGGCGTCGCCGCCCGCCAGCGTCGTCTGCTTCACATACCGACCCGCGCTGAAGGCGATCGGCGTCGAGGCGCTTTTGATGTTGTTCGGCTCTTCGTCGGCTCGTCCCGTCAGCGTGGCTTCAAGATAGAAGGCCGTCGACGAGGGCGTCGCGGTGGAGGGAGTCGTGAAGCTGTATTCGCGCTGGTCGTACGTGCCGACCCCCACCCAGTAGGTTCCTCCGTTGGCGAAGGTGTACGTGAAGTCCTCCTTGCCTCCCCCGATGTTGTCGTCCTCACTGGCGATCTGCTGGCCGGCGGCGTTGAAGATCTTCAGGTAGCTGTCCACGCCCCGTTCGCTCGCGGACGTCCCATCCCGGGTGAGAAGTCGCAGTCGATCGCCGGCCAGGACGTCGACCTGCATCATGTAGACCCCCTGCGACGGGATGACCTTGACGACGGTCTTGCCGTCGCCGTCTCCCCCGGTGAAGAGGCTCCAATTCTTGAAGAAGCCGGCGGGCGACCGGACGTCCCAGCCGATGTCTTTCAGGATGCCCCACTCCAGGCTCCGGAGGTCTTCGCGCGTGCCGTTGAGCGTCGCGGCGTTCATGACCGAGGTCACCGAGTTCGCGATGTGGGCGCCGTTCATAGGCACGGGGGAGTTGTGGTAGGCGGCCTTGGCGTTGGGCCCGACGAACGTCGAATTTTGGAGGTAACGAGAGAAAGTCGGTTGGTTGGGCATCATCCCGAGGACGTGCAGGAACTCATGCCGCGCGACCGACACGAAGTCGGTCTGGCTCCCCGTCAGTCCGGCCGTGGTCGCGCCGAAGAACCAGTTGGTGCTGCCGTCGTTGTCGAACTTGATGTAACCGATGTTGGGCGCGTAGTCGTTGGCCCCCTGGCCTCGCATGGCGTTGTTGGCGCTCTCGAACCAGACTCCCGACCCTTGCCCCACCGTCGAACCGCTCAGCGCGTCGCCGAACGGGTAGAGCTTGATCGTATTGGCGGGCACGGACGTGGTGACCTGCCGCGACCCGCCCGACGTCGAGATCGTGTACGTGTACGACGATACGGCGGCGAGCGTGTCTCCCAGCCGCGATGCGATGGCGTTGAGGGTGCTCTCCAGCAGCGCCCTGCGATCGGACGTGAAGAAGCCGGAGGAATCGAGCGAATAATCGAGCTGGAGACTCACGGCCATAAGTCGTCGATCCTCGAGAAGCTCGCAGCCGAGCGGTCGCCGACGGACGCGCCGGGCCGACGGAACCTTCGTTACGAGCCGCCTCAGCCGGTTCGCCAACTTCATCACGATGCAGTCTCCCAGGGTGGATCGATTTGGGAGGAGGTTCGTCGAACGGACCGAGCCCGAAACCGCGGATTCCGCCGGGCCGTCACGGCGACGTCGCCGTCCTTTTATGAATAACTATTCATGGTCTGCGGACGCATTCACAGCCGCCATCGCGCATGCACGATCGCGAATATAATCGCATCAAATCAAGATTGTCAACAGCCGGCCGCCGGTCGGGGGGGGGCCGTCGGCTTGACAGCCGTCGACCCATGGGGGCAGACTGAACCTGAATCAGCAGGGCTGGAAATTCGGAGAGGAGACAGAGCGATGACATCGGCATCCGGCGGCGTGGGGCCCGTCCCGTCACCCATCAAACCCTACGCACCGGCCGTCGCGATCTCACAGTACGAGTTTCGCGAGTCGGAGAACGCGGTCGTCGGCCACCTGGGCTCGAAGATGAGCTTCGTCGGTCTGTTCATGCTGGGGATCGGGCTCTGTTTCGTCGTCTCGGCGATCATCCGCTGGCAGCGTCGCGAGGAGATCGAGGTCGGCCTTCTTTTTCTGACCCTCTTGTTCATGGTCTTCGGAATCTGGACCCACCGCGCCGGCCGCGAGTTCCACAAGGTCGCGAGCACCGAAGGGAGCGACGTCGGCCACCTCATGCTCGCCTTGACCAACCTGCTGCGGTTGTACTCGCTCGTCTACCTGATCTTCTTCATCGCCCTCATCTTCGCGTTCATCGAACTGACCGCCGAGAGCCTCGGCGGCTAGCTGCGTCGTGAAGCACCATTGGGTATGATGCGAACCGGCTCATTGGGGCGCGACGGCCGCGAGTTCGGCGGAGCGGTGGGCGGCCGCCTGGACGGCGTCGATGAGGGCGCCGCGGACGCCGGCGCGTTCGAGGGCGTGGAGGCCGGCGATGGTCGTGCCGCCGGGGCTCGTCACCTGGTCCTTGAGAGCGCCGGGGTGGAGGTTGGTTTCGAGGACCATCCGGGCGCTGCCGAGAACCGTCTGCGCGGCGAGCATCGTGGCGACGTCGCGGGGGAGGCCGGCGCGGACGCCGCCGTCGGACAGCGCTTCGATGATCATGTAAACGAACGCCGGGCCGCTCCCCGACAGGCCGGTCACGGCGTCGAGCTGCGATTCGGGCACGCGGACCGCGCGGCCGACCGAATCGAGGAACGCCTGCACGACCGCCGCATCGTCGCTCGTCGCGTTCGGCCCCAGCGCGTAGGCCGAGGCGCCCTCGCCCAGCAGCGCCGGGGTGTTGGGCATCACCCGGACCACCCGTCGCCCGGCGCCCAGGGCATCGCTGATCGTCGCGATCGATACGCCCGCCGCGATCGAGACCACGAGGTGGTCGGGCGTGACGACGGCCGCCAGCTCGCGGAGGACCTGCCCCATGCTCTGCGGCTTGACGGCCAGAACCAGGACGTCGCTCCGCTCGACCATGGCGAAGTTCGACGCCGCCGCCGTGATCCCGGTCTCCCGGGCCAGCTCGTCGCGGGTGCTCGCGAGCGGGTCGCTGGTCGAGACTAGGTCGGCCGTCGTCACACCCGCTCGGATCATCCCCCGGATCAGGGCCGAGGCCATCTTGCCCGCTCCGATGAACCCCCATCGGCGGCTCGGGGCGGAGTCGCGGTCGGAACGAGACGGCGCTGTCGTCGACGTGCTCATGGTCTGGCTCGAATCAAAGGTCGTGGGACGGGTCGAAGGCTGCGTGGACGAGGCCCTGAAGGACGAGGTCCGGGACCACCCGGGCGGAGGGGCCTTCGACGGCCGGGGCCAGGAGCGCGGCGTCGCCGCCGGTCCAGACGACCAGGGGATCGGCGCTCAGGTCGGTCCGCTGGCGGGCGATCAGTTCGCGAACGGCACCGACAGTGCCCCAGAAGACGCCCGCTTCGAGTGAGGGTTCGGTCGATCGTCCCCACGAGGGGGCGGTCGCGTCGGGCGAGACCAGCGGGAGCTGGGCCGTGAAGGCGTGCAGGGCGCGGGCGCAGAGGCCCAGGCCCATGGCGATCGCCCCTCCTTGCCAGACGCCCGCGGCGGTGATCCGCTCGACGGTGATCGCGGTTCCGCACGAGACCACGAGCGCCGGCTTGCCCGTCCCCAGCAGCCGCGACGCCGCCAAGACCGCGAACGCCCGGTCCGAGCCGCCGGTGTCGGCCCCCTCGACGTCCTTGTCGACCGGGACCTCGGCGGCGGTCAGGAACCACCGCACGCACTGGGGGCGTCGCTCGTTCAAGAACTCTTCCAGCCGGCGGGCCAGGGGAGGGTTCACCGTCGAGACGGCCCAGGCCGAGCCTTCCGGCTCGTCATGATGCCAGTCGTCCCAGACGACGGCCCACGCGCCTGGATCGTCAAGCGGCAGGGAGACCGAGGCGCCGAGCATTCCGTCGGCGCCGAGCCGGGCCCATTTGAGCCGCGAGTTGCCAATGTCGGCGACGACGCGCAACATGGTTATTCGCCCGCGACCGGAGTGCTTTCGACCGGAGCATTCTCATTCTCGACCGGGGCGGCTGCGACCGAAGGTTTCTTACCCGGAAGAATCTTGACCGGAGGAGCCTCGGCCGGCGGACTCTCGACGTCTTCGGGCTTGGACCGGTTCTTGAGCCCCTCGCGGATGGCGTTCAGCAGAATGGGGATGCCCTTGCCGCTGACCGCCGAGATCGCCAGCACTTCGCGGCCGAGTTCGGCGGCGATCCGGTCGCGGGCCTCGTCGGCCCCGGTGAGGTCCATCTTGGTGACGACGACCAGCTCGGGACGTTCGGCCAGGGCGGGGCTGTACTGTTCCAGCTCCTTGCGGATCATCCGGTAATTGTGGACCGGGTCCGACTCGTCGACCGGCATGGCTTCGACCAGATGGACCAGAAGCCCCGTGCGCTCGACGTGGCGGAGGAACTCGTGCCCGAGGCCGAGCCCGGTGTGGGCTCCTTCGATCAGGCCGGGGATGTCGGCGACGACGAACGCGTTCTCGGGGTCGATGACGACGCTGCCGAGGTTGGGGTACTTGGTCGTGAACGGGTAGTCGGCGATCTCGGGATGAGCCCGGGAGATCCGCGACAGGAGGGTCGATTTGCCGGCGTTGGGAAGGCCGATCAGGCCGACGTCGGCGATGACCTTCAGTTCGAGGACGATGCACCGCTCTTCGCCGGGAAGCCCCTTCTCGTGCTGCCGAGGAGCGCGGTTGGTGGACGACTTGAAGTGGGTGTTGCCGTGCCCGCCGCGTCCGCCCTGGGCGACGATCACGGTATCGCCGGGCTCCTTGAGGTCGCGGAGGACGTGGCCGCGGTCGCGGTCGCGCAGGATGGTCCCCGGCGGGACCTCGATCACGAGGTCTTGCCCCGTGCGGCCGAATTTGTCGGAGCCTTCGCCGTGCTCGCCGCGTTCGGCCTTCCAGTGCCGTTGTCGCGACATGTGCGCGAGGTTCGTGTGGTTGGCGGACGCGCGGATCACGACGCTGCCGCCGTTGCCGCCGTCGCCCCCGTTGGGGCCGCCCCGAGGCACGTACTTTTCACGGCGGAAGCTCATGCAGCCGTTGCCGCCGTCTCCGGCCTTCACGTAAATGGTCGCACGATCCGCAAACATGAGAAAATGAGTCCAGACGGGGATTAGGGCCCGTCGCGGCCTGTCGACGAAAGACGTAAGTAAAAGGGAGAGCGAGCCTCCCGCCGAGTCGCGTCACATGGAGCGATTCGCAGGGAGGCTCGCCCTCCTCATCATGGAAATCTCGATGCCCGGGCGAGCGCGGCTGCTCAGCTCAGTTCGAGGCGGCGGCGACAGCGACTTCCAGCGGCATTACGTTGATCCGGCGGCCTTCCTGGTCGAACTTGACCTTGCCGTCGATCAGCGAAAAAATCGTCCAGTCGCGACCGACGCCGACGTTCTTGCCGGGCCTCCAGCGCGTTCCCCGCTGCCGGCAGATGATGCTTCCCGGCTTGGCCGTCTGGCCGCCGTACAGCTTGATGCCCAGCATCTGGGGATTCGAGTCCCGACCGTTGCGGCTCGATCCCTGCCCTTTTTTGTGAGCCATTGCGCGATCAACCTTCTACGCTACGTGACAAAAACCAGGAACGAATCGTCGGGCGCGGCCGCCGCGACCACGGACAGGCGAGGACGAGTCCGGCGCGTCGCGCAATGCGAAACGCGACGATTCCCCGCCGATCATGTTAGAATAGCCGAGCGATCGGGCGGCCGACAAGTCCGGTTTGACGCCTCGCTTGGTCGGATTCCCCCTACTCGACGGAAAGGGTCGCTCACCGTGATCGAGGGACATCAGAACCGCCCGGCCGTGGTCTTGCTCAGTGGGGGGCTCGACTCGGCGACCACGCTGGCCGAGGCCAAGGCGGCGGGCTTCACGCCGTACGCGCTGTCGGTCGCCTACGGTCAGCGGCACGCCGTCGAGATCGAGGCCGCCCGCCGCGTCGCTCGGTCGATGGGCGTCGCCCGCCACGTCGAACTGACGATCGACCTTCGGGCCTTCGGCGGCAGCGCTCTGACGGCCGAGATCGAGGTCCCGAAGGATCGCTCGGCCGACGCGATGGCCGAGGGGATACCGATCACCTACGTCCCGGCCCGCAATACGGTCTTTCTCTCGCTGGCCCTGGCGTGGGCCGAGACGCTGGGGGCGTACGACCTGTTCGTTGGCGTGAACTGCGTCGATTATTCGGGTTATCCCGATTGTCGGCCCGAGTTCCTGCAGGGCTTCGAATACCTGGCCGACCTGGCGACGAGAGCGGGGGTCGAGGGCCGGGGGCGGTATCGGGTCCACGCGCCGCTGTTGACGATGACCAAGAATGAGATCATCCGCAGGGGAATCGAGCTGGGGGTTGATTACGGGCTGACTCACAGTTGCTACGACCCGACGCCTGAAGGGCTGTCGTGCGGCCGTTGCGATTCGTGCCGGCTGCGCCTGGCGGCGTTCGAGAGTTTGGGGCTGACCGACCCGATCGCCTACGCCGGCTGACGCGGGGCGTCGCCGGCGTAGGCGAGGCGTGGGTCGTCGGGGTTCACCAGTAGACCCAGTCGTACGGAGGATCGCCGGCTTCGATCTCCTTTTCGGAGATGTTCCGCTCGTCGCCACGACGGATGAAGTCGAGACGGAGCGTCTTGTACCGGACGATCGGCTTTTCGCCGCTGGGGTTGGCGATTTCCTTGTAGCCGTCGGACAGCCCGCGGACGTAGATGCTGAACCGGTCGGCCTTGGTGTCCCAGTTGTCCCAGGTCGCCACTCCGAAGACGGCGTCGTCGACACCCTTTTTGGTGCTCGGCGGGACGACCCCCATGATGTTGACGGCGCCCCGGACGGCGATCGTGGGGTCTTCCCGCGCCTGGATCAGCGGGACGGCCTGCGGGATGACCACGTCCTCGAATCGCTGACCCGAACTGTTGACCATGATGAACTGGGGGACGAACGTCCGTGGGGTGCCGGTCCGATTCACGACCTTGTAGTAGAGGTAGTGAACGTTGCGACGACCCTTGCCGGGAATCTCGACCGTGAGGATTCGGACCGGCTTGTAGGCGAAGTCGAGGGCCCAGATGCCTTCTTTATCCTTGGGCAGGGGCTTGGTGTTGATCGACGTGAAGCCGAAGGCGTGTCGGTCGTGCCGCCAGGGAATCGTCGGCAGCGCGGGGACCAATTGCGGTGCGATGTCGGGCTTGGGGCGGGGCAGCTCAGCCGCCGCCTGCTGGGGGGCTTCCTCCGGCGCGGAGGCGTCGTTATCGTTCTTGGGGGCGGCCGCTTGCGCGGCGTCGGCCTTATCGGGGTCGTCTTGCCCTCCCAGGCAAACGCTTGGCACGACGAGCGCGATAAGCATGGGAGAGAGCACAAGTGTTAGCGCTGTCCGCTTTGCGAGGATCCACACGGGACGACCTCCCCAGGTCAGGTAACCGAGGCGTATGAGGATGACTGTAGGACGAGGAAAATCGCGATTCAGAGGTGACCGTCGGGGCTGTGATCGGCCAAAAAGTAGCCCGAAGCCGCAAAGTCCGTCAAGTCGTCTTCAAGTTTACCCAATGTTTTAGCAAACTAAGGAAGAGCTTAGGGTTTCCGGCGGGCGATTTCCGGCGACCGACCCTTTCGCCAGGGTTGCAACGGTTGCATGGGATTTTACAATGGGGCTGCGCGGGCTCCATTCTCCCTCTTTTTGGATTTCACCGAAAGGGCTTCTCCGCCAATGCTTGGGCATCGTGCGATCGGGGCGGCGAGTCTTCTATGCTTGGCGGTCGGCACCGCGTACGCCGGCGTCTTCGAGACCTTGGTCTTGAAAGACGGTCAGCGGGTGACCGGCGACGTCGTGGCTGAGAAGCCGAATGCGCTTTACGTGGACCTGGGCTACGACCTGCTGCGGATACCTCGAGACCAGATCGCGCGGCGCGCGAAGGTCGATGAGGCGGCCGCCGGCCCGGTCGCGGCGGCGGTGGGCGTCGACGCCGACCCGTCGGGGTTCTACTCGACGGGCGTCCTGAAGCCGTCGGCGGTGAAAGAGGTGGTGGCGAAGTTCGGTGAGGCGGTGGTTTCGATCGAGACTCCTTCGGGCAAGGGCTCGGGGTTCTTGATCAACGATTCCGGGTTCGCGATCACCAACGCCCACGTGATCGAGGGGGAGACCCGGATCTCGGCGATCCTCTATCAGAACATCCCCGGCGGCGGCCTGGCCCGGCGGCGGATCGACGACGTCGAGATCGTGGCGCTCAACCCGTTCTTCGACCTGGCCCTGATCAAGCTGCCGTTGCCCGCCGACCTGAAACCCAACCACGTGGTCCTGGGTAATGGAGAAGACGTCAACACCGGCGACTCGGTCTTCGCGGTCGGCAACCCGCTCGGGCTCGAGCGGACGGTGACCCAGGGGATCGTCAGCAGCCGGAGTCGGAACCTGGAGGGGCAGCTCTACCTGCAGACGGACACCGCGATCAACCCGGGGAACTCCGGGGGGCCGCTGTTCAACCAGCGGGGAGAGGTGATCGGCGTGACCAGCCGCGGGGCGCGGGCCGACATGGCCGACAACCTCGGGTTCGCCATTCCGGTCGCCTACGTCAAGGATTTCCTGCGTCATCGTGAAGCCTTTTCGTACGACAAGACCAACCCCAACAGCGGCTACCGCTACCTCGATCCGCCGCGTCGCATGCGGCGGGAGAAACCCGAGGGGCTGTCGTCGGCTCAGGCCCACGCCGCCGCCGCCGTCAAGGACAAGGCCCAGACCGACGCCACCGGCTCAGGTCCGAAATCCTGAGGACGTCCGGTGCGGCCCCCTCGACGCGCCGCCTCCGGTCGTGACAATCGAGCACCAGGACCTTTCGCGGAATTCAGCATTTGTAGCCGGCCTCCGTGAGGCCGGTTCGGATTTGAAGAAGGCTCGTCGGTCACCGCCGGCGATGCGCCAAGCTTGGAGCCTGGCGCGCAGGGGCCGACGGCCGGGATAGGGTCGTCGGCAGGTCGATTCTCCTCGGTCGGTGAACCGTGGCGTGCTAGGAATGGAGTGACAGCGATGCCTAAGGCCAAGCGGGCGATTCTTCGCCTGGCCCTCGTCGGATGGCTCGGACTTTCGGGTCTCGTGGGACTGCAAGCGAACCTCGCTCAGGCCGCGGCGCCTCCGGAGCAAGTGCTCCCCGATTCGACCATCTTCTTCGTCAAGATCGCCGACGCCGTCAAGTTCCGCGAGGCGTTCCGCCAGAGCCAGTACGGACAGCTCTGGAACGATCCCGCGCTGGGGCCCCTCCGCGCCGATCTCAGTGAAAAGCTCAAGTCCACCAGCGACGCGCTGAAGGACAAGGTGGGCGTGACGCTTTTGGAACTCCTCGAGCTGCCCCAGGGCGCCATCGCGATCGCCGCGGTCGCCCAGGACGACCCGGTGGTTCCCGTGTCGGTGGCGATCATCGCCGACGCCGGCAAGAACGCCGACAAGATGGCCGAGGTCTTGAACCGCAGCAACAAGCAGGCGGAGCAGAACGGCGCGAAGGTCAGCACCGAGACCTTCCAGAACTTCCCGCTTCACGTGATCCAGGCCCCCGAGCCGAAGGAGAAGGGCGACGACGACAAGCCGGCCGTCCCGCCTCCGCCGATGGTCTGGACCAACGCGGGCGGCGTCTTCTACATCGGCAGCAGCGTGAACAGCGTCAAGGACCTGGTTTCCCACGCGGAAGGCCGGGGCTCGCAGTCGCTGGGCTCGGGCGAAGCCTACATCAAGACCCAGGCCAAGATCGGGGCCGATTCGGCCCACGCCGTCTGGTTCATCGACCTCGCCAAGCTCGTCAAGATCGTCACCAAGGCCGGCTCCAAGGGGGCCGAGGCGCAGGCGCAGCAGATCGAGTTCCTGGTCCAGGAGCTGGGTCTCAACGGCCTCAAGTCGGCCGGCGGCAGCCTCACGCTCAACACCGGCAATTACACGAGCCTGACCAAGACCTTCTTCCTCGCCCCCGCTCCGATCCAGGGGCTGCTTAAGCTGTTCTCGTTCCCGCCGGTCGCGCTCAAGCCCGAGCCCTGGGTGCCGGCGACCGTGGCCAGCTACCAGTCGTTCAGTTGGGACCTCGACAACGCCTTCAACGCCATCAACGACCTGGTCAACAAGTTCCAGCCTGGCATGCTCAACGTCCTTGAGCAGCAGCTCGTCGGGCCCGAAGGCGGCGAGCCGCTGAGCTTCCAGAAGGACCTGTTCGGCCCCCTGGGCGACCGGATCACCATGATCAGCGACTTCAAGAAGCCGATCAAGGAGGACAGCCAGCGGGTCGTCGTGGCGATCAGCCTCGAAGACGCCAAGGCGTTCCAGAACACCCTGAACCGGGTCATCGACATCGCCCACGCCGCCCCCAAGAAGCGTGATTTCCAGGGGACGACCATCCTTGACTTCGAGCTGCCCAACCTTCCCAACCAGGGAGGCGTCCAGCCGCAGATCAAGGGCCCCGTCAGCGTGGCCGTCGCCAAGGACACCGTTTATCTGACCACCGACGCCACGCTTCTGGAGCAGGTTCTCCGCCCCGGCGTCGTGCCGTTGGCCGAGAGCTCGGCCTTCCAGACCGTGTCCAAGGAGTTCCCCGAGAAGATCAGCGGCCTGACCTTCGTCCGTCCCGACGAGCAGGCTCGGCTGTCTTACGACATGCTCAAGAGCGGCCAGTTCGAGAAGGCGATCCAGCAGGCGATGGCGGCCAGCCGCCAGGGCCGCGACGTGCCCGAGATCCCCAAGCTGATCGACCCCGCCAAGCTGCCGGATTTCGACGTCTTCGCCAAGTACCTGACCCTCGGCGGCAGCTACAGCGTCATGGATGAGGACGGTTTCACCCAGACCGGCTTCAGCCTCCGTAAAGCCAACCCCTGATCCCGGCCTCCAGGCCGATCGCCGGCCCACCGGTTGAACCTCGCGGCGAGCCAGACGTCTGGCTCGCCGCTTCACTTTCCGCTGAAGCGGCTGGCCCGCCTTCCTCGCACCATGGACGTCGGCCCCATGCCCACGCCGCGTTCCGAATCCTGGATCCGCCTCCGAGGCGCCCGGACCCACAACCTCAGGGCGATCGACCTCGACCTGCCACTGGGCCGCCTGATCGCGGTCACCGGGGTCAGCGGCGCGGGTAAGAGTTCGCTGGCGTTCGACACCCTCTACGCCGAGGGCCAGCGGCGGTACGTCGAGACCTTCTCGGCCTACGCCCGGCAGTTCCTCGAACCCCTCGAAAAGCCCGACGCCGACCGGATCGAGAGCATCCCGCCAGCCATCGCGCTGGCCGCTCGCGAGTCGCGGCCTTCGGGCCGGAGCACCGTAGGGACGATCACCGAACTCCACGACTACCTCGGCCTTCTCTTCACCCGTCACGGCCGAGTCGTCTGCCGGACCTGCGGCGAGCCCGTCGTCCCGGCTACCCCCCGCTCGGTTTCCCAGGCGATCGAGACGTTGCCCGCCGGCCACCGCTACGAGGTCGTCTATCCGGTCGAGATCCTCGCCGAGACCGACGTCGAAGCCCTCGGCCGCGGCCTGCTCGAACAGGGCCTCACGCGCGTCCGGCTCGGCGACCGCCTGATCGACCTGACGACCGAGAGCCTCAATGTCGGTCGGACCGAGGCGACCCCCGCCGTCCAGATCGAGGTCGTCGTCGACCGCCTGACGCGCGGCAAGGACTCGATCCGCCGCCGGCTCGATTCGATCGAGACGGCCTTCACGAAGGGACTCGGACGGTGTCGGATCGTGACCGGGTCCGACTCGTGGACGTTCGTCCGCGGTTGGCGATGCAGCCGATGCGGGACCGACCACCTTGAACCCCAGCCGAACCTGTTCCGCTACACCAGCCCGCTTGGCGCGTGCCCTCGTTGCGAGGGGCTGGGGAGCGTCGTCGACCTCGACATGGCCAAGATCGTCCCCGACCCCTCGAAATCGCTCCGCGAAGGGGCCGTGGCCGCCTGGAACACGCCCGCGCACCGGGGGCTCCGCGATCAGTTGATCGTCGAGGGGCCGGCGCTCGGCCTGCCGGTCAGCGTCCCGTTCCAGAACCTCGACGCCGAGCAAGTCCGCATCCTCGTCGAGGGCGTTCCGGCCGCCGGGTTTCCGGGTCTGGCGGGGTTCTTCGAGCGGCTCGACCGCAAGTCGTACAAGGTCGCGGTCCGGGTCTTCCTCAGCCGTTGGCGGCGGTATCGGACGTGTCCCGACTGCCAGGGCGCGCGGCTCCGTCCCGAGGCGCTCGCCGTCCGGATCGAGGGGACGAACATCGCCGAGTTCTCGGCCCTCTCGGTCGGCCGCGCCCGCGAGCTGCTGGAGTCGTGGGGCGGACTCGACGACGCCGGAATGGGCCGTCTTCGAGCCCCGATCGCCGCGCGGCTCGACTACCTGACGCGGATCGGCGTCGGCTACCTGACGCTCGACCGGCCGTCGCGGACGATCTCGGCCGGCGAGCTGCGGCGGGTGACGATGGTCAAGACGCTGGGCTCGGGCCTGGTCGGGACGCTCTACGTCCTCGACGAGCCGACCATCGGCCTGCACGCCCACGACGTCGGCCGGCTGGTCGGCGTGCTCCAAGCGCTTCGCGACGAGGGTAACACCCTGGTCGTCGTCGACCACGAGGCCGACGTCGTCCGCGCGTCCGATCACGTCGTCGACCTCGGCCCGGGCGCGGGCGACGCCGGGGGACGGGTGCTCTACTCCGGTCCCGTCGCGGGCCTGGACGCGGTCGAGGGCTCGGCCACCAGCGACTTCCTCGCCGGCCGCAGGCGGATCGAGGTCCCCAAGAACCGTCGGAAGCCGTCGCGCGGGGTTTTGACCCTCAAGGGGGCCTCGGGACACAACCTGAAGGACGTCGACGCGGCTTTCCCGCTCGGCGTCCTCTGCGTCGTCACTGGGGTCAGCGGCGCGGGGAAGAGCACGTTGGTCGAGGAGACGCTCTACCCGGCCCTTCGAAAACGGCTCGCCGACGAGATCCTCCCGGTCGCCCCGTTCGTCGATCTGACGGGGACGGGCGACCTTGCGGAAGCCGTGTTTCTCGACCAGTCGCCGATCGGCCGATCGGGGCGGTCGAACCCGGTGACGTACTTGAAGGCGTTCGACGAGATCCGTCGGACGTTCGCCGCGACCCACGACGCCAAGCTCCGCAACTACGGGGCCGGGACGTTCAGCTTCAACATCGAGGGCGGCCGGTGCTCGGCCTGCAAGGGGGACGGCTTCCGGCGTATCGACATGCAATTTCTCCCCGATGTGATGGTCCGCTGCCCCGACTGCAAGGGGACCCGGTATCGTCCCGAGGTGCTCGAAATCACGTATCGCGGCAAGAACATCGCCGAGGTCCTGGATCTGACCGGCCGCGAGGCGTTCGCCTTCTTCCGCAACCGCCCGAAGATCCAGTCGCGGCTGCGGCCGCTGCTGGACATCGGGCTCGATTATCTGCGGCTCGGCCAGCCGGCCGCGATGCTCTCCGGCGGCGAGGCACAGAGGCTCAAGCTGGCGGCGTTCCTCGGCAGCTCGACCGCCGCCCTCAACCGCGCGGGGAACGTCGCGCACACGCTGTTCATCCTCGACGAGCCGACCGCCGGCCTCCACCCGTCCGACATGATCCGGCTGATCGAGGCCCTCAACAGCCTGGTCGATCGAGGCCATTCGGTGCTGGTCGTCGAGCACAGCCCGGAGATCATGATCTCGGCCGACTGGATCATCGACCTCGGCCCCGAGGCGGGCGACGACGGCGGCCGGATCGTCGCCGAGGGCACGCCCGAGGACGTCGCCAAGGCCGGCACGCTCACCGGCGTCGTCGTCGCGAAGGCCCTGGCTCAAGCATCTGAAGGCGGGTCGTGAACCTGTCTTGATGGGTCTGCGTCCTTTGGATCGTGCGAACACGACGAGTGCGAAGCGAAAGCGTCTCGAAACGGAGGCTCGGACGATGGCCAAGACCGGAGGCTACGAGGGACCGCTGGAGCAGGTGGCTCCTTGCCAGTGGCGGATTCCCAAGACGTATCGCGCCGATATGCGGGTCGACGGCCTGATCTTCGCCGACGACGCGCTGATCGGTCAGATCAAGAAGGACCAGGGTCCTGAGCAGGTGGTCAACGTGGCGACGCTGCCGGGCATCCAGAAGGCCAGCCTGGCCATGCCCGACATCCACTGGGGGTACGGCTTCTGCATCGGGGGCGTCGCTGCGACCGACCCGGAGCAGGGGGGCGTGATCTCGCCGGGAGGGGTCGGTTACGACATCAACTGCGGCGTCCGCCTGCTGCGGACCAACCTCGAATGGGCGGACATTAAAGACCGCATCCGGCCGCTCGTCGACCAGCTTTTCCGCGACATCCCCACCGGCGTAGGCCAGCGCGGGGCGTTCTCGTTCAGCAAGCCCGAGCTGATCAGGCTGCTGGGCGAGGGGGTCTCGTTCGTCGTCGACAAGGGCTACGGCGTCGCCCGCGACATCGAGTTCGCCGAGGCCGGCGGGCGGCTCGACGGCGCCGACCCCGGGCGGGTCAGCGAGCGGGCCATCCTCCGCGGCGCCGACCAGTGCGGCACGTTGGGCTCGGGGAACCACTTCCTGGAAGTCCAGGTGGTCGACCGGATCGTCGACGCGACGGCCGCAGAGGTGATGGGCCTGCGCGAGGGGCAGGTAACCGTCCTGATCCACTCGGGCTCGCGCGGGCTGGGCTACCAGGTCTGCGACGACTACCTGGGCGTCTTCAAGAACGCGCCGAAGAAGTATGGATTCGAGCTTCCTGACTGGCAGCTCGCCTGCGCGCCGGTTCGGAGCCCCGAGGGGCAGGACTACCTGGGAGCGATGCGGGCCGCCGCCAACTACGCCTGGTGCAACCGCCAGTTGCTGACGCACCAGGCTCGCGAAGTCTTCGCCCGGATCTTCGGCAAGCCATGGGAGGCGCTCGGGATGGACCTGGTCTATGACGTAGCGCACAACATCGCCAAGTTCGAGGACCACGACGTCGGGGGCGGGGTCCAGAAGCAGGTCTGCGTCCACCGCAAGGGGGCCACGCGGGCGTTCCCTCCGGGGCATCCCGAGATCCCCGAAGCGTACGCCCAGGTGGGCCAGCCCGTCATCATCCCCGGCAGCATGGGGACGGCGAGCTGGGTGCTGGCCGGCCAGCCGGGGAGCATGATCCACTCGTTCGGCACGAGCTGTCACGGGGCCGGCCGGATGATGAGCCGGACCGCCGCGATCCGCCTGGCCGAGGGGCGCCGAATTGATAAAGAACTCGACGCCATCGGCATCATCGCCCGGGCGCGTGGACACAAGGGACTCGCCGAGGAGCAGCCGGCGGCCTATAAGGACGTCGACCTCGTCGTCGACGTCGTCGACAAGGTCGGCATCTCCAAGAAAGTCGCCCGCCTGCGGCCCGTCGGCGTCATCAAGGGTTAAAATATGAGAACCAGCCGACGCGCCGGGAGGATGCTCTCCGGCGCGTCGGCCGTGTTGCTTGGTGCGGCCTCTACCCGTACATTACTTCAGGAAGACGCTGATCGTCGAAATCCTTTGATGTCATCGGGGCGGAGTATTGGGCATGACCATCCTGATCGTTTATTACCTGGACGGACAGTGGTTTGGGGAGGTCGTGGACTGGAAGCGGTCGGGGAGCGGATCGTACCGTGAGCTGACCCGGGTCGTGCTCCCCCAGTCGAAGGCCGAGATCGAGAAGTACGCCGCCGAGAACAACTACAAGATCGAGTGGCGCGGCGCTGGCCTTCGAGAGCCGACCTCCGCCTGAGCCGAATTCGCTGGAGCACGGGGCTGAGACTCAGCTTCCCAGCGGCCGGCGTCGCCAGACGATCTGGCAGCGGTTGCCTTCGGGGTCGTGGAAGAAGGCGGTCTTCATGGCGTCGTCGTCGACGGCCGTATCGGTCTCGAAGGTCAGCCCGAGCGCCTCAAGCTCGGTCCGCTTGGCGTCGACGTCGTCGACCCAGAACGCGACGTGGCACACCCACCGCTGGTTGGCGTTCGCCTGGCCTTCGGGCCGGGCGATGATCTCGATCGCGCCCCCGTGGTCGTCGGCGAGGAAGTAGCCGGCGGGGGGCTCGCCGGGGCCGACCAGGACGACCCGCAGGCCCATCGTCTGGACGTAGAAGTCCTTGAGAGCCCCGGCGTTCTGGGCGTAGATCGCGAAGTGTTCGAGACGCGCCATGTTCGCTCCTCAGCCTTTCCGACTCTTGGTCGCCTTGCCCCCCGCGAGGGACAGGATCGTCTTCCATTCCGCATCCGAGACCGGCTGAACCGACAACCGGCTCCCCTTGCGAAGCAGCTCCATGCCGGCCAGCTCGGGAACCGTCTTGAGCCTGGGCAGGTCCAGCGGCGGGTCGATCGGCCTCACGGCCTTGATCGACACCTGGAACCACGTCGGCTTGGCGGGGTCGCTCTTGGGGTCGTGGTAGTCCGTCCCCGGGTCGAAGGCCGTCGGGTCGGGGTGGCCCGCCTTTACCACCTCGGCGATCCCGACGATCGCCGCCGGGGTGACGCTGGAGTGGTAGAACAAGACGCCGTCGCCGACCTGGATCGCGTCGCGGAGGAAATTCCGAGCCTGGAAGTTCCGCACCCCGCTCCAGCCCGTCGTTTTATCGGCCTCGCCCATCAAGTCGGCGAACGAGTACGAGTCGGGCTCCGACTTGAACAACCAGTACGCCATGCGTATCCCTTGCTGTCGTTGTAACCAGGGTCTTCGTTGCCGCCCGGCCTCCCAATGAACCCGGAGACCCGCCCCGAGTCAATCCAGATGCCGCCCGGCGATTGGGTTCGATCGTCGCGTTTTCGTGACGCCGATTCGTCGCTCGCCGATGAGGTGCTCCCCGTCGCGACCCTCAAGACGATTGGGTTCGATCGTCGCGGTTTCCCGACGCCGATTCGTCGCCGGCCGCCAGGAAACCCGCCATCGCGGCTTTCGGGGCGATTGGGTTCGATCGTCGCGTTTTCGATTCGCCGCTCGTGTTCACTGCCGCTTCGGGAGATTGCTGTAACATTTTTGTGTGGAAAGACTTTAGATTCGGGTTGTTGTCGTCGCTGAGGCCCTTTCGAGCCTTCGCAATTTGGGTTCGATCGCTCCGTTTTTCGATTCCGTGCGGCCCGTCCACGGCCCGATCCGAAGCTTGCAAGACCCGGCGGGGCGCCTTGGCCGATTGGGTTCGCTCGTCGCGTTTTCGAAGGGCCGCCTCGTCGCCGGCCACCAGGAAATCCAACCTCGCGGTCGACCGGGCGATTGGGTTCGATCGTCCCGTTTTCGCTTCGAGTTGGGGCTCTATGAAGCCGAGTCCTGACCTTCGCCTCGATCGACGAACGGACCATCGATCATCCGAGTTGTCAAAGATCCGCGCGCACCATCGCTACGTCTATGGAGAGTATGGATTCCAGCCGCGATTCTGTTTAGGAAAACTGGGGCGGGAATCAATGATTCGAGAGCTCTTTGTCGGTCGTGCGGTCGGTGTGCCCAACGGGGGAGAGCAGCGCCTTCCAGTCGATCTGGATTTCAATGTCCTGACCCACGGCCGGAGGTGTGAACGGTTCGAAGCCGTCACCTTGGAAGCAGAGCCAGAGTAGTGACGGCGATTCGAGCGGGACGTCGAACCGGAACGTCGCCTCGGCCGGGCGGCCGTCGGCGGTCAGGTCGGTGATCGTGACGATCATGCCCGTCAGCCTTACCTGATCCCCGAGTGCGAACGGGCGGCGCTCGCTCCGGAAAACCTGATCGAGCGGCCATCGGAGATACCCCTTTTGGGGCCTGATCGCGAGCGTCCGCTCGTCGAGGCGATGGATGGTTACGGAAGGCATCGCCGGCGCGAGGACCCACGTGTGTCGGGGCACGGAGAGCCCACTCTGCTCGCGTCGAAGGATCAGGTAGGTGGCGTTCACGGCGCTCGGGGCGTTCACGATGACGACGGTTCGATCCTCCAACGACGGCCCCAGCGGCATTTGGACGTAGAAACGCGCCTCGACCCACCTGGGGCCCACCGGGTTCGCGGCCCGGAACGGAAGTGAGATCGGGGCGAAGATCGCATGGACCACCACGAGGAACCACGCCAGCGCCCTCGCCGTGACCCGCCACGATGCGCTGGAAGGCCCGCCGACGGCGCCGCCGAACACGAACGCCAGGTATTGGGCCAAAAGGCCCGATGCGCCGATGCCGACGAACGTGAGCAACCGGTCCATCGGGGCCGTGGCGCAGACCGGGATCGAGGCGAAGAGCATGCCGGCGGCCCAGTAGCAGGCGACCCGATCGCGGCGGAGCAGCGGAGCCTCCGCAAAGGCGAGCAGGGCGAGGAAGGCCGACGCGAGCCACCACAAGCCCGCGAACATCGACGGCCGCAGCACGGTGGCGAGGTCAGCCTGGATCGGACTCCACTGGCCGAGCAACAGGATCGGCAGGCGGGTCGAGACCGCCGTCGCGAATCGCCCGGCGTCGGTCAGCGGGTCGATGTAGAGGCCCATATCGTGGACGCCGTAACCCCACGACGCCCGGAGAACCGCCCACGCGATGACCGCCACGACATACGGCCACAAGGCCAGACCACCTCGCCACCGCCCCCGAGGATCGACGAACAGCGCGTAGGAAGCCAGGTAGGCGCACGTCCCGATCCCTTCCTCCTTCGAGAACAGGGCGGCCAGGAGCAACATGGGGGCCAGAAGCGCCGCCGGGCGCGAGCCGTCGCGCCTCCAGCGGTCGTGGGCGATCAAGGCCGAGACACCGAACGTCGCCGCGACGAGCACGTTGCGGTTAGCCAGCCATCCCACGGTCGTGCCGCGCGTGTCGTCGAGTGCGAACAGCAACGCCGCGACCCCCGCGACCCAGGCCGGACCGAGCATCCGCCGGTAGAAGGCCGCCGCGACCGTCACGGCGGCACCGAGCCAGAGCAGGCTGTGAGCGTGCATGAGCGCCGCGGAGTTTGGCCAGAGTGCGTAATCAAGCCGATGCGTCAGGACGGTCAGCGCTTGCAGAAACTCGCCCTTGATGCTTGGGTCGGTCCACCACGGAAAGAGCCCGACGTCCATGACGCGGCCGGTCCGAACCGGGTCGCCCCGGAAAAATCGGAACATCTCCGAAGGAGGGCCGAGAAGGTCCCGCAACTGCGAGTTCCCGAGCAGAACCGTCCGATGATAGTAGTCGTCGAGCATCCAGCCGACGCCAAGCGCAGGCAGCGAGAGGAAGACGGCCAGCACGGCCGCGATGATCGGCAGGCGACGATTCTCAAGCAACCTTCCGGTCGACGTCGCCAGCCTTGGAATCATCCTGCGCGACGGTTCTCCGCTCGACATCGCACGGACTCCGCCGGTTGGTGGTACGTCAGCTTGTTACGATACATGGGGTCGTCCACGAACAGCGGCCAACTGCTGGTTCAAGGAAATTCACCACGGAGGACGCGGAGAATAATACGGAGGGGGACGCGACCTGGTTGATCGTTTCCCAGATCCTCCCCGTTCCCCTCCAAGTCCTCCGTGGCAGATGTCTTCGGTCTCACGTTTCGACTCAACTCTTCGAGTTGGACGTTGTTCGTGGACAGTCCCAGATGTCATGGCGGCGTCCCAATTATGCCAGGTATGTCGGATCGAGGCGGGATTTCGATGAGCGAAGCGGCGGCGAGTCGGCCATCCGTCTGCGTCCTCACACCGCGTGGGCGGGGGGCGATCGGGGTGGTGCGGGTCTGGGGAGAGGGGGCGTTGGCGGCTGCGAGCGCGGTGTTCCGGCCGGCGCGGGGGGAGGGGCTCGGAACCACTCCGCGGCGGCGGCCGAGGTTGGGGAGGATCGGCTCGGGGCTCGGTGACGAGGTCGTGGCGGTGGTCCTCGACGGTGAGCCGCCGGAGGTGGAGATCCAGTGCCACGGCGGACCGGCGGCGGTCGACCTGGTGGTCGAGACGCTCACGAACGCCGGGGGGCGGCTGGTCGAACCAGGGGCGTTCGCCGAGCACGCGGCGGGGAGCCCGATCCGGGCGGCGGCCCTGGAGGATCTGGCGAGGGCCTCGACCTTGCGCACGGCCGAAATCCTGCTCGAACAGGCGCAGGGGGCGCTCGACGCGGAACTCGACCGGTTGATCGCGGTAATCGAAGCGGATCGCGGCCGGGGGCTGGCCGAGCTGGATCGGCTGATCGAGCGCGGGCGCGTCGGAGTTCGGCTCATCGCGGGTTGGCGAGTCGTGATCGCGGGTCGGCCCAACGTCGGCAAGAGCCGGCTTCTGAACGCACTCGCGGGCTATCAGCGGGCGATCGTGGACGCCACGCCTGGGACGACCCGCGACGTCGTGACCGTGTCGGCGGCCTTCGACGGCTGGCCGGTCGAGCTGGTCGACACGGCCGGGGTGCGGGGGACCGACGACCTGATCGAGCAATCGGGGATCGAACGGGCGCTTCGAGAGCATCGGCGGGCCGACCTGCTCCTCAAGGTGTTCGACCGGTCGCAGCCGCTCGAAGTGGAGGACCGACGGCTTTTGGCCGCCGACGGCGACGCGCTGGTGATCGTCAACAAGGCCGACCTGCCGGCTGCGTGGACGCCCGAAACCGCGTGGATGGATGCGTTTGCGGTCGTGGCCGTATCCGCCGAGCGCGGCGACGGCCTGGACGAACTGGGACGAGAGATCGCCCGGCGACTGGTTCCGAATCCGCCCGAGCCGGGCGCGGGCTTGCCGTTTCGGACCGAGCAAGTGGAGGCGCTGCGCGCCGCCCGCGCGTCGTTCGCCGTCGGGAACGAACGCGCGGCGTTGCAAACATTGCGATCGTTGGCTCAGGTCTCGACGTCGGGGGCTTCGGGGATGCGCTGGAGGTCGGACCCCTTGCGGTAGAGCGGGCTCTGGGGTGAGAGACGGAGGTCGTCCTTCGACATCGAGCCGGCCGATTCCGTCGGCGGAAGCTTGTTGAGGAACTGCACTTCGAGCACGGGCGATTCGTCCTTGCGGACGAAGTTGTTCCAGTCGGTGCGGTCGTAGATCCGGGGGCGGATTCCGGTTTGGGCGACTTCGTCGCGGCGGTAGGCCGTGATCTGATGGTAACCGACGTTGTCGCCGGTCCATCGGATGCGGTCGCGGAGGCTTTCCATGGACTCGCGGCCGTCGACCCGGAACAGCGGTCCGGCGGCCGAGCCGGTGCTGAGGACCGAGTTCTCGGCCTGGACCTCGGCGAGGTGCAATTCCGGCTCGTCGGGCGAGCTTTCCAGGTGAACCAGGCCTCCCTTGGCCATCGCCGAGACGCGGTCGAGCTTCAGGGTGAGCGAAGGCGTCTGGCGGGTGGCCTGGGTGCAGCCCAACGCGTGCAGCAGGCTGCCGTCGGTGGCGACTAGCACGTTGCGCAGCTCGCAGTCGAGTCGCCGGTCCGAGGCCACCGTGAAGCCGTCGCCGATGGACCGCAGGAAGCTGTCGTGGATGCGCACGACCGCCGGTTTGTTGGAATCGGTCGGGAGGGCGTCGTTCGACGTCCGGCCGGGCAGGACGGCGACGACGGCGAGGCTCGAAGCCGGTCCCGAGAGCGTGACCGTGCAGTCGGTCAGCGTCAGGCTCGCGCCCGCGACCAGGCCGACGGCCGCGATCCGGCTCATCGCCTCGGGATCGGCGTCCTGAACCAGGACGTCGAGCCCCTGAAGGTGGAGCTTGCCCCCTTGCACGTTCAGGAGGGTCGTCCAGTTCGACGCCGTCCGCGCGGCGAACAGAGGCGGGCGGAAGCGGATTCGGGGGCGGTGGCCGCCGGCCTCGGCCTCGATCCGCCACTCGGCGCCGCCGTTGAACTCCACGGGCGAGAGCTCGAGGTCGGCCCCCGCCGCGATTCGCAAAACGCCCCCCTTGGTTCCGTGGCGGGCGAGCACGTTGACGAACTGCTCGGCGCTGCGGATCACGTCCTCGTCGGAGTTGACCGTCCGCCTCGTGGTCGCTCGTCCCGACGCCTCGTCCGTTTCCGCCGGCTTCGGCTCGCCGGCGTTCGCAAGCGGGGCTTTGGGGGACGTGACGGCGACCTCGGGCTCGCGGTTCGATGCGGCCGTGGCGGGTTCGGCGGGGTCATCGGTCGGGGTGGTGGTCATCGGCGGCAGCGCGGGGATGCCGGTCGCTTCGTTCGTCCGGGCCGCGACGGTCGTCGTCGGGATCGGCATGGGCATCGGCATCGGCGCGAGCGGCGTGTCGGCGTCGAGTTTCAGGGGAGGGCCCACGACCTTGCTCGGCTCCGGGGCGCTCGGTACGGTCTTGGCAGGCTCGAACGCGGGCTGGGCGGCGATCGTCTCCTTCGCCGCGGCGTCCGGTCGGGGGCTGGTGGAATCGACGAGCGTGGCGCCAAAGGGACCTCGGCTCGCCCCGCGACGGCCCGACTGGCTGGAGGCTGGCGCGAGTTGAAAGGCGCGCGTCGGGTTATCGACGCCATAGGCCAGATCCTGGGCGGGGTCGGACGATTCCCAGACCAGCGAACGGGCCGGAACGCTCTTCACCTCGCGCTGCTCGGACTGGTTCTCTCGCCAGTGCTCGAAGTCGCGGACGTTCTCCGCGGCGTCCTCCTGGCCGGCGACGGTCAGGAACGCGTTGAGCTTGCCGTAGAGGTTCGATCGGCCGCTCCAGTCGAGGTTACGGGGGGTGTCGACCTGGATCAGGCTTCCCAGAGCGCCGCCGACCGCGCCAGGGGCGATCACCGAGTCGTCGACCCGAAACGTGGCGAGCGAGCCGTCGATCTGGAACACGGGCGCGGGGCCGGTCATGAAGCTCGAGCGCTGGATCAAGACGTCGCAGGCCGGCGGCGCGGCGGCGCGGCCGTTGTTGAGCCAGATCGAGGTCCCGCCGGGGCCGAACGTGCAGTCGCTGAACCGAAGATCGGCCGGCCCCTCGCACTCAAAGGCGACGGCGCCGGGGTCGAAATGGCACTGGTCGGCGAAGATGAAGGGGGGACGGCCGCCGTCGG
This sequence comes from Paludisphaera borealis, assembly GCF_001956985.1. Lineage (NCBI taxonomy): Bacteria > Pseudomonadati > Planctomycetota > Planctomycetia > Isosphaerales > Isosphaeraceae > Paludisphaera > Paludisphaera borealis. The sequence goes on from NZ_CP019082.1 coordinate 5,627,455, forward strand.
CCGAGCCGGCCTTGAGCACGCGGCCGAGGACGGCCGGGAGCCCGACGGTCGCGGCTTCGAGGCCGTCGTCGCGACGGAACGTGCAGCCCTCCAGCTTCAGCTCCGCGTCTTCGACCAGGATGGCCGCCGCGCGGCCGGCGGGCGGTTCGCTCTCGACTTCGATGATCAGCCCCTTGAGCGCGACGCGCCCGCCGGCGAAGGCGAGCAAGGCCGGGGCGGGTTGGTCGGCCCCCCGGGCGTCGGCCGCGAACTTGAGAACCGGCCGTTTGCCGGACTCGGCGCGGATGGTCACGTCGCGGTTGAGCAGGGTCGGGTTCGCGCGCGGGCCGCCGAGCCGCCCGCCCAGCAAGTAGGGGCCGTCGTCGGTGAGAGTGACGACTGACTTGCGAGGCGCCGACGCGATCACCGACGCCAGGTCGTCGGCCGGTCGGACGCTGATGCTCCGGGCCGCGGCGTCGACCCCGACCGCGGCCGGCCGATCCGCGGCGTCGGGAGCGATCCGGGCGGCCGCGGCGTTCAGCGCCGTCTGAGGGCGCGGGGGGGCGGTCGCGCCGAACTCGCCCAGCGGCGAGGACGACGTGGAGTCGGCCAGCTCTCGGCCCCACCAGAGCAGCCCGGCCGCCAGCAGCACGAAGCCCGCCGTGGGGACGAGGAAGACCAGGTGCCGTTCCCACGACGGCCGGCGCGGCTTGGACATCCAGGCGGGCGCGTCGACGTGCGACAACGTCAGCCCCGACTGGCCGGCGACGGTCAGCAGGTCGCGGACGAGCTGCTCCGGCGACTGGTAGCGGCGGTCGCGGTCCTTGGCCATCAGCTTGGTCAACACCCGCGCCAGATCGGCCGGCACCGCCGGGTTCAGCGCCCGGACGTCCGGCGGCGGCTCCTCCTGGTGCTGAAGCAGCTTCTGGAGGACGGTTCCCCCGGGGAACGGCGGCTGGCCGCTGAGCATGTGAAAAAGCGTGCATCCGAGCGAATACAGGTCGCTGCGGACGTCGACGTCGCGCGGGTCGCGCGCCTGCTCGGGGCTGATGTAGTCGAACGTGCCCAGGGTCATCCCGGTCTGGGTCAGCCCGACGTCGGTCTGCCGCTCGAATCGACGCGCCAGCCCCATGTCGACGAGCTTCGCCCGGCCCTGCGGAGTGAGGATGATGTTCGACGGCTTGATGTCGCGGTGGACCACCCCGCGATTCGTCGCGTGGACAAGCGCCTCGGAGATCTGAAGCGTGACGTCCACCGCCTCGTTCAACGGCAGCGGGCCGTTGTCGTCGACCTTCCGGCGAATCGTGACGCCTTCGATATATTCAAATACGATGTAGTGATAGATCCCGTCCTGGCCTAGGCTGTACACCCGCGCGATGTTCTCGTGGTCGAGCTGCGCGGCGGACCGGCCCTCTTGATAGAACCGCTGGACGACCTCGGGGTCGTCGGTCTGGTCGGGGGGGAGGAGCTTGAGCGCGACCTGGCGGTCGAGTTTCGCGTCGTGGGCGCGGAACACGGCGCCCATGCCGCCCGCCCCGATGGCTTCTTCGAGCACGAAGGTGTCGATGACCTGGCCGGGCTGGGGCAGGGGGATCGAGACCGCCGCACGGCCGAGCACCGGGACGCGCCGCGACGTGCTGCTCGACCCGCGCACGATGGTCGGAGGATCCACCGTCGGCCCCGACTCGCCGCGCGCGGCCGGAGAACCATCTTGCGAGCCGGAGCCCTCAGGACGTTCGCGCCCGCTGTTCGATTCGGGGATCTGCATGAAATCGTGCTCGTTCCAAGGGGCTCGTCCCCACACAAGACTTCCGTGCGCCGCCAGAGACTTTTGAGATTCGGATCGAGGGAGACATGAGACCCAATACGTGCATGCAATGGCACGGGCCTATGAAGATACTATAGTCCCACGGACCTGCCGTGTCAATCATAAATGCTTGGGTTTGATCGCTAAGTCCAAGCGGTTCAACAACCTTGGGCTTGAGCGAGCGAGCCGCGCGGGGGTTCGCTCATCCTCCGGCCCGGTCGAAGCCGATCCTTTCTTCGACCGGGGCGATGGTCAATGGCGATCCGGGGGGAAACCGACTCAAGCCGGAAATCCCGTTCGTCCGATACTCTTATTGGAATCGTCAAGCCCGATCGTCTCACGGCAACGCGTGAGGCCGGGTCGAGCCTATCGAAGCGCCAGGAGGCTGCGCATGTGGGACCGTATTCTTCGAAAGAGCCTGTTCCTCGCGATCTCGCAAGCGAGTGGAGCAGGGCGTCGCGTCGCACAGCGATCCAAGCGCCGGCCCATCCTCGAGGGGCTTGAAGAGCGCCAGTTGATGACGGCCTCGCTCGCCCCGATCGGCGACGTTTCGGTCCCCGCGGCCCAGGGCTATCAGCTCACGCTCGACGGCAGCGGGACCACCAGCCCCAAGCAGACGTTCACCGCCACGTCCGACAACGCGGACATCAAGGTGAACGTCGCCCAGGGGCAGTTCTGGACGATCAACGTCACCCACCTGGCGTCCACCACCGCCGGCGACGTCACGTTCATCAATCAGCCGATGACGTTCCAGTTCTTTCCCGGTCTGACTCCGAACACCGTCGACCGCATCACCAACTTCACCAATACCGGTTATTACACCGACACCGGAAAATACTTCCCGCGCATCCTCTCGGGATTCGTGGCTCAGGGCGGATCGAACAGCCCGACCAGCACGTCGTCGTCGAGCGGCACGCCGGGGATCAACACCGAGATCTCCCAGCAGCTCGCCTTCAACAGCGTCGGCCAGCTCGCCATGGCCAACTCCGGCACCGCCGGTTCGAGCGACGCCCAGTTCTTCATCACGTTCGGCCCGCAGCCGGCCCTCAACTACAATTACACCATCTTCGGCCAGCAGGTGTCCGGCTTCAACACTCTGACCGACATGTCGAACGTGACAGTCCACTCGAACGGCGCTTCACCGCCCGAGGTCTCCGTCCCCGACAACCCGGTCACGATCAACTCGGCGACGCTGTCGGACTCGAATCCCAACGGCGTTCTGCTGATCGACACGACGTCGGCCCATCCGGGCGAGAAGGCCAACATCACGGTCACCGCGACCGACCCGAGCGACGGCACCACGTCGACCCAGACCTTCGTGGTCTACACCCCGGCCGTCACCGGCGCGGTCCGGCAGATCGGCGACGTCCTGATCGCCACTCCCGTTCCCGGGACCTGGAAGCAATTGAAGACGACGACCAACACGATCGAGGTCAACCAGGTCGCGGCCCCGACGATCCCCCCCAGCGAGAAGGTCCAGGTCGTCGTCAACGGCGTGCTCGACTCGATCCAGCCCGCGGCGGACTCCCTCTCGCAGATCGTCGCCTACGGCTCCAAGGCTAGTGACAAGATCACGGTCTCGAACGATATCACGATCCCCGCGACGATCGACGGCGGCCGCGGCGGCAAGAACGTCGTCACCGGCGGCGGCGGCTACACGCTCGCCCACGGCTGGTTCGGGCGCTCGACCCTGGTGGCGGGCAGCGGTTATAACAAGCTGATCGGCCGTCAGGGGCAAGTCCGGTTCCGAGCCAACAAGGCGACCGCGCTGGCCTTCACCGGCCGGGCTCGCGGCCGCGCCTCGAACGGCCAGCCGCTCAAGCCCGGTGGAACCTACTACCGGTTCATCAACAACCACCTGGTTCCGGTCCTCAAGATCAACAGCTAACCTGGGACGGACCGAGACGACCGCGCACGCCGAGCCGATTCGAGCCGAGCGACTTCCATGATTCCGCTGCCCATCGATCCCAGCTTGCCTCGCATCCTCGATTGTCTCCGAGAGGGGCGGGGGGTGGTGCTGACCGCCGCCCCGGGGTCGGGGAAGACGACGCGCGTGCCCGCCGCGCTCGTCCGCTCGGGCCTGCTGGGGGCCGACAACCCGTCGGTGATCGTCCTTCAGCCGCGACGGGTCGCCACGCGGGCCGCCGCGGCCCGGATCGCCGACGAGCAAGGTTGGACGCTCGGCCGCGAGGTCGGATACCAGATCCGGTTCGAGCGCCGGGCGTCGGCCTCGTCCCGGCTTCTGATCGAGACCGAGGGCGTCCTCACCCGCCAGATCCTGGCCGACCCGTTCCTCGAATCGGTGGGGGCGGTCGTTCTCGACGAATTCCACGAGCGGAGCCTCCACACCGATCTGGCCCTCAGCCTGCTCCGTGAAGTCAGACGCGAGGTCCGGCCCGACCTTCGCATCATCGTGATGTCGGCCACGCTCGACGCCGAGCCCGTCGCCCGGTTCCTCGACGCGCCCATCGTCGAAGTTCCCGGCCGCGCCTTCCCCGTCGCGATCGAATACCGCGAGGCCGACCAGCCTACCAATCCCGAAACCATCGCGAGCGCCGTCGCCTCGGCCCTCGCCGATCGCTCCGACGACGGCCACATCCTCGTTTTCCTGCCGGGGACGGCGGAGATCCGCCGCGCCTGCAAGGAACTCGAACCGGTCGCCGCCCGGGCGGGCGCCCTGGTGTTGCCGCTTCACGGTTCGCTGCCGGCCGACGAGCAAGACCTGGCGCTTCGGCCCTCCGATCGTCGCAAGATCATCGTGGCGACGAACATCGCCGAGACCTCGCTGACGATCGACGGCGTGACCACCGTGATCGACGCCGGCCTCGCCCGCGTCGCCCATCACGATCCTCAGCGCGGTCTGGACCGGCTCGACCTCGAACGGATCAGCCAGGCCTCGGCCGCCCAGCGCGCCGGGCGGGCGGGTCGGACCCGCCCCGGGCGCTGCATCCGGCTCTGGTCGGAACGCCGGCAAGCCACGCTCGCCCCGTTCGACGCGGCCGAGATCCACCGCGTCGACCTCGGCTCGACGGTCCTGACGCTCCATTCGTGGGGCGTGCGCGAGCCCGAGCATTTCGGCTGGTACGAGCCGCCGTCGAAGGATCGGATCGAGGCCGCCGAAACCCTGCTCGGCCGGCTCGGCGCCCTCGACCCCGTCGCCCGGTCGATCACGCCGCTGGGGAAGCGGATCCTCGCCTTGCCCGTGCATCCCCGACTCGCCCGATTGCTGCTGGCCGCCGCCGGCGAAGGGGTGCTCCATGAGGGAGCAGCCCTCGCCGCGTTGCTCTCGGAGAAGGACATCGCCGACCGCCGCCCTGGCGGCGGCCGTCGCGGGCTGTCCGACGTCCTGCCTCGCCTCGACCTGCTCGCCGAGGCCGAATCCGCGCGGTTTTCGCCGTCGCTGCGCGTCCGGGGGATCGATCCTTCGGCCGCTCGTCAAGTTGCGCGGATCCAGGACGATCTGGTTCGTCTGGGAGCGAGGCTTGAAGGCCCGGCGCGACGAGCCGACCTCGACGAGGACGACCGCGAGGAAGCGCTGTTGAAGCTGCTGATTCTGGCGTACCCCGACCGCGTGGCGCGGCGGCGCGGCTCAGAGGAGACGGGCGTCATGGTCGGCGGGCGCGGGGTCCGCCTGGCGCGGGAGTCGGTCGTCCGCGAGGGCGAGTTGTTCCTGGCCCTCGATCCCCGCGAGGAGCGCCGGCGCGGGACGCTCGAATTGCAGGTGTCGATCGCCAGCTCGGTGCGGCTGGAATGGCTGGAGGAGCTGGTTCCGCAATCGGTTCGTCGGGTGCGCCGCACGCAGTACGACGCCGACCGCGAGCGCGTCGTCGCCGTCAATCAGCTCTGGTATGAGGATCTGTTGCTCCGCGAGGACGCCGCTCCGCCGGCCGATGCGCGGGAGGCGTCGGCGGCCCTGCTCGACGCTTTACGCCCCCGCGCCGGCGCGATTTTCCGCGATGACGCAACGGCGGCGGCCTGGCTCGCCCGCTACGATTTCGTCCGCCTGGCCGTCCCCGAACTCGAATGGCCCGAGATCACTGAAGAGATGTTCGCCGAACAACTCGAATTCCTCTGCCAGGGCAAGTCGCGCGCCTCCGAAGTCGAGAAGGCCGCCAAGGTTCCCTACCTGGAAGCGACGCTCGCCCCCGCGCAGGTCCGCGAGTTGTCCCAGAGCGCGCCCGAATCCCTGACGATCCCCAGCGGCCGGCATGTGCGGCTGACTTACGAGCCCGGCCGAACGCCCGTGCTCTCGGTGCGTCTGCAAGAGTTGTTCGGCTGGATCGACGCCCCGCGCCTGGCTCGCGGCCGCGTTCCGCTGCTGATCGAGCTGCTCGGCCCGAACCATCGCCCGGTCCAGGTGACGTCGGACCTCAAGAGCTTCTGGACGAACACTTATCACCAGGTCCGCAAGGACCTCCGCAACCGCTACCCCAAACACGCCTGGCCCGAAGACCCGCTCACGGCCCGCGCCGTCGTGCGGCCTCATCGTTCCTGAAGCGGGCGCCGCCGCTTTTCGGCCCGATCTCCGGTCCCCCTGGACAGATGCGTCGGGAGCGTGGTCCAATAAAGGTCGGAACCTTCTCACCCCGCCTTTTGGTCGCGATGAAGCAATAAGCTGAGTTAAAGACGGATAGAAAAAAGACTGTATTGATGGGTTAAGGGTGTCACGGGTCGTACTCGCCCCGTGCCCCGAGCGCCTCGGACGTTACGCACGGGTTCGGACTACCGAACCGCGTGGCACCCAGATGTCAGCATGGGTTTGGAGAAGTTATTGCTTCGCGAAGACCTAGCCTTGGAGTCGCCTGCCGCCATGCCTCGATCCCGCTTCGCCTCGGCCGTCGCGTTCAGCCTGGCTTTCGCGGCCGCGCTGTCGTTTTTCTCCTCCGCTGCTTCGGCTCAGGCGCCGGCCGCCAAGCCGCCTTACGAGCCCGAGATCAAGCCGGCCTCCGACGAGGGCAAGAAGGCGATCGCGCGGTTCCGCGTGCCGGCGGGCCTGAAGGTCGAGCTGTTCGCGGCCGAGCCGCTGCTGGCGAATCCGGTCGCCTTCTGGGCCGACGATCGGGGACGGTTTTACGTCGCCGAGACGTTCCGCCACGGCGACGGCGTGACCGACAACCGTTCACATGTGAACTGGATCGACGACGACCTGGCCTGCCGGACGGTCGCCGACCGCGTCGCGATGTACCGGAAATTCCTCTCGCCCGAAGAGTTCGCCGGGTACTCCGTCGCGCACGACCGGCTTCGACGGATCGAGGATCGCGACGGCGACGGCGCGGCCGACGCGGCGACCGTCTTCGCCGACGGGTTCAACAACCCGGCCGTCGGCATCGGCGCGGGCGTGCTGGCGCGGGGCGACGACGTCTATTTCGCCTGCATCCCCGATCTCTGGCTGCTCCGCGACGCCAACGGCGACGGCGTGGCCGACGAGCGGTCGACTCTCCATACCGGATACGGCGTCCACGTCGGCTTTCTCGGCCACGACCTCCACGGCCTGACGTTCGGCCCCGACGGAAAGCTCTATTCCAGCATCGGCGACCGCGGCTTCAACGTGCAGGTCGACGGCCGAGGGTTGGTTCAGCTCGACAGCGGCTCGATCCTGCGATGCAACCCCGACGGCAGCGAGCTTGAGGTCGTCGCGATCGGGCTTCGCAACCCGCAAGAGCTGGCGTTCGACCCCCGCGGCGATCTGTTCACGGTCGATAACAACTCCGACAGCGGCGACAAAGCCCGGCTGGTCCATCTGGTCGAAGGGGGTGACAGCGGCTGGCGGATCGGCTACCAGTTCATCGAGAAGCCGACCAGCCGAGGCCCGTGGAACGAAGAGAAACTTTGGGTCCCCGGCGAGGCTGAAAAGTCGGCGTCGATCCTCCCGCCTCTCGCGAACCTCAGCGACGGCCCGTCTGGCCTGACCCGCAACCCCGGCGTGACCGCCCTGCCCGATCGGTACAAGGACCACTTCTTCCTGGCCGACTTCCGCGGCAGCGGCACATCGAGCGGCATCCGCGCGTTCAGCGTCAAGCCGAAGGGCGCCTCGTTCGAGCTGGCCGAATCGGAGGAATTCCTCTGGGGCGTCGAGGTTACCGACGTCGACTTCGCGCCGGACGGCTCCTTGTATTTCTCCGACTGGGTCGAGGGCTGGGAGAAGACGGGCAAGGGGAGGCTCTACCGCGTGTTCGATCCCGCCCTCAAGGGGGACGCGAAGGTCGCCGAGGTCCGCACGATTCTGGCCGACGGGTTCGATAAGCGAAGCCCCGACGAGCTGGCCGGACTGCTCGCCCACGCCGACATGCGCGTCCGTCAGAAAGCCCAGTTCGCCCTCGCGGCCAAGGGCGCCGGCGCGATTCAACCGTTGACCCAGGCGGCCCGCCAGAGCAAGGCGCCGCTCGCCCGGCTGCACGCGATCTGGGGACTCGGCCAGGTCGGCCGCCGCGAAGCGTCGGTTCACGGCGCGCTCGCGGACTTGCTGACCGACGCCGACGCCGAGGTCCGCGCGCAGGCGGCGAAGACGTTGGGCGACGATCGGGCCGCGTCGGCGGGGGACCGGCTGGTTCCGCTGCTGGCCGACGCCACCCCGCGCGTCCGGTTCTTCGCCGCGATCGCGCTGGGACGGATGGGGCGTCGCGAGGCGGCCGGCCCGCTGGTCGATATGGCCCGTAAGGACGGCGACGACGCCTACCTGCGCCACGCCGCCGTCATGGGCCTTATCGGCGCGGGCGACCTTGAGACCCTCGCCCGGGCCGCGAAGGACGACTCGGCGAACGTCCGGTTGGCCTCGCTCCTCGCTTACCGGCGACTCGGCCGGGCCGAGGTCGCGATGTTCCTCGGCGACAAAGACGCCCGACTGGTTCTTGAGGCGGCCCGGGCGATCCACGACCAGCCGATCGCCGCCGCATTCCCCGCACTCGCCGCTCTGGCAGGGCGCAAGGATCTGCCGAGCCCGATCTGGCGGCGCGTCGTCGCGGCCAACTCTCGGGTCGGCGGAACGGACGGCGCGAACGCCCTCGCTGCGATCGCCGCGCGTCAGGACGTACCCGAGTCCGTCCGTGTAGAGGCGATCGACGCCTTGAGGAACTGGGCCAAGCCCTCCGGCCGCGACGCCGTGGTCGGCCTCTGGCGGCCGATCGCGGACCGTCCCGCGGTGGCGGCCGCCGCCGCGTTGAAGCCGGTGCTCGACGGACTCCTGAAAGACGCTTCCTCGGTCGTCCAGAAGGCGGCGACCCGCGCGGCCGGCTCCCTGGCCGACAAGGCCGACGCGGAGGCTCTCAGGAAGGTCCTCGCCGACGTCAAGAAGCCGGCCGAGGTCCGCGTCGAGGTCCTCCGGGCGCTCAACCAGCTCGGCGACGCCCAGCTTGCCGACCTGGCCCGCCACGCCGTCGACTCCCCCGAGACGAGCCTTCGCGCCGAAGGGCTCCGCGTCCTGGCCAAGGTTCGTCCCAAGGAGGCGATCCCGGCCCTGGAGCGCGCCCTCGATTCGGGCGTCTCGGCCGAGCAGCAAGCGGCCCTGGCGACGCTCGGCGACCTGGCCGACCCAACGGCCGACGTCGTGCTCGCCCGCTGGCTCGACCTCCTGGCGGCCGGCAAGGTTGCCCCGGAAGTCCAGCTCGACGTGATCGAAGCCGCGGCGAGGCGGCCTTCCTCCGAGGTCAAGGACCGACTCGGGCGGATCGAGGCCGGACGACCGAAAGACGACCCGGTGGCCGCGTTCCGCGAGGCGCTGGCCGGCGGCGACCCGGATCGAGGACGGCGGATCTTCTTTGAAAAGGCCGAGGTTCAGTGCGTCCGCTGCCACAAGGTCGGCGGCCAGGGGGGCGACGTCGGCCCCGACCTCTCCGGCGTCGGCGGCCGGCAGCCCCGCGAGTACCTCCTCGAATCGATCGTCGCCCCGGACCGCAAGATCGCCGAGGGCTTCGAAACCCTGGTCGTCGCCACCGCCGACGGCCAGGTCCAGGCCGGCATCCTCAAGTCGGAGGCCGGCGACGCCCTCAAGCTCATGACCCCCGAAGGGAAACTCGTCACGATCTCCAAGGACGACGTCGAGGAACGTAAGCGAGGCGCATCCGCGATGCCCGCCGACCTGACCAAGTCCCTTTCCCGCTCCGAGGTCCGCGACCTCGTCGCCTACCTCGCCAACCAGAAGCCCGGTTCCGGCGACACCCCCGAGTCCCGACCCGAAGGCCGCTGACCCGCGAGTTCAGCGAATGGGGCAGGACAAAAAAAACCGCCGCCCCGCCGAATGATCTCGGCGGGGCGGCGGTTGTGTCGGCGGGATGGAAAGTTCAAGCTAGGCTTGAACCTTCTTATGGGCGATACAGGATTCGAACCTGTGACCTCCTGCGTGTCGAGCAGGCGCTCTAGCCAACTGAGCTAATCGCCCGGGGAGTGTTGCGGAGCTTATCGCCCCGGGGAAGTTAACTATAGAACTCATTGGCCGGCGGGTCAAGAGGCTTGAGGGCGATCGAGCCGGAATTCCGTCGGAAGGGCGGTTCGACGGTCAGGATTCCAGGACTTCGGCCGACTTCTTGTCGGCGAGGTCGTTGACCTTGCTCTCGAACTTCTTGGTCAGGTTCTGGATCTCTTCCTTACAGGTGGCCAGGTCGTCCTCGGTGAGGATCTTGTCGGTCTGCTCCTGGTCGCCCTGCTTGTTGGCGTCGCGGCGGATGTTGCGGATCGAGATGCGGGCCTCTTCGGCGAGGTCCTTGACCCGGCCGACCAGCTTCTTGCGCTGCTCGACGGAGAGCGGGGGGACGTTGAGCCGGACGGCCTTGCCGTCGGAGTTCGGCGTCAGGCCGATGTCGCTGGTCTGGATCGCCTTGACGATGTCGCCGATCACCGAGGGGTCGAAGGGGCGGATCAGGATCTGCTGGGGCTCGGGGGTGCTCAGGTTGGCGAGCTGCTTCAGCGGCGTGGACGAGCCGTAGTAGTCGACGCGGATCGACTCGATGAGTCCGACGTTGGCCCGGCCCGTGCGGATTCCGCGGAGCTGGTCGGTCAACAGCGTGACGCTCTTCTCCATCCGGTCTTCGGCTTCCAGCGCGATTTCTTCGATGCTCATCTTACGGCTCCCTGGCTCGACAAGGTCCCTTCCCGGGGGGGCTTCTCTCCACCCGCGGGCTCGGGGCGTTTGCGCGATTATGTTACCAACGTCGCGACCGCCCGGAACAGTCCCCGAGGCGGTCGTTGGAAAGATCGTTTCGGCGCCGTCGTCTCTCTCACGCGGAGCCGGGCGTCGGGCGTGGGCGGGATTTGGCGGCGACCCACGTGCCGATCGGCTCGCCGGCGACCGCGCGCTCGATGTTGCCTTCCCGCTTGAAGTTGAACACGAGGATCGGCAGGGCGCTTTCGAAACACATGCCGATGGCGGTCATGTCCATGACCTTCAGCTCGTCGCGGAGCACCTGGTCGTAGGTGAGCTGCTGGTAGAGCATGGCGTGGGGGTTCTTCTCGGGGTCGGCCGAGTAAACGCCGTCGACGCGGGTGGCCTTGAGCAGCACCTCGACGCCGAGTTCCTTGCCGCGGAGCGCGGCGGCGGTGTCGGTCGTGACGAACGGGCTGCCCGTCCCGGTGGCGAGGACGACGATCCGGCCGCGTTCGAGGTGCGAGAGCGCCCGGCGGCGGATGAACGGCTCGGCGATCTCGTCCATGCGGATCGTGGTCATGAGCCGGGTCTCGCAGCCGACGCTCTCCAGGGCGTCCTGAAGGGCGAGGCCGTTGATGACGGTCGCGGTCATGCCCATGTAGTGGGCGGTCGCTTCCTTGATGACGTCGGAGCCGCGGCTGAGCTGGGCGCCGCGGAGGATGTTGCCTCCCCCGACGACGATGGCGAGCTGGACGCCGCGGGCCGCGACCCGCGACACCTGGCGGGCGATCCGGCTGACCTCGTCGACGCTGATGCCTCCCTCGCCGGGCCGGCAGAAGCTTTCGCCGGAGAGCTTCAAGAGGACGCGGCGGAACGCCGGGGTGGAGGTCGAGTCGGTGGAATCCATGACCATTTCCTTGTGCGGGTCCGGGTGGCGTCTAGGCTCGCAACGGGTTGGCGGAGGGAGGCGCCGGCTCGGTCGTCTCCGAGGCCGGCGCTTCCAGGGGAAGACCTACGTCAACGTTCCTCGCCCACGACGAAGCGGGCGAATCGGGCCACCGAGATGTTCTCGCCGGTGCGGGAGTTGACGCCCATGATGACGTCGCGGACGCTCTTGCTGTCGTCGCGGATGAACGGCTGATCGAGCAGGACCGACTCGGCGTACCACGAGTCGAGCTTGCCGACGGCGATCTTCTCCTGGATGTTCTGGGGCTTGTCGCCCACCTGGCTCATGAAGATCCGCTTCTGCTCCTCGACCACGTCGGCGGGCACGTCTTCCCGCCTGACGTACTTCGGGTTGGTGGCCATGATGTGCAGCGCGAGGTCTTTGGCGAGTTGCTTGAACTCGTCGTTGCGGGCGACGAAGTCGGTCTCGCAATTGAGTTCGACGAGCACGCCCGACTTGGCGTCGTGGTGGATGTAGACCTCGACGCGGCCGGCCGTGGCGGCCCTGCCGGCGCGCAGTTCGGCCTGCTTGAGCCCTCGCTCCTTGGCCAGGGTTTCGGCCTTGGCCAGGTCGCCGTCGGCTTCGGTCAGGAGCTTCTTGCACTCCATCAGGCCCAGCCCGGTCTTCTTGCGGAACTCGTTGACAGCCTGAGCCGTGATCGCGGCCATCAGAAATTCTCCTCTTCAGACTTTGTGAGTTAGAGCGATGCGCTGCTGTTTTGGTTGAAGGCTTCGAGCGGGTCGAGAGCCGTCGGAACCGGCCGGGGCGGCGCGCGAAGATGGTTCCGGCCTGCGCCGGCATGGGTCGAGGGCGTCGCCGGCGGCCAGTGGGGAACGGCCGAAACCCCGAGGTCTTCGAAGCTTCGGCCGCTCGCGATTCACCGCGTTCTCGTGCTCAGACGGTTTCCGAGGCCGGCGTCGGCGCGGCGGTCTCGGCCGGCGCGGGCGCTTCGACGGCGGGGGCGGCCGGCGCTTCGGCAGCCGGAGCTTCGACGGCTGCAGCTTCCGAAGCGGGCGCTTCCGCGACGGGGGCCGGAGCGGCGGGCGCGGCCGGAGCCGGGGCGGCGGCCGGGGCGCGATCAGCGAACCGGATGCCGTCGCCGCGTCCCGGGATGCGGCGGCCGCCGCGTCCCTGCTCGCGTTCGGGGGCCGGGGGCGGCTCGGGCGGGGCCGAGGCCTTGCCCACGATGATGGCGTCGGTCAGCCGCTTCATCAGCAACTCGATCGACCGCATGCTGTCGTCGTTGCTGGGGATCGGCAGGTCGACCAGGTCCGGGTCGCAGTCGGTGTCGAGCATCGCGACGACCTTGATGCCCAGCTTGCGGGCTTCGGCCACCGCGATGTGCTCGCGGCGCGGGTCAATGACCAGCAGGGCTTCGGGAAGCCGGGTCATGCTGCGGATGCCGCTGAGGTTGCGCTCGATCTTGCGGCGCTCGCGGCCCAGCGTGGAGATCATCTTCTTGGAGTAGCTCGAGGCCTGTTCGCCGTCGAGAATCTGCTCCAACTCCTCAAGCCGCTGAAGCCGGCTGCGGATCGTCCGGAAATTGGTGAGGGTTCCGCCCAGCCAACGCTCGGTGACGTAGGGCATTCCGCTCCGCGTGCATTCCTCGACGATCGTCTCGGAAGCCTGCCGCTTGGTGCCGACGAACAGGATCAATCCGTTCGTTGAGGCGATCTTGTTGAAATACTTGGTCGCGCGGAGCAGGCCGCGCACGGTCTCTTTCAAATCGATGATGTGAATCAGGTTGCGCTTGCCGTAGATGTACGGCTTCATCTTCGGGTTCCAGCGACTGGCGCGATGGCCGAAGTGTACGCCGGCGTCGATCAGATCCTTGACGACCAGAGCCATGAATCCACCCTTCTCGAATCCTAGTTCCATCCGACCGCGATCCCTGGAGCGATGCGCCCAGGGCGGTCTTGCGAGAGTAGCAGGGATCGTAATTACGTCACAATCCTCGACGCGGCACCGGTTTGCGTGGATTTCACCAGCTCGCCGCGAAGCTTCGCAGTGAGCGCACACGCTCGCCAATCCAGGCGAAAACTCAGCCTCGACCCGCCGCGCCGATCCCTTTCTCAAGGGGGAGTATCAGTTTATCGGCTAATACGTACTCCGTCAAATCCGTCCGCCTTCGCTTGCACGACGGAGGAGTCTACTGGCTGACATGACAGCCTCGTTCCCTGACTTCCCATCCACTATCGGCACGAGCCAGTTCGTACGTCCAGCTCACGGAATGACCGCCGCCGTACCCGCCGGAGATGAAGAGGAACGCCTTGCGACCGTCGCGGGAGAATCCGGGAAGCGTCACCCAGGCATACCCACACGACGTGGGATGGAGCTTATGGAAGTAATCACGGAAGGCCATGTCTGCATCCACCGACTCTTGGAAGAGTCGATCCGGGTCGTCGTAACTGACCTTCAGGCTTCCGCCGACGCCGATCCCCGCGATCAGAATCGGTCCGCCCGAGTTGCGCCGGTTCAGGTCGTCCCACGCGTCATCCGACTCGTCCCCATCCGAATCGCTCGACCAAGAGTACGTCGTCTCGCCGACGACGATCTCCGGGCAAGGCGCGCCGCCGGCCGTCCAGAATTCGATCGCATTTTCAGGATTTTTGGGGTCCATCAGGTCGGCCAGCGCGGCCTCCAGGACGGCGCGGTCCCGATCGCGGTCCCAGGGGTAGGGCAAGGGCAAGTCATGCGGGGCGTCCTCCCAGGGGTGAGTCGCCAGCTGCTGATACTGCCTCTTCAAGCGACCATGACGGTCGGCCTCCTCGGCTTCCCTCCGGATCTCGCCCGGAATTGCTTCGGCACCGAAACTTCTGTCCTCGGAGGTCCGCAAGCGATGCTCCTCACTCCGGTGTTTTGCTTCCAGCCACGCCTGGTTCTCGGCCTGCTCTCGGTAATGGAAGGCCCTCTGGAGCATCATCGCGGTCCACGTCGATACGGCGAAAGCGGCCACCGCGAACAATAGCCAACGCACGCTGATCTGCACGCGGGGTAGCTTCATCGCGCTATCTCACCTTGAGTGTGCCGGAGAAACGACGACGGATGCGACGTTCAGGATACGGAGAGAGTCGGGCTGGCGTCAGTAAATTCCGTGGAATGGGCCGCCGGGCGCGGCGAGGCGGTCGACGCGGGCTTCGATCTCGGGGTCGTCGACGAGGGGGGGGGCGTGGTGCGGCTTGATCCGGGCGTCGATGACCAAGGGCCCGTTGCACCCCCAATGCTTGTCGTGAACGAACGTGTCGATCCCGTCGACGTCGGCGGCCGGGTTCGACCGGGTGAAGACGACCCAGAGGAAGTTCGACACGCTCCGCGCGGTGAATTCGCTGTCGTCGACGATCACGATCAGCGGGAACCGTCGGATCGGATCGTCGGGGCCGAAGAAGCCGGTGAATCCGTCGAGCCGGCGAGTTCCCTCGTCGTACTTCGGGCCGGAGACGGCGATCACGCCGGGCCGTACAAGCCTCGGCTCGCTGAAGCCGTCGGGGAGTCGCAATCCGGACGGCAGCTCGCGGGGAAGCTCCCTGCGCTTCGGCCCGGCGGCGGCCATCACGACCTTCGACCCCTGGTTCAAGCCGTGGCCGGAATAATCGAGGGTGTCGATCGTCGTCCGGGTCTGGAAGTGAAGATCGGCGCTCCAGTCGATGCGTTCCAGCAAGTGCTGGAGAAACGCGGGGATGTCGTGGACGTCCAGATCCGGGTCGTCCTCGCGGGCGACGATCAGCAAGTACTTCGCCAGCGAGAGCTGCCCCTGGCCGAGGATCGCGTTGGCGACGGTCAAGATTTCTTGCGGCCTCCGAACGGCCGCGTAGGGGACGTAGCGCTCACTGGCGATCGCCAGCAGCAGCGGGTGGACGCCGGCTGCGTCGACGGCGTGGATCGCGTGGACGCCCGGCAGCACGGTCGGGATGATCGGCCCGGTCAGGTCGTGGATCAGCTCGCCGAACGTCGTATCTTCCTGGGGAGGGCGGCCGACCGTTGTGAACGGCCAGATCGCCCCGGCGCGGTGGTAGACACGCTCGACGCGGAGCACGGGGAAGTCGTGGGCGAGGCTGTAATAGCCCAGGTGATCGCCGAACGGCCCCTCGGGCTTGCGGGCGTGCGGGTCGATCGTGCCGGCGATCACGAAATCGGCCTCGGCCGGCATCGGCAGGCAACCCTCGGGCGCGACCATCGCGACGCGGCGTCCGCCGAGCGCTCCGGCGAAGGCCAATTCCGGCATTCCCTCGGGCAACGGCATGACGGCGGCGAGAGTCAGGGCGGGGGGGCCGCCGACGAACACGTTGACACGCAGCGGCTCGCCGCGCCGGATCGCCGCCGCGTGGTGGACGCCGATCCCCCGGTGGATCTGGTAATGAAGGCCGACCTCGCGGTTCGTCTCATAGGCGTTTCCCGAGAGCTGGACGCGGTACATCCCCAGGTTCGATCGTGCCAGGCCGGGGCGGTCGGGATCTTCGCTGTACACGAGGGGGAGCGTGATGAACGGACCGCCGTCGAGTGGCCATGACGTGAGGGCCGGGAGCTTGTCGATCGTCGTCTGATGGTCGAGGATCGGCCCGCGACGGACCACCTTGGGCAAGAGCGTCCAGAGCGTGCGCGGCAGGCGATAATAGCGCCAGGGGCGTCGGGCCGCGACGGACGGATCGACCTTGAGATCGACGAGCCGGCGGACGTCATCGAGGGTGTCGCGAAACAGGAATCGGGCGCGTTCGATAGTCCCGAACAGGTTGCCGACCATCGGAAACGGTGTCCCCTTGACCCTGCGGAAGAGGATCGCCGGCCCTCCCGCCTGGTAGACCCTGCGCTGGATCGCGGCGGCTTCGAGGTGCGGGTCGACCTCGTCGTCGACGGCGATGAGACGGCCGGTCTGTTCGAGATCACGGACGCACTGAGCAAGCGAGCGATAGCCCATCCGGGCGGGTCCTCGAAACGGTCGGGCAAGGGTTGGGTTGCGGTACGCCAGGATACGATCTCGAGGCCCGGTCGTCGATGCGACCGCGATTCCGGGTTGACCGCGTCGACTGCGTGGTTGGAGAATCGAGGACGAACGAACGGGCCGAGGAATCGCCGCGAGCCGCTTTCGAAAACCTGACGGACACACCATCATGAGCCGACCGCCGATTGATCTCAGGTCCGATACGGTGACCCGGCCGACGGCCGCCATGCTCAAGGCGATGACGGAGGCCGAACTCGGCGACGACGTGTTCGGCGACGATCCGACCGTCAAGGCGCTCGAAGTAAAGACGGCCGAGCTGCTGGGCAAGGAAGCCGCCGTGTATATGCCGTCGGGCACCATGGCCAACCAGATCGCCGTCGGCGTGCACACCCGGCCCGGCGACGAGCTGGTCTGCGCGGGAACGTCGCACGTCTACCTGTGGGAAGCGGGCGGAATCGCGCGGCATTCCGGCGTGACGGCGCGGACCTTCGAGGGGGACTTCGGAATCCTCTCCCCGATCGAGATTGACGACGCCGTCCGTCCCGATGATCCGCATTACGTCCGGACGCGGCTGGTCTGGCTCGAGAACACGCACAATCGCGGCGGCGGCCGGATTCACCCGATCGAGAGCATAGCCGGCATCGCGCGATGGGCGCATGATCACCGCTTGGCCATGCACCTCGACGGCGCCCGGCTGATGAACGCGGTGGTGGCCACGGGAATTCCAGCCAAGGAATGGGCGCGCTATTTCGACACGGTGTCGATCTGCTATTCCAAGGGGCTGGGCGCGCCGGTGGGGTCGGCTTTGACGGGGACGGTCGAAGCCATGCGCGAGGCCCGCAAGCTCCGCAAGCTGATGGGGGGCGGGATGCGCCAGGCGGGCGTGATCGCCGCCGCCGCGACCTACGCTCTTGAGAACAACGTCGAGCGGCTGGCCGAAGACCACGCCAACGCGCAGATCCTGGCCTCGGCGTTCTCCGAGACGGATGGGCTGCGTCTCGAATCGGGGCCGGTCGAGACCAACCTGGTCTGGGTCGACGTCGATTCGAGCCTGGGGACCGCGGCCGAGGTCGCCGCGTACCTGAAGTCGCACGGCGTGCTGGTCTCGGTCCTCGGCGCCCAGGTGATCCGGGCCTGCACGCATCTCGATGTCAGCCGCGAGGACGTCGAGTTCGCCGCCGGCGTGATCCGGCAGCTCGAACCCGCCATGATCACGGCTCTGACGCTGGTTTATTGATCAGTAGATCGGCCAGAAGCCGGGGGTGATCAACTCGACGAGGTGATTGTCGGGGTCTCGGAAATAGAGGCTCCGGCAGCCGCCCGGCCAGGTCACGACGCTCTCGACGGGAACGCCCTCCGCTTCGAGGCGTCGCCGCCACGGCTCGACGTCCTCGGCGGCGATTGAGAACGCCAGATGGTTCCGGCCCGATCCGTCGTGGCCAGGGATGACCCCGCCGCCTGGCAGGCTGAACGGTTCGGAAGTGGCCCCCGCCTGGAACAGGAGCAGAACGTTCCGGCCCACGACGTCGAGGGCCACGAGCCGTTCGGAGTCCAGCAGCGTGCCGAACCCGAACAGCCGCCGGTAGAACTCGGCCGAACGGGGAACGTCGGCGACGTACAAGGCCGTCTCCAGGATGCCGCCGACGTTCATCGTCATTCTCCGATTGGCGTCAGGTCATTGCGGGTACGTCACGACCGCCGCCTGCGCGGGGACCTGAACCTGAACCGGGATCGCGCCTGGTTCGGCCGGCTGGGCCACGGGAATTTCAGGAGCCGCCATCGGTTCGGTCACCGGCTGGACCGGGTTCACCGGCGCGGGTGCCTCGTAGGCCTTCACGAGATTCAGCCGGACCCAGCCCGAGGGGTCGAGCGGCGAGATCGACTGGATGGCGAAGCCCCGGAGCTTCAGGTTGTCCAGGTTCGCGTTGAGCGGTTGGCTGCGCAGTTTGGCGGCCAGGGCGCTGATGACGAGCGCGCCGCTGAACCGGTTAAGCGTGGTCGGCTTCGTTTCGTCGTCCTTGATTGCCAGGACCATCGAGGTCGTCGCCGGGGTGAACTCCTCGACCCGGGCGCGGACGTAGTGCGACGTCGCGGACGCCGACTCGATCTTGTAGGAAAACGCGGTCTCGGCCTGAGGAATCTTGATTCGCAACACCTTGGCATTGGCGCCGACGGCCGCGCCCGTCCGGGAAGTCGGATCGGGAGCCGGGACGTCGATCTCCAGGTCGTGGAGGATCGCCACGACGAAGCCGCGCGCGTCGGCGGCGAATTCCGGGGGCTGGGCCGGACGTCGAATCCGGATCGCCTGGATCTTGGGGTTCTTGGCCTTTACGGCCTCGTCAACGGCCTTGAGGTAGGTCGGGAAGTCGACGTTGGTGGTGACCGTCGCCGCCTGAGCGGGGGGCGTCCCCGGGGGGACGTCGTGGGTGACGATCATCACGTTCTGGATCGACTGGACCGGCCCGCGCTGGTAGAGGCCGTCGACGGCGCTGGTGAGGACCGACCCCAGATGGATGTCGGCGGTCAGACCGGCGGCCGGGACCGCGAGCTGAGCGGGCTGCGGCGCGTCGGCCCCGCGCTGCTTGTCACCGGCCCGCGACTGGAACAGGCCGCCCACGTAAACCGCGTCGGGACGCGACCGCAGTGACAGGCCACTGACCAGGAACTCCTGGACCGCGAGCGTGTTATTGCCGATCAAGAACCGGTTGATGTCGGCGTTGCGCTGGGCGAGCTCGGCGGCGATCCGTTCTTCCGCTTCCTCTTGCGCTTCCACGGGGATTCGCTGCTGAAATTGGGGCAGGGCGTTTTGATACACCAGGTCGGTGATCTTGTTCTGGTTGAATCCGAGGAGGCCGCCGATCGCCCGGGGCAAGCCCTTGCCCGGCTGCGGGTTCGAGCAGATCTGGGCGTTGACGTTGTGCGTGCTGGCCGGGGTGAGCGTCAGGCCCGAGGTCCGCAAGACGGCGTAGATCGTCTGCTCGGCCTGGTCGATGGTGGTCGCCGTGAACTGGTAGAGCTTGGCGACCCGCTGGCCTTGCTGGTCCGAGGCGATCTGGTTCTGGAAGTCGGTGATCGGCGTCGAGCTCTGGAGCTGCTGGCTGTTGTAGAACGCGATGCCGTCGTCGCTGGCGAGCAAGCCGAAACCCGTCTTGGGACCGGCCGTCACCTGCGACCAGTAGCCCTTGCGGT
Organism: Paludisphaera borealis; assembly: GCF_001956985.1. NCBI lineage: Bacteria > Pseudomonadati > Planctomycetota > Planctomycetia > Isosphaerales > Isosphaeraceae > Paludisphaera > Paludisphaera borealis. The sequence continues at coordinate 5,647,388 of NZ_CP019082.1, forward strand.
AGATCGGCCCCGAGGTCACGAGGTTCTGGTCGAAGATCGGCCCGACGATCGAGAGGTCGGCCGTGACGTCGAGGTTCGGCTGGTTGAACAGGTCGTTGATGGCGGTCTGAAGATCGGCGGAAGGCTGCCATGGGCGTTCGGCGTTGCGCTGGTTGAGAGTGCCGAGCGCCTGGTGGATGTGATTGAGGCCGGCCTGCCGCTGAGCGACCGTCGTCGCGGCGTGGAACTGCCCCAGGGCCTGCCCCAGGTCGTTGTCGACGAAGTCGACCCACCGCTGGCGGTTCGCCTGGACCGAGGGATCGGTCGTGGGAGGCAAGCCGCGCACCGTGTCGTCGAGGCGGCGCTCGGCCCAGGCGAGCCGGACGCGCGGCCGCAGCCATGCGCGCAGCTCCTCGCGAACCGTCTGCGCTGGCTGCCAGGGAACGACGGCCATCGCCGCCGACATCTGGTACAGACGGTTCAGCGGCGTCAGCCGGTCGGCGGGCGTCGGGGCCTGCGAATACGCCTTCAGGTCGTCGAGGATCGCGGTGAAGAAAACGTTCCATCCCGGCGCGTTGGGATCTTGAGTCGCCCCCGGTCGCGCCCAACCCTGGCGGATCACTGAGATCGACTTCTCGATATTCGAATAATTCGAGGGTGCCGGCGCGGCCTGAGCCCCCTGCTCGCCGAATAATCCTGGACCGGCGATGACGCCCGCCAGAATTGTTGCGGTTACGAGACGATGCATTCGTTCACTCCCCGGTTGATTGGCGCCCGACCTCGACGTTCTATTCATCGCTTTATCGCTCGGGCGCTGGTCTCAGTTGATGGAATTCTCGATAGGCGTCGCCGACTTGAGCCCAACTTGACCGTTTCACCGGATAGTCAGGCGGTTCGCATGACCGTTCTGTAAGATACACACTTTGTGGCGAATGCGTAAACAGGCGGGGCTCGTTCGACGATGCTCAAGAGGCCGATCCCAGCGACGGCCGGCGACGCGCGTCGAAACGCCGGGCCGGTAGGGTGAGACAGGACGAACCTGGTCGTGATACAATCCGAACGCCGACCCGCAATTGCGACAAAACCATACGACGCCTGCGGCATTCCGGAGGGGTCGGCGCTGGAATCGATCGCGACATCATCCATCAAGTCTTTGGTTGCCGGGGATGAGCAGGCGTCCCGAGGGCTTGTCATGCGTTGGACGACTCGCTTGGGTCTGGCGTCGCGCGACGCTGGACGGATCGGCGCTTGGGGATTCGCGGTGATGCTGGCCGCGGTCGCCGGCTGCGGCTCTCCCGACGCCTCGGGAGAGCCCGGCAACACAAAAGGCGCACAGTCACCGGTCGCGGCGGCCGACGCCAAGTCGTCCCCGCTCGGTTCGTTAGCCACTAGCAAACCGCGGACCAAGGCCGTCTCGTCGATCGAGGGGGACCGGATGTCGGTCCTGACGACCTCGGTCACGCTGACGAAACAGACCGAGCCCAGCCCGTTCCGATTCGCGGAAGTCGCGCGCGAATGGGGCGTCGATTTCACCCACTTCTCGGGCACGCAGCACGAGAAGCACTTTCCGACGGCCAACGGCTCGGGCGTCGCGGTCTTCGACTACGACGGCGACGGCCTGCTCGACATCTATTTCGCGTCGGCGACCTTGCTCCCTTTGGGGACGGGTGAGAAGGGGCCCAACCGGCTCTACAAGAACCTCGGCGGCGGACGCTTCGAGGACGCCACCGAGCGGTCGGGCCTGGGCTTTCGCGGCTACTGCCACGGGATCATCGTCGGCGACATCGACAACGACGGCGACCGCGACGTCTTCCTGTGCAACTACGATCACAACAAGCTCTATCTCAACAACGGCGACGGCACCTTCAAAGATATCAGCAAGTCGGCCGGGATCGACGTCTACGGCTGGTCGTCCGGCGGCGCGATGCTCGACTACGACAACGACGGCTTCCTCGACATCTACGTCGCCAACTACGGCATCTGGAAGTATCCCGAGGACCACCACAACGTCGGTGACGCCGCGAAGCAGATCTGGCTCTACTCGTCGCCTCGCACGATCAAGACGACCAAGCATTTCTTCTATCACAACAATGGAAACGGCACGTTCACCGACGTCTACGACCACGTCATCACGGTCGAAAAAGAGGAAGTGACCGGTCAGAAGGAAGTGGTCGACCCCAAGACCGGCTCGAAGACGATGGTCGACGTCGTGGTCAAGAAGCGCGTGCCCAACCCCCGGGCCGACGCGCACGGCTTCGGCGTGGTCGCGGCCGACCTCAACGACGACGGCCTGATCGACCTCTACGTGGCCAACGACATGACCCCGAACTACCTGTTCCTCAACCGCGGCGACGGCACGTTCGACGACGTCTCGGAAGCTTCGGGGGCGGCGTACGACTACAACGGCACGGCCCAGTCGGGCATGGGGGTCGACGCCGAGGACGTCGACGGCGACGGCCTGCCCGAGCTGTACGTCACCAACTTCGCCAACGAATACAACACCCTCTACCAGAACTTCGGCAAGGGGGTCTTCTTCGACAACACGGCCTTTTTCGGGATGGCGTCGGATACGATGCCGTTCGTCGGCTGGGGCACGGGGCTGTTCGACTTCGACAAGGACGGCTGGCCCGACGCCTTCGTGACCAACGGCCACGTCGACGACAACCGCAAACTGCTCAACCAGCCCGTCGAGTACGAGGAGATTCCGCTTCTCTTCCGCAACCTTGAAGGCAAGCGGTTCCGGCTCTCGACCCGCGACGTCGGTCCGTACTTCGACCAGAAGCACGTCGGCCGAGGCGCGGCGTTCGGCGACCTCGACAACGACGGCGACGTCGATATCGTGATCAACGAGAAGGACCGCCACGCCGCCGTCCTCCGCAACGACACGCCGACGAAGAACCACTGGGTGCGCCTCGCCCTCCAGGGGACCAAGAGCAACCGAGACGCCGTGGGGACCCTGGTCATGGTCGACAACGGCAAGCGGATCATCTGTCGGCAGGTCAAGGGGGGCGTGAGCCTCGAATCGGCCAACGACCCCCGGCTCCTGATCGGCGTCGGTGCCAACCCGATCAAGAAGATGACGATCGTCTGGCCGTCGGGGATCGTCACCGAGCTGGCCGACGTCGCGCTCGACCAGGAGCACAAGGTCGTCGAGCCCAAGGACCAGAAGCCGAGCTGGCCGTACGGCGAGCCGCGAGTCCGCAAGCTCATCCCCCCCGTGAGCATCCCGGCTTCGAAAGCGAAGACCGCGGAGAAGCCGGCCGAGAAGTCGCCCGCCTCGAAGTAAGACGGCCTCAATATTCGATCCGTCGGGCCGAATAAAAAGCAGCCGTCCCAACGCCTTCTGGTCCAAGGGCGCGAAGTCGGAGGCGCACCTCGCGTCGTCGACTTCCGCGCCCCCGTTGCGCGCCGAGACGTCGCTTCGATCACGAACCCGTCAAGGAGTCCCGCGATGACACAGGCCGCGACAGCGACAGCCGCGCCGACGGCTCGCCCCACCGTCCGCTTCCAGGTCCTCGGCGACGCCTGGAGCCTCTACCGCATGGAGTGGTTGACCTGGTCGTTGACGACCCTCGCCGCGATCGCCGCCGCGGGCACCGGGGAGCTGATCCTGAGGATCGTCTGGCTCGCGGCCCGTTCCAGCTACTTCGGCTGGTTCCTGGGCCATGGTTCCCCGGACGACTCGTTCCTGTTCTGGCTGGTCCGCATCTCCATCGCCGGCCTCCTGGCGGGGGGGGCGGTCCGCATGGCTCTCGGTCAGATTCGGGGCCGGCGGCCTCGGGTCATGGACCTGTTCGAGGTTCCCGACAACTGGTTCGACCTGGCCCTCGGCTCGGTGCTGATGGCCGTCCTCGTCTCGTTCGGCCTGGCGGTCCTGGTGATCCCCGGGCTGATCGCCGCCGGCCTGCTCATGCTGACCTTCCCGCTGATCGTCGACGCCGATCTGCCGGCCACGGGCGCGATGATCAAGAGCTACCACACGCTCAAGGCGGAATGGCTGCCGGTCACGATCTTTCATCTCTTCCTCGCCGCGGCGGCCGGGTGCGGCGTCTTCTTCCTGGGCGTTGGCGTGCTCGTGACGGCCCCGCTCTACGTGCTGTCGCTCGCCCTCTTCTACGAGGAGATCGGCCGGCGCGGTTACAGCCAGCTTTAGCGCCGTCGGGAGGATTCACGCGGGCGGCCTCAGAATAGAAGCCCGAAGCGCCAGCGGGTGAATCTCCGTCAGGCCGCTCGGCGATCGGGCACCTACAAGGGGCGCCCCTACGGCGAACCACGGACCGGAGTTTTCAGAGCAGCTCGAAGCGCCAGCGAGTGAATCGATTCGACCCGCCGATCGGGAATTCACTCGCTGGCGCTTCGGGCTCGTATTCGCACCTAGCGGACTGTCGGCTCCCGGAATAAATTCGGGTCGTCAGCGACGAGAGAGAGGCTGGCCTGGCCGATCGCGGCGACGCAGCCCTCCCCGTGGGTCGAAGCTCACCAGATCCGAACCCGCTCGGCGGGGGGCAGCCAGAGCTTGTCCCCTTCTTTGACGCCGAACGCGGCGTAGAACTCGGGCATGTTGCGGAGCACGCCGTTGCAGCGGAACTCGGCGGGCGAGTGCGGGTCGGTGGCGAGCCGACGCGCCAGGTCGGCGTCGCGGATCTTGCCACGCCAGGCCTGGGCCCAGCCGAGGAAGAACCGCTGGTCGCCCGTCAGGCCGTCAATCACCGGGGCTTCCTTGCCGTCGAGCGACCGCTTGTACGCCTTGTAGGCGATCGTGAGGCCGCCGAGGTCGCCGATGTTCTCGCCGATCGTGAGTGCTCCGTTGACCTTTTGGCCGGGGAGTTGGAGCGGCTCGAACCCGCTGTACTGGTCGATGAGCATCTTGGCGCGGGCGTCGAACTCCTTGCGGTCGGAGTCGGTCCACCAGTTGACCAGGTTGCCGTCGCCGTCGGACTTCGACCCCTGGTCGTCGAACCCGTGGCCGATCTCGTGGCCGATCACCGCGCCGATCGCGCCGTAGTTCACCGCGTCGTCGGCGTTCATGTCGAAGAACGGCGGCTGGAGGATCGCGGCGGGGAAGACGATCTCGTTCATCGACGGGTTGTAATAGGCGTTGACCGTGTGCGGCGTCATCGCCCACTCGGAGCGGTCGATCGGCTTGCCGAGCTTGTTGAAATTGCGGGCGATCTCGAACGCCTCGGCGCGCCGGACGTCGCCCAGCAGGTCGTCGCCCTTGATCTCCAGCTTGGAGTAATCGCGCCACGTGTCCGGGTAGCCGATCTTGGGGGTGAACTTGCCCATCTTGTCGAGGGCTTTCTTGCGGGTCTCGGGGCTCATCCAGTCGAGCGTGCCGATGTCTTCGCGGTAGGCCGCGACCAGGTTGCCGACCAGTTCTTTCATCCGGGCCTTGGCGGCCGGCGGGAAGTGCTTCTCGACGTAGAGCTTGCCCACGGCCTCGCCCATCGCGCCCGAGATCAGATCTACGCCCCGCTTCCATCGCGGGCGGATCTCGGGAGCACCCGAGAGGGTCTTGCTGTAGAACTCGAAGTTCTCGTCGACGAACGGCTTGCTCAGCAGCGGGGCGGCGTCGTGGACGACGCGCCAGGCCAGCCAGATCTTCCAGTCGTCGAGCGGGACTTCGTCGAGCAGCTTGGCGAGCGCGGTGAAGTAGTCGGGCTCGGAGACGATCACTTCGGCGAGGTCGGGCGCGCCGATGGCCTTGAAGTACGACGCCCAGTCGATCCCCGGCGCCAGCGCTTGAAGCTCCTTGAGGGTCTTCTTGTTGTAGGTCAGGGTCCGGTCGCGGCGCTTGACGCGGTCCCAGTGGTGCTTGGCGATCCTGGTCTCGACGGCGAGCACGCGGGCGGCGGCGTCCTTCGGATCCGGGGCGTCGGCGAGCTTGGCGATCTTCTCGATGTGGGCGACGAACTTGTCGCGGATCGGCTGGAATTTCGGGTCACGGTAGTACGACTCGTCGGGGAGGCTGAGCCCGCCCTGGCCGAGATACACGATGTAGCGGTCGGACTGCTTGGCGTCGTTGTCGACGTAGACGCCGAAGAGGCCCGAGGCCCCCTCGCGCTGAAGGCTTGCGAGGACCCGGAGGAACTCGGCCTTGCCGCCGGCGGCGAAGATCCGATGGATGTCGGCCTCGACCGGCTTGAAGCCCAGATCGTCGGCCTTGGCCTCGTTCATGAAGCTCTTGAACAGATCGCCGATCTTGCGGGCCTCGGACCCGGCGGGGGCGTCGGCCTTGGCGGCTTCCTCGATGATCGCGCGGAGGTTGGCCTCGCTCTCGTCGATGAGCTTGTTGAACGATCCCCACCGCGCCTGGTCGGGCGGGATCTCGGTCTTCTTGATCCAGCCGCCGTTGACGTACCGGAAAAAGTCGTCCTGGGGACGCACTTCCTTGTCGAAGCCGGTGCTCTCGACTCCCGACCGGGGGGCGGCGGGGTCGCTCGCCTCGGCCTTCGACGCGGCGACGGCGCCGACGAGCGCCAGGCCGACCATGACACGAATCCAGAGGGATCTGCTCACGTGAACGCTTCCTTTTGTTGAGAATGCGAGAGAGGCCGTCCGTCGAGGCGGAAAGCGTGAATCGCCGCGATTGGCGTCAGTCTACTTTCCAAAAAAGCCCAGGGCGACCGATATCTATCAGTCACTCCCCAGAGCCTCGTCGCGCCGCCCGTCGAGAGGAGCCCGCGACGGGGCGAGCGGATGTGCGAAGATGAAATTCCCCCGGCGCGGTCGCCGGGGGATGGTCGATAGGGCTACTTACTTCTTCGGGTCGACGTTCTCCTTGAGTTCCTCGGCGGTGACTTCGGAATGGGCGCCGTCGGCGGGGACGTCGAGGCCGGCGGTCCAGAGGATGGCGTTGAGGCCGAGCTTGCGGAAGTTCGGATCGCCCCAGTTCTTGTGGGCGTGGGCGCCGGTGAAGCCGAAGCCGCGTCCGCCGTCGGGCCGTTCGACGGCCCAGGCGAGGACTTCTTCACGGCCCTTGGCCTCGACGATGTGCTTGTACGGGCCGCGCGGCGAGGCGGAAACGCCTTCGCGGGTCAGGTCGTCGGGCTTGGCGACGAGGATCGGCGTCACGCCTTTTCCCTCGGGACGGAACCGGATGTTGAAGTACCACTCGTCGCTGATCGCGAACGGCTTGACCCCGCTCGTGATCGGGTGTCTGGGCAGCGTCTCGATCTGGGCCTTCCAGTGCGGGTTGGTGGAGTAGCCGGTCTCGTAGTAGCCGCCGATCCAGTCGAGGAACTTGTCGCCGGCCTCGCCCTTGGGGACTTCGACCGCGTAGTGGAAGAAGGCCAGGCCGACGCCCTTGTCGACGAGCTTCTGGAGCTTGTCGAGGCGGCCGGGCTGGACGGCCGGATGACCGCCGCCGCCGTCCATGAAGAAGACGAGCGCCTTGGCGCCGTCGAAGACCGATTCATCCTTGGGCCAGCCGCCCGTGACCACGACGGGCTCGACGCCCGGGATTTCCTTCAGGCACTTGGCCAGCAGCTTGCAGCCCGCGTTGAACTCGTGGTCGCCGGGGCCGTGGCTCGGGTTGCCGGCGATCAGGACGATCTTGGCGGTGTCGGCGGCCTCGGCCGGCGCGGCGAGCAGCGCTGACAGGCCGAGGGCCGACAAGCCGATGAATAGCTTCCGGATCATGGTTCATCCTCGGTTGCGTTGAGATTGTGTGAGACGTCGATCGCGAAAAGGGACGGAACGCCGGCCGGTTGGAAGGTCGCGACGTTCCGTCCCTTGGTTTTCAGTCGGGATCAGGTCAGATCAGCTCGGTGACGCCCGGGCGGGGGAGCGGGGGCTCCTCAAGGCTTCCCTTGATGTCGAGGTGCTTGGGGAAAGTGTCGAGCTTCGACTCAAGCGCCTGCTCCCAGGTCACGGCCTTGCCGGTGTAGGCCGACATCCGGCCCATGATCGCCGTCAGCGTGCTCTCGGCGACCTGCTTCAGCTCGTTGAGCGGGTTGCCCGAGACGATGCTTTCGAGCAGGTGGACGTGCTCATGGACGTAGGCGTTGCCGTCGTTGACGCGGACGCGCGACTTGTCCTTGCCGCTGAACCGGTAGCCGTTGCTTTGGAACCGACCGGCGGAGCCGACGATGGTCTCCGACACGTTGTTCTCGCAGCCTTCGATCTGGCGGGCCATCGACATCACGTGGACTTCGTTGGGGTACTCGTAGTCGACGGCGAAGTGGTCGTAGCTCTGGCCGTGCTCGGGGCCGCCGGGCACCTGGCGTCCGCCCATGCCCACGGCGCGGACGGGGTGGGCGCCGATGGCCCAGTTGGCGACGTCGAGGTTGTGGACGTGCTGCTCGACGAAGTGGTCGCCGCAGAGCCAGAGGAAGTGATACCAGTTGTGGATCTGGTACTCGACGTCGCTCCAGCCGGGCTGGCGCTTGTGGGCCCAGATGTTCCCCTGGTTCCAGTAGACCTGGCCGCCGACCACGTCGCCGATGGCACCTTCGTGGATTCGCTTCATGCTCTCAAGATAGCCGGGCTGGTGCCGGCGCTGGGTGCCGGCAACGACGGCCAGCTTCTTGGCCTTGGCTTCGTCGGCCGCGGCGAGGACCCGGCGGATGCCGGTGCCGTCGACGGCGACCGGCTTCTCGGTGAACAGGTTCTTGCCGGCCTTGATGACGGCCTCGATGTGGCCCGGACGGAAGCCCGGCGGGGTCGCCAGGATCACCAGGTCCGAAACCTCGATGACCTTCTTGTAGGCGTCGAGGCCGACGAAGCAACGGTCGTCGGCGACGTCGTACTTCTCTTTCGAGTTGGGGCTGTTCTTGATGCCCTCGCGACAGTTCTTGAGATGGTCCTCGAAGACGTCGCCGAGGGCGTGGATCTTGATGTTGTAGCTGGTGCCGGCGGCCTCGCAGATGTTGTCGGCGGCACCGCTGCCCCGACCGCCGCAGCCGACCAGGCCGACCTTGATGACGTCGTTGCCGCGGGCGTGCGCGTTGCCGAGGAAGCCCAGCCCGGCCGTGGCCGCGGTCGAAGCCTTAAGGAAGACGCGACGATTGGGATCGGTCATGAGTCTCATTCTCCCGGGAAAGTGAGGGCGGGACGATCCGAGCACTACACGGCTTACGACCGTCTCCGCCTCAGGAAGCGAGCGTTCCATCCAAAACAATCAAGGCTTCGGAATCCAGGTGTTGCGCGACGGCGGGCCAGGCGTGGCGACAGGGCTTCTCAGCGGGTCCCCTTGCCCTTGACGACCAGCGACTTCATGCCCTTGAGCTTCTCTTGTTCATTGAGGGGTCGGACGATCCGGAAGCCCACGAAGGTGGCGTCGGTGTGCCACCAGATGCTCTGCGGGCGTTGGGGGTCCTGAACGCTCCACTCCAGGTTCGACGACCGCCGCGCGGCGCTGCGGAGCTTGTCGGCGTCGTCGTCCCACGAGCCGCCGCGGGCGACGTAGGGGTATTCCTTGGCCGAGGGGGCGGCGAACGGTTCGAGCGTCGGCTTGTCGCCGGCGAACTGCTTGTAGAAATCGGGGACGTAGTGGTCGAGGCACCACTCGGCGACGTTGCCGTGCATGTCGTAGAGGCCCCAGGGGTTGGGCTTCTTCTTGCCGATCGGCATGGGCTTCTCGGCGTTCTCGACGTACCAGCCGTACTCTTCAAGGCCGGCGGGATCGTCGCCGAAGAAGTAGGCCGTCTTCGAGCCCGCCCGGCAGGCGTATTCCCATTCGGCCTCGGTCGGCAGGCGGTAGAGCACTCCGGTTTTCTCGGACAGCCAGCGGCAGTATTCCATGGCCGAATGGTGGGTGATGCAGATGGCCGGCTGGTTCTTGTGGCCGTAGCCGAACGTCATGTCGGCGTAGGGGGGCGTCGGCCGGGTGACGGCGTCGGCCTTCTTCTCGGTGTCGGGCTGACCTGCCAGGTCGACCTTCTCGCGTTCCTTCTTCTTGAGGTCCAACGAGAAGCAGAACAGGTCGTACTCGTCCCAAGTCACCTCGTACTTGCCCATCCAGAACGGGGCGATGGCCACCGGGTGCTGCGGGCCTTCGTCTTCGCCTCGCTTCGGTTCCGTGGCGGGACTGCCCATCACGAACTCGCCGGCGGGGATCGGCACCAGGTCGAACTTGACCTCCACACCCGGGATCTGCTGGGTGTACGGTTTCATCTCGGCGGCCGTCTTGGCGAGGGATTCCTGGGCCGATGCGGGCGCCTGGAGGCTCCATCCCAGGAGGGCGATCAGCGCACCGGCGCGATAAAAGGCATGCGTCGAACGGCTCACGTTTGATATGCTCCAGCAGGTCGAGGTACAGCCAGGACCCACGCGTGACGGGCGAGGCGAATTCGGCCGGGGAGGTTCCGTGGTCCCATCACCCATGAGCGGTCGCCTGAGCGTCTTAGTCCTGGCTTTGGTTCTCGTCGGTTCGGGATCGGCGGGAGAGCTTGAGCGTTTCGAGTTCATCGAGACGCACATGGGAAGCTCCTTCAAAATACTCTTATACTCAACCGACCCGGCGACCGCTAGACGCGCCTCCCGCGCGGCTTTCGATCGAATCGCCCGGCTCGACGCGATCCTGAGCGACTACCAGGTCGACAGCGAACTCTCGCGGCTGGGCGTGAAGGCCGGCGGCCCCGCCGTCGCGGTCGGCCCCGAGCTGTTCGACGTCCTGGAGAAGTGCAAGTTCTACTACGAGAAGACCGGCGGCGTTCTCGATCCCACCATCGCCCCGGTCGGCCGGCTCTGGCGGCGGGCGATCCGCGAGCGGAAGCTCCCCGATCCCCAAAAACTAGCCGAGGCCCGCGAACTCGTCGGCGCGGACAAGATGATCCTCGACCCCGTCGCCAAGACGGTCCGGCTGACGAAGCCCGGAATGAAGCTCGACGTCGGCGGGATCGCCAAGGGGATCGCCTCGCAGCAGGCGATCGACGTCTTGCGGGCCGAGGGGATCGACCGGGCCCTTGTCGGCGGCGCGGGCGACATCGTCTTCTCCGGCCCGCCCCCGGGCGCCGACGGCTGGACGATCGGCGTCGCCACGCTCACGCCGAACACGACCGAGCCGGAGATCTACCTCGCGCTCCACGACGGGGCGATCTCGACCTCGGGCGACGCCGAGCGGTACGTCGTCATCGACGGCCGCCGCTACTCGCACATCATCAACCCCGTCACTGGCCAGGCTGTCGAGGACCGCGCCAGCGTCACCGTCTTCGCTCTCGACGGCACGACCGCCGACGCGCTCGAAACCTCGGTCTACCTGCTCGGCCCCGAAAAAGGGCTGAAGCTCATCGACGACACTCCCGGCGCGGCGGCGATCTTCACCCGCGAGACCCCCGAGGGGGTCGTCCGCTACGAATCGAAGCGGTTCAAAGACCTGCCAAGGGCTCGGCCCAAGTCGTGAGCGTCCGGCAGGCAGCGGCGATGATGCATTACGAGCCCGAAGCGCCAACGAGCGAATGATTTCAACGGTCTACCGTCGATTCACTCGCTGGGCGCTTCGGGCTCGTGTTCGGACCCGGCCGAAAGCGATTCCCGCCCTTCATGAGGCCGGGCGTCCCAACGGCGTCACTTCCGCTGCTCGATGGGGACGTAGTCGGTCACGTTGGGGCCGGTGTAGATCTGGCGGGGGCGGGCGATCCGGCGTTTGGGGTCTTCGTTCTGCTCGCGCCACTGGGCGATCCAGCCGGGCATGCGGCCGATGGCGAACAGCACGGTGAACATGTTGGTGGGGATGCCGATGGCCCGCATGATGATGCCGCTGTAGAAGTCGACGTTGGGGTAGAGCTTGCGTTCGACGAAGTACGAATCCTTGAGGGCCATCTCTTCGAGCTGGCGGGCGACGTCGAGCAGCGGGTCCTTGACGCCGAGCTGGGCGAGCACCTTGTCGGCGCTCTGCTTGAGGATCTTGGCGCGGGGATCGAAGTTCTTGTAGACCCGGTGGCCGAAGCCCATCAGCCGGAAGCCGCTGGTGTGGTCCTTGGCGAGTTTGAGAGCGTCGGCGGCGCTGATGCCCCCCTTGTGGATCTTCTCGAGCATCTCGAGGACCGCCACGTTGGCCCCGCCGTGCAGCGGGCCCCAGAGGGCTCCCACGGCCGCGGCGCACGAGGCGTAGAGGTTCGCCTGGCTCGATCCGACGGTGCGGACGGTCGACGTGCTGCAATTCTGCTCGTGGTCGGCGTGCAGCAGCAGGATCAGGTTGAGCGCGTCGACGACCTCGGGGTCGGCGACGTGCTGGTCGTAGGGCATCGAGAACATCATGTGCAGGAAGTTCGCGACGTACGACAGCTTGGGGTCGGGATAGTTGAACGGCAGACCCATCGCGCGGCGGTATGAGTAGGCGGCGATCGTCCGCACCTTGCTGATCAGCCGCGCGGCGTCCTCCGCGAAGCACTCTTCGTCCGATCCGTCGCACTCGTTCTGGCTCGGGAAGCAGGCGATGGTGTTGACCATGGCCGACAGGATGGCCATCGGCGGCGAATCGACCAGGAAGCCTTCGAAGTGGTGCTTGAACGACTCGTGCAGCGGCGCGTTGCGGGTGAGCCGCTCGCGGAACACGTCAAGCTCGGCCTGGTTGGGGAGCTTGCCGAAGATCAAGAGCCAGGCGACCTCGATGAAGCTGGAGCTCTTCGCGAGCTGCTCGATCGGATAGCCGCGGTAGCGAAGGATGCCCTTCTCGCCGTCGATGAAAGTGATGGCGCTCGTGCAGGCGCCGGTGTTGCCGTAGCCGGGGTCGAGGGTGATCAAGCCGGTCTCGGACCGAAGACGCGCGATGTCCAGGCCCAGTTCGCCCTCTGAGCCTTCCACGACCGGCAGATCGATCGTCCGGCCATTGAATGTCAAAGTCGCATTCCGCGTCATCCCTCAATCTCCCAGCATTCCAAAGCCGCAGTCCGTCGTCATAGCGAATACTTCATTGTACACCGGGTTTTCGACTTGGGAATGATTCGCCGCGGAGCGCAGGCGGGGCAGCCGTAAACCTTGGTTCCGATGAGGGTTAATACTCTGTGAAGACGTCGCCGAGAGCACTTTACTTTTCGATCCCGGATGGAAAGAATAGGAGTTTGCCCGATTCGCGTGCTGTATGTCTTCGGGGTCGAGGGGCCAAACCGTGCATGAAGAGGCGATCCGCAAGGCCGATGTTCTGGTCGAAGCGCTTGGGTACATGCGCAAATTCCACGGCCGGTTCATAGTGATCAAGGTGGGCGGCTCGGTGATGGAGAATCCCGAGTCGCTGCGGGCGCTCCTGGTCGACGTGGTCTTCATGCAGACGGTGGGGATGCGCCCGGTCTTGGTCCACGGCGGCGGCAAGGCGATCACCGTGGCCATGGAACGGGCCGGGCTGACCCCGCGCTGGGTCAAGGGACGGCGGTACACCGACGACGCGACCCTCGACATCGTGGCCCGCGTCCTAGCTGAGGAGATCAACTCCGACATCGAGCGGCACATCAACAAGTTCGGCGGCCGGGCTTCGGGGTTGCATCACAAGACGCATCAATGCCTCTACGGCCGCAAGCTCCTCCTGCCAGGCGAAGACGGCGAGCTGGTCGACCTGGGGCGGGTCGGCGACGTGACCGAGGTCGACATCCCGCCGATCGAGAACCTCTGCCTGGCCGGGGTCGTCCCCGTGCTCCCCTCGCTGGCCGAGGACGAAGACGAAGACGGCAAGCTCCTGAACGTCAACGCCGACACCGCCGCCGCCGCCGTCGCCCAGGCGCTTCGGGCCGACAAGCTTATCTTCCTGACCGACACGCCGGGCATCCTCCTCGATCGCAACGAACCCTCCAGTCTGATCACGGGTCTGACCCCCGGCGAGTGTCGCGACCTGATCAACCGCGGGATTATCGACAAGGGCATGATCCCCAAGGTCGAGGCCTGCCTGACGAGTCTGGAAGCGGGCGTCCGCAAGACCCACGTCATCGACGGCCGGCTCCGCCACTCGCTCTTGCTCGAGATCTTCACCGAGACCGGGGTCGGCACCGAGATCGTCCAGGAGGAGAACGACGGCCGATCGTCTCCCCCCGGCCGGCGGCCCGTGGTCGTCCGCTGAACGTTGGTTTCTCGGTTCGTCTTCCGCGTTTCCGCCGCGGCCTTTTCCGCAAACGGCGGTGTTTCCCCCATCCGGAGTCCCTCAGTTGGCACACGCTCAGCTCGCGCATCAAAGCTCGCGGGAGACCATCGCCCAGTTCGACCGCTACGTCGTCCCCAACTATCGACGGTATCCGGTCGCGCTGGTGAGGGGCGAGAACTCCTGGGTGTGGGACGCCGAGGGGCATCGCTACCTCGACTTCTTCCCCGGCTGGGGCTGCAACCTGATCGGTCACTGCCCGCCCAAGGTCGTCGAGGCCGTCCGCGAGCAGATCGGCCAGTTGATCCACGTCCCCAACACCTGGTACATGGAATCCCAGGGGGCGTTCGCCCAGGCCCTCTCCGAGCGGAGCTTCGGCGGTCAGTGCTTCTTCTGCAACAGCGGAGCCGAGGCCAATGAGGCCGCCATCAAGCTGGCTCGGGCCTACGGCCATTCCAAGGGACGCTACAAGATCGTCACCATGGAAGGGGGCTTCCACGGCCGAACCTTCGCGGCGCTCACCGCCACGGCCCAGCCCAAGTACCACGAAGGCTTCGAGCCGATGGTCCCCGGCTTCGTCTACACGAAGTACGACGACCTGGAGGCGACGGCCCAGGCCGTCGACGACCAGACGGCCGCGGTCATGGTCGAGCCGATCCAGGGTGAGGGGGGCGTCAAGATCCCCTCGCCGGGCTATCTGGCCGGCCTGCGGCGGATCTGCGACGACCGCGGCGCGCTGTTGATCCTCGACGAGGTTCAGACCGGGATGGGGCGGACCGGCGAATGGTTCGCCTACCAGCATTCCGGCGTCGTTCCCGACGTTTTGACCTGCGCCAAGGCCCTGGCGGGGGGCGTCGCCGCCGGCGTCATGATCGCCCGTCCCGAGGTGGCCGAGGTCTTCAAGCCGGGGATGCACGCGTCGACCTTCGGCGGCAACCCGATCGCCTGCCGAGCCGGCCTGGCGACGATCGAGACGATCGAGGACGACGGCCTGCTCGAACGCGGCAAGGCGATCGGAGCGCGGTTCCGGTCGCAGTTCGAGGCCCTTCGCCAGGAGCTTCCCGAGAAGATCCGCGACATCCGGGTCCTCGGGGTGATGATCGGCCTGGACCTGACGTTCGACGCCTCGGACGTGGTCGCCCAGTGCCTGTCGCGCCGGCTCCTCATCAACGCCACGCACGGGCACGTCGTGCGGCTCTTGCCGGCTCTGACCATCAGCGACGACCAGATCGACCAAGGGTGCGCCATCCTGGCCGACGTCTTGCGGGAGGCAGTGATCTGAAACGCTCCAAGAAGTCCGACCCCCAGCACGCCGCCGGTCCCGACGGCCGTAACCGCCTCAACGGCGGCGGCTCCCCGCCGTCGTCGTCTCCGTCCTCGCCGCCCGTGTGCGCCGAGGATCGCGCGCGGCGACACTTCGTGGATCTCTTCGACATCAGCTCCGAGGAAGCTCACGCTCTGCTGGCCCGCGCCGTCGTGCTCAAGGCCGGCGGGCACGAGCCGAGGCGGACGACGCCGCTCCTGGGACGCAGCCTGGGCCTCGTCTTCGAGAAGCCGTCGCTGCGCACCCGCGTCAGCTTCGAGGCGGCTTTCGCCCGGCTGGGGGGGAGTTCGATCTTCCTCCGGGGCAAGGACGTGGGCATCGGCGTGCGCGAGAGCGTCGCCGACTTCGCCCGCGTCATCAGCCAGTACGTCGATGCGTTGGCCGTCCGCACCTTCGCGCACGCCACCATTGAGGAGTTGGCCCGCCACGCCACGATTCCGATCGTCAACGCCCTCTCCGACGACGCGCACCCGTGCCAGGCGATGGCCGACATGATGACGATTCTTGAGATCAAGAATCGGCTCGAAGGCGTCAGACTGTGCTTCGTGGGCGACGGCAACAACGTGGCGCGGTCGCTGGCCGTCGCCTCGGCCCTGCTGGGCGTCGAGTTCATCCTGGCGTGCCCGCCGGGGTATGAATTCCCCAAGGAGTTCGCGACCCGCTTCGCCGCGCGGTTCCCCGGGGTTCCGCTCCAGACCACGCACGACCCCAAGGCGGCCGCCGAGGGCGCCGACGCCCTCTACACCGACGTCTGGGCCAGCATGGGGCAGGAGAGCGAGGCCGATCACCGGCGCGAGATCTTCGCCCCGTACCAGGTCGACGAAGACCTGATGGCCCGCGCCCGGCCCGACGCCGTCTTCCTCCACTGCCTGCCGGCCCACCGCGGCGAGGAAGTGGCATCGGGCGTGCTCGACGGCCCCCAGAGCCAGGTCATCCCCCAGGCGGCCAACCGGATGTACTTCCAGATGGCCCTCCTCGAATGGCTCGTATGCGGGTCGATCGGCTGAAGCTCCGGCCAAACCCAGCCCGGTCTCTAACCCGTCAAGGAACATGATTTCATGGAACGCACGCAGGGACGCCGGGACGACGAACTTCGGCCGGTCGAGATCGTTCGGGGGTTCACGCCCAACGCCTCGGGGAGCGTGCTCTTCAAGGCCGGGGCGACGACGGTGCTGGTCACGGCCCAGATTTCCGACTCGGTGCCGCCGTTCCTGGATGGCAAGGGGGTGGGCTGGCTGACGGCCGAGTACGCGATGCTCCCCGGCAGCACGCCGACCCGCGTCCAGCGCCGGACCGACGGCCGCGCGACCGAGATCCAGCGGCTGATCGGCCGGAGCCTGCGCGCGATCGTCGACCGCAAGGCGCTCGGCCCGTGTACGGTCCACGTCGACGCCGACGTGCTCAACGCCGACGGCGGCACGCGGACCGCGGCGATCACAGCCTCGTTCGTGGCCGTGGCCGACGCACTCAAGCGTAAGTTCGGCGATCGCGCCGGGACGATCCTTCGCGACAGCATCGCGGCCGTCAGCGTCGGCATCGTGGCGGGCCGTCCGGTGCTCGACCTCGACTACCCCGAAGACTCGACGGCCGACGTCGACGTCAACGTCGTCCGACTCGGCGGCGGGGGACTGGTCGAGGTTCAGGGGACCGGCGAGGGGGGCGTCTTCTCGCGTCCCCAACTCGCCGAGCTGCTCGACCTGGCCGAAGCCGGAATCGACCGCCTCGCCACGCTCCAAAAAGAGGCCCTCGGTGCCGACTGGCCGTGGCCCGCGTGATCCCGGTCCCTCTCCTGGGTTGGGAGGGCGGAATCGCTCTGGGCAAGGTTCGGATCTTTTGCTAAAGTCCCGCCCATGTCTTGCCGGAGGGGACGCCCGCCCCGGCCGAAATCCGACCACCGGCAAGGATGACCGGGGCCAGAACTCGAAGTGGGACGATGGACCGATTCGGTCTACGACGCATTCCCACTTCATGATCCGACATGGAAGGGGATCGCCCATGAAATCGCCGATTGCCACCTTGGCGCTGCTCGGCTCCCTGGCGGGCGGCACCGCCTGGGCGCAGACCGCCCCGAAACGGGCCGCATCCGAGCCGCCGGCCGCCGCCGAGTTGCACGAAGACGCCGTCCAGAGCGCGATCAACGCGCCGACCGTCACGGCCGTTCCCGAGCCGACGCCCGTCGATCAGCTCAAGGCCCCGACCATCGACTTGCCCAACGACCCGATCGAGCCCTACCTGCTCACCAAGAACAACGGGCCGTTCATGGTCATGGCCAAGGTGTTCCGCGGTCCCGACAGCCAGAAGATGGCGCTGGCGTTGTGCAAGGAGCTGCGCGAGGAATACCACCTACCCGCCTACATCCTCCGCGACAAGGATTGGCCGGGCAAGCACAACATTCGCGGGATTCCCCCGCAGGCCGATCCTCGCGCCATTCAAGGCAATGTCAAAATACCCGAGAAGTTCCGGACGTATGACGAGGCGGCCGTCCTCGTCGGCGACGAGAAGACCCTGAAGGCCAGCGAGCAACTGCACCACAAGGTCAAGAAGATCAAACCCAAGTGCCTTGAGGGCATGTCGTCGATCTTCCCCTGGCGCGACGGCCTGATCAAGTCGATCCGCACGACCAACCCGTACGTCTCGGCCCAGGATCTGTATCCCCACAAGCGAGACGACCTGATCGTGCGGATGAACACGACCGCCTGGAGCATCGCCAACTGCCCTGGCCAGTACACTCTCCAGGTCGCCGAGTTCTCGGGCCGCACGACGTTCAACGAGAAGGACGAGAACTTCCGCGGTCCGCTGGCGCTGCTGAACAGCCCGCTGCGGAAGGCCGCCGGCGAGGCCGAGGAACTCGCGGCGGCCCTCAAGAAAGACCGCGAAGTCCAGCAACTGGGCCAGCCGATCTACGTCTTCCACGACCGCACCGCCAGCCGGGTCTACATCGGCTCGTTCCAGTCCGATCGCGATCCGCAGGCCGTGCAAGTCCGGGAAGCCCTTGTGAAAATGGCCGTTCCTCTGATGGATCGCAAGCGGACCGGCGGAGCCGTCGACACGATGATCGTGCCGGCCACGATGCTGACGGATCTCTCGGTCATTAAGACCCAGTTCGAGAAATGAGCCGGGGAGGCGCTGGCCGCCTCTTCTCGCTCGACTCGCCGTAAGCGAGAATAAGTCGTCGCCGCGCCGTCCCGACAGGGAGGGCGACGGCGGCGACTTCGTTCGTTTCCACCCTCGTCGCGGCCCGCGCCGCGGCGTCATCGAGACCGGGTTGACGATCCCCCATGAGCGCTCCGACCGCGTCCTCGCCTGCGTCCGCTCCCTTGATCCGCCTGGTGCTGGGTTCGCGCAACCGCAAGAAGTGCGGCGAGATGGCGGACCTGATCGCCCCCCCCTGGGAACGTCGGCCGTGGATGGATCGGATCGAGATCGGGTCGCTCGACGCCTATCCCGACCTGCCCGAGGTCGTCGAGGACGCCCCGGATTTCGCCGGCAACGCCCGCAAGAAGGCGTCGGAGACGGCCCTGGCGACAGGGAAATGGGTCCTCGCCGACGACTCGGGGCTGACCGTCGACGCGCTGGACGGCGCGCCGGGGGTCTACTCGGCCCGGTACGCGGGCGAGCCCTGCGACGACATGGCGAACTGCCGCAAGCTCCTGGAGGCCCTCGCCGCGACCGCCGACGCCCAGCGCGGGGCGGCCTTCCGGTGCGCCCTGGCCGTGTCCGACCCCGAGGGCAACATCCGGCTGGAAGCCGACGGCCAATGCCGCGGCCGGATCATCCGCGAGCTGCGCGGCGAAGGGGGCTTCGGGTACGACCCGATGTTCCTTATCCCCGAATACCACAAGACCTTCGGTGAATTGAGCCCCCTGGTCAAGCACCAGCTCAGCCACCGGTCGCGAGCCTTCGCCCACCTTCGCCCCCGGCTCGAAAAGCTGATCGCCGAGCTGGCCTCGGGCTGAGCCGGGCCGGGTCGGGCCGGCTTCGAAACGAGCCGTCCACCGGAAGCGGGTGAGCCGCCGGTGGACGTTCGTCGTTCAGGGAGCGCCGAAGGGGCTGTCCTGAATCGGGGGGTTGGGTTGGTTGCGCCGGTTCTGTCGGCTGGGGCTTAGTGGAACAGGCGGAGGCCCTTGCTGAAGAACGGGTGCTTGGCGTCGCAGGCGTCGCACGCGGGCAGCGTGGTCAGCGGCATGGTCGACTGCGGCGAGGCCACCACGGTCTGCGACGACGGCAGCACGGCCGGCGGGCACTGGGTGACGACGGGGACCTTGACGCAGACTTCCACCGGGACCTGCTTGCAGATCGTCCGGGGGACGCAGACCGTCTTGGTGTCGGCCACCTGGCGCTGGACGGTCACGGGATCGTAGACCACCTTGCTGTCGACGACCTGGCTGCACGTCGTGTACGGCACCTTGCGGGTGCAGGCGACCTGCTGCATTTCGCAGACGGTCACCGGGACGCACTTGACGCGCTGCTCGGTCACGGTCTCGCAGATGGTTTGCGGGACCTGCTTGACGCACTGCTCGGCGACCATCCGGCAGGTCGTGACCGGCACCTGGCAGGTGCGGGTTTCACTAACCATCCGGCAGGTCGTCACCGGAACTTGCTTGGACAGGGTCTCCGTCACGTTGCGGCAGGTCGTGATCGGAATCCGCTTCACGCAGGACTGGGGCACCATCCGGGTGACGGTGACCGGCACCTGCTTGGTGCGGCACTCGCGGATCAGCTTGGTGACCGTGTAGGGCACCTGCTTGACGCACTGCTCAGGAACATACGTCGTGACCGTGTACGGGTCTTGACGGTACTCGGTCTTGGAGCAGAGCTTGGTGACGCTCACCGGCACGCACCGGGTGACCGTGCGGGGCTGCATCGTGCAGACGGTGTACGGAACCGTCTTGGTGCAGGTTTCCTGGACGGTCCGGCAGACCGTGGTCGGGATCTGCTTGACGACTTCCTGGGCCACGTATTCGCAAACGGTGACCGGGACCTGCTTGGTCTGGACCTCGTTGACGATCCGGCAGGTCGTGACCGGCACCTGCTTGACGACCTCTTCCGAGACCATCTGGCAGGTGGTGACGGGGATCTGCTCGGTGACCGTGGTGGGCACCTGCTTGCAGACCGTGACCGGCACCTGCTTGCGGACCGTCTGCGACTCGTAGACCGTGCAGACCACGTCTTCGACGACGGTGCGCGGGCAGTTGACCGTCCGGGTGCACCAGGTTCCAGGGGTCTGGACGAGGCAGCCGTTGATGCAGACCGTCTTGCCGGGGACGTAGTACTGCTGGGTGACCGGCTCGCAGACCGTCTTGGAGACCTGCTTGACGATCGTCTTGGGGACGCAGACCGTCTCGCAGACGTCTCGCATGACCGTCTCGGTGACGGTCTGGCAGACCGTCTTGGAGACCGTCTTCAGGGTCGTGGTCTGGACCGGACGGCAGACCGTGTAGCGGCACTCCTTCATGACCGTCTCGCGGACGGGCCGCGAAACCGTGTACGAGCAGGTCCGCATCTCGGTCCGCTTCACCGGCACTTGCACGGTGTAGCGGCACTCCCTCATGACCGTCTCGCGGACGGGGCGCGAGACCGTGTAAGCCACCTGCTTGTAGGCGGTCTGACGGACGGGCGCCATCTCGGTGAACGGCTGGCTCTGCATGACGGTCGTCTGGACCGGCACTTGCACCGTGTACGGCACCGTCCGGTAGCAGGTCTTCTGGACCGGTCGCGACACCGTGTAGACGCAGGTCTTGTACGCCGTCTCCTGCACGGGACGGCAGAAGGTCTCGTTGACGGTCTTGAAGACGGTCTCCTGCACCGGCCGGCAGACGCTGTACGTCACGTCTTTGAACGACGTTTCGCGGACCTGCCGGTTGACGTTGTAGTAGCACGTCTTCAGGGTCGTTTCCCGCACCGGTCGGCTGACCGTGTAGGCCCGCGTCTCATAGTGCGTCTCGCGGACCGGCCGTTGGACCGTGTACGCGACGCTCTTCCAGACGGTCCGGGTGACCGGCCGCTGAACCGTGTAATTGACCTGCTGGCTCACCGTGCGATACACCGGGCGATTGACCGTGTAGGCCTCTTCCCGGACGTGATTCTGCACGATGTTCCGGACGGTCTGAACGGTCCGCGGCTGCATGACCGTCTCGCAGACGGTCCGCGTGTACGGGACCTGTTGCGTCTCATAGACGGTCTCCTGCACGTTCCGGAGGACTGTCTGACGCTGAAGTTGATATTGGGTGTGCCCGCAACATTCCTGGGGCACGGGGCAGATGCGCAGCGAGGCACCACCAGCATAACTAGCCTGTGCCGGGCGAGTGACGGCCCCGAGCCCCAGTCCTAGGGCCAGCAGGGCGAGCCACGGTAGTTTTCTCAACATCGGACGCTCCACGATACACTCCCGACTGACTTCGGCGCTCATACGACCTTCGAGCCCAGAGACTCCGCCTCGGGAACGGGGCCGCCAACCACCTTTACTGTTCGTCGCGCCACCGGCTCCCCCTTCAGGATGTTTACCTAAATATCCTAGTGGTCCAGGCTCCCCAGGCCGCACTTCCCTCCCAGATGTTACGTCAGTTACTTATCCCGCCTGCATTTTCAGTAAACGTCATGCAATCGATCGTATCGGCAGAGTCGAGTCAGCCCGCAAGATCGGCCTCGTCGGCGCATGCGGTTCGAGAGCAAGGGGGCCGAGAGGGTCCTCCGAAGTACAAGCCCGACGCGCCAGCGAGGGGATCGCCTCGGCGAAATTGAAAATCATCCCTCGCTGGCGCTTCGGGCTGCTCTAAAAACACCGGTCTGTGGTTTGCCGTAGGGGCGCCCCTTGTGGGTGCCCGATCGCCGAGCGTGAGCGGTCGGCGTGAAACGAACCGGGCACCCACAAGGGGCGCCCCTACCGGACCCGGCCGACCGCGATCCCCATTTTCATGAGGCCGGGTGTCCCAGCAGCGTCATGAGGGTTTGTATTCGGACGCCGCTGGCCGCTAGCCCTTTATCATGAGGTTGGGGGGCCCGACGGCGTCCTGGTGGTTTGTATCCGGGGGATTCAGGTGCAGGGGCACTAGGCATCTGGGTTGTCCTGAAGTAAGTTGATGGCTGGAAACGGGTCGTTTTCTCTGGTTTTTGCGTCGAGGCCGAGGTCCATGAGCGAGTCGCCGCCTATCGTCGTGCCCCGGGGCTTTCGTGCGTCGGCGGTCAAGGCGGGCGTCAAGCCTTCGGGAGGGTTGGACCTCGCGTTCCTCGCGGCCGACGGCCCTTGCGCGGCGGCCGGCACGTTCACGACCAATCGCGTGTGCGCCGCGCCGGTTCGCTGGTGCCGCGAGAACCTACCGGCCGACGACGTCCGGGCGATCGTGGTCAACGCGGGGAACGCAAACGCGGCCACGGGCGCCCAGGGCGAGGCGAGCGTCCGCCAGACGGCCGAGCGGGCGGCCGCCTTGCTCGGTTGCGAGGCCCGGCAGGTCCTGATCGCGTCGACCGGCGTGATCGGCCATCAGCTTCCGATGGACCGGATCGAAGCCGGCCTGGTCGCCGCCGCGCCGGGGTTGTCGGCCGATCCCGAGAGCTTCCGGACCGCCGCCCAGGCAATCCTTACAACCGACACCCGCACGAAAATCGTCTCGCTCCAACACGGCGAGGGGGCGGGGGCGTACTCGTTGCTGGGCATCGCCAAGGGAGCCGCGATGATCGGCCCCCGGATGGCGACCATGCTGGCCTTCTTGCTGACCGACGCCCCCGTCTGGCCCAACGACCTCCAGCCGATCCTCTCCGAAGCCGTCGAGGAGAGCTTCAACTGCGTCTCGGTCGAAGGCCACACCAGCACCAACGACACGGTGCTGTTGCTCGCGAGTGGAGCCGCCTCGAACGACATCCTTCGGGGCGACGACCTCAAGCCGTTCGCCGACATGGTCCGCTCGGCTTGCCGGACCCTCGCCCAGGAGATGGCCGACGACGGCGAGGGGGCGACCCACTTCATCACGATCGACGTCGAGGGAGCCGCCGACCGCGACGAGGCCCGGAACCTCGCCCGGGCCGTGGCCGACAGTCCGCTCGTGAAGACCGCCATCCACGGCGCCGACCCCAACTGGGGACGGATCGTTTCGGCCGCGGGCTACGCGGGGGTCCCCTTCGAGGAGACCGAGCTTTCCCTCTGGATCAACGGCGTCTCGGTCTACGCTCTGGGAACGCCGACGGCCTTCGACGCCTCGGCCCTCTCCGCCGACATCCGGGCCAACCGCGACGTCCACCTCCGCCTGCTTTTCTCCCGGGGCGACGCCTCGATCCGGTTCTGGACCTGCGACCTGACCGCCGAATACATCCGCCTCAACGCCGAGTACACCACCTGAGCGACCCCGGCCGATTGGGTCCGTTCGTCCTGTTTTCGAGCCCAAACGTCTCCCGGCATGTCGTCCGTCCTGGTCGCTTCCACGTCCAGCCGAGCGAGCCGGGCGGATTGGCTTCGTTCGCGCCGAAACGACACGGTCAACCTGATGTCCACTCTCGCCGCCAGGTGGTGGCGTGGGGTGGCGAATTGGCTTCGTTCGTCGTCGGCCATTGAGTTGCCGATTCGACGCAACGTCAGGTCTGTTCGTCGCTTATGTTGGGACGTCGGATTGGCTTCGATCGGCTGGAAACGACTGTGGATTCGGGCTGTCGAGATCGCTCGTCGCAGTCCTGAGCGGTGCCGAGCGAACCGGGCGGATTGGCTTCGATCTCGCCGATTTGCAGATGAGGGGTGGGCGATCCCCGGGGCACGGGACGAGTCGCGACGGTTCCCTTTCGAGCCATCGAAATACGAGCCCGAAGTGCTAGCGAGTGAATTCCGTGTCCGCCGTCGTGATGATTCACGCGCTGGCGCTTCAGGCTCGTAATCGGTTCCAGAGAATCGCGAATTGTTGATCTGAAAATGGCCTCGCGAAGGCCTGCCCCGATACAAGCTCGACGCGCCAGCGAGTGGATGGATTCGACCCGCCGATGGGAAATTCACTCGCTGACGCTTCGAGCTTGTATTCGGACCGAGTGGAATGGAAGCCCGAAGCGCCAGCGAGTGGATGGATTCGACCCGCCGATGGGAAATTCACTCGCTGACGCTTCGAGCTTGTATTCGGACCGAGTGGAATGGAAGCCCGAAGCGCCAGCGAGTGGATGGATTCGACCCGCCGATGGGAAATTCACTCGCTGACGCTTCGAGCTTGTATTCGGACCGAGTGGAATGGAAGCCCGAAGCGCCAGCGAGTGGATGGATTCGACCCGCCGATGGGAAATTCACTCGCTGGCGCTTCGAGCTTGTATTCGGACCGAGTGGAATGGAAGCCCGAAGCGCCAGCGAGTGAATGGTTCCGACGGCCCCACGCTGATTCACTCGCTGGCGCTTCGGGCTTGCTTCGGAGGGTGTTCACGGCACGACCCAGTTCCCATTTTCATGAGGTCGGGCGCCCCAAACTGGGGCATGACGATTTGTCGCTGAAAACCTGGGGGCGGCCGTCAACGAATTTCTTCGTTCGCCGGATTGAGAAAGAGCGTCTCCCCTTAATTTACGATGGGATGCGCTCTTCTTTTGGCGTGACGTTTGAGGGAGAGGAGTCGCTTCGGCGCGGATATGAGGACAAGTCGGCCTGGGCCGGTTCCGACGCCCGAGGAACGCACGCTCACGAGCCGCCGACGTCGAGGAACACGTCCATCTGCTGGCCGACGTACACCCGCGCGGGAGGGTTGTCGGGGAGGATGTAGAGGACCTGGAGGACGCGGGTGTCGACACGTTCGGAGTTGTCGCCGGTGAGGCTTCGCTTGGGGATCACGTAGGGCTCGATGCGGAAGAATTCGAGGGGGAATTCGGGTTTGACCTGCCCCTTGAGGGTGGCGACGGCGGGGGCGCCTTCGCGGAACCGGAAGAGGTCGTTCTCATCGACGTCGACCCGCACGTGGAGGCGTTTGACCTCGCCGAGGACGACCATCGGCTCCTTCCACGACAGCGTCGCGAGCTGGCCGGGGCGGACGTTGACTTGCAAGACCTCGCCGTCGACCGGGGCGCGGACGACCAGGCGGTCGAGCATGATCTTGACGCTTTCGACCTGGCTGCGGGCCTCGACGACCGCCGCGCGCTGGACCGCGATGTCTTCCTTCCACGCGCCGGCCTTGAGCTTCGCCAGGTCGGCCTCGGACCTGGCCAGGGCCGCCTTGGCCGCCTGGACCGTGTAGCGGTCACGGTCGTAGTCGCTGGCGGCGAGCATTTTCCGCTGGAAAAGCTGAGAGTCGCGGTTGAAGGCCGCCTCGGCGTCGAGCAGTTTGGCCTGCGCCTCCTCGACGGCCGCCTCGGCCGGGGGGACGTCCTCGGCCCTCGGCATCCGTTCGAGCCTCCCGAGTTGCGCCTCGGCCGCCAGCAGCGCCGCCGAGCGCGATTGCAATTCGGCCTTCAGCTCACGGTCGTCGATGCTGAAGAGGGGTTCGCCCTTCTTGACGCGGTCGCCGACCCGCTTGTGCGGCGGCCGGTAGTCCGGCCGGCCGTCGACGTAGACCTCGGTGACGAGGCCCGGGGCGGAGGTGCCGATCGGGATGTTCTCACGCTGCGACTCCACCAGGCCCATGCCGTGGATGCTCTCGCGGAATCGGGAAGGCTGCTCCGGAGGGGGCTGTAACGGGGTCGAGGCCGGGGGCGCCTTGCTCTTGAAGACCGGCTTGCCGGACTTCAGGCTCATCTCGTAGGGCAAGACGCTCTGGACCGCCAGCAAAACTCCGAGAACGGCGACCAGCGGCAGCACGATTCGCGTGATCATGAGATCGAGTCCGATAGGAAGAGACGTGAAGGATCGGAAGGGATCAGGTCGTGTCGAATCAGGCGGCCGCGTGACGGTCGCGGTCCTCGATCTCGACGACGCGGCCGTCGTCCATGTGGGCGATCCGGTCGCCGAAATGAAAGACGCGGTTGTCGTGGGTGACGACGACCACGGCGCGGTCGGGCCGGACGACCGACTCGCGGATCAACTCCATCACCGTCAGGCCCGTGTCGTGGTCGAGCGCCGCGGTGGGCTCGTCGCAGACGAGCAGGTGGGGGTCGTGGACGAGCGCCCGGGCGATGGCCACGCGCTGCATCTGGCCGCCCGAGAGCTGCGACGGCAGGCTCTGGAGCTTCTTGCCCATGCCGACGGCCGTCAGCACCTCGCCCGCCTTACGGACCGCCGGAGCCTTGCTCCAACCGGCGATGACCAGCGGGATCGACGCGTTCTCCGCGGCCGTCAGCGCCGGCAACAGGTTGTACTGCTGGAACACGAAGCCGATCCGCCGGGCCCGGAACTTCGTCTTGGCCCGGTCGCTCATCTTGGTGACGTCCTCGCCGAAGATCGTCACCTCGCCCTGGTCGGCGTTGAGGATGCCGGCGATCACCGAAAGCAGCGTCGTCTTGCCGCATCCCGATGGGCCCACGATCAACGACATCTGGCCGGCGTACAGGTCGAGATTGATCCCGCCGAGAGCCTGGACCCGCTGATCGCCCGAGCCGAAGTGCTTCGTCAGCTCTCGAATCCGCACGGCCGTCTGGAGGCCCGCAGCCCCCTCGCCGGCCCTGGTTGTAGCTAATGCGCCCGACATGACGATCCCCCGCTCCCCTGTTCGCACCGAGACGAGCCTTCCCCGCGATCAGGCTGAGCGATCAGCTCCGGAAGACGATGGCCGGCTCCAGCCGGATGACGCGCTGGACGCTCACGAGGCTGGCCAGGACGCAGATGAAGATGATGGCCGCGGCCGTGGTCGGCAGGAGCTGCCAGGGGGTGAAGTAGGCCAGCTCGGTCGGGTTCCCCCAGCGGTCGAGCGTCTTGAAGCCGAACAGCGTCGACAACCCGACGCCGATCCCGTAGCCGATCGCTCCCACGACCGCCGCCTGCAACAGGATCATGCCGACGATCCGTCGGTTCGACGCCCCCATGGCCTTGAGCGAGCCGAACTGACGGATGTTCTCGATCGTGAAGTTGTAGAACGTCTGGCCGGCGATCGCCGTCCCGACCAGGAAGCCGAGGAAGACCGTGATCCCGAAGTTGATCGGGATGCCCGTGTAAATCAAATAATACTTGATCGTCCGGTACATGAAGGCTTCACTCGTGAGCGAGCCGAGGCCGGTCTGCCGCTGGATGCGCTCGGCGACGACCGCCGGCGGGATCTTGGCGCCGTTCTCGTCGTCGGCCGTCTGAGCGAGGATGAACGTGAGCATCTTCCGCTCCATCGGGATGAACTGCTTGGCCCGACTGTAGAGCGTGTAGACGACGGGGCTCGACTGGAACGTCCGGGTCGCCTCGCAGACGCCGACGATCACCGCGCGACGGTCGTTCATCTCGATTTCCGGGGTCGACTCGACGAACCGTCGCAACCGCGCGACGTACGCGTCGTCGGATTCGGGCGGGTCGGCGAACGGCTCGTCGAGATGGCATCCGGGGTACAGCTTCCGCAGACCGACCCGGTCGACGACGATCGACTCGGGCCGGCGCAGGTCTTCAAGCGAGCCGACCCACATCCGACCCTTCGGCTCCGCGCCGATCATCGGGCCGCCGGGAGGCGCGCCGACCATCGACGCGTCGTCCACGCCGATCAGGATCACCTGTTCGATCACGTTGATCAGCTTCGGGCTGTACCACCGGGCCGGGGGCGTCGCTGCTTCCTCGCCGCTCGGGGCCACCAGGTCGAGCACCTTCGTGAACGCGTTCGACGGCGCGGCGGACTGCTTCGCGCGCTGGCGGTCGCGTTCGAGCCGATCGGCCGGGAACGTCTTCACCTTCATGGCGTCGGGGAGGAAGGTCAGCTTCGCCCGGCCGTTCCCCTTGTAAAGCGGCACGGCCCACTTCACCCCCTTCACGCCGCGAACCCTCGGCAGGTTGTTCTCGAGCATCGGCTTGATGTCGTCGATGAACCGGACGCTCGGGTCCATCACCCAGAGGTCGGCGCCGGTGATGTCAGTGACCTGGGCGCAGGTTCGGAGCATCAGGCCGCAGAAGATCGACCCTTGCTGCGTGATCAGGGCCGCCGCGAACGTCAGGCCGATCACGATCCCGAAGAACTTGGCCCGGTCGCCCACCAGCATCTTGAGCGCGATCCAGTTCATGATCGAATCCTCGTGATTAAGAACGGACCTCGGCGACGGCGACCGGGCTTGCGGCCGGCGGACCCAACCCCAACGCTGCAAGGGTGAACTCGGCGATGTGATCGGCCAGGTACGAGGCGGTGAGCGCCTGATACCGGTCGTCGCCGATCAGTCGCTCCATGACCCGCCGCGCCGTCTTGTAATGCAGGCATTGGCCGATCACGCTGAAGCAAAGGACGTCCAGCCGCTGCTCGTCGGCCTCGGGACGGACCTCCCGCATGATCGCCTTGAGCTGTTCGAACCGGGGGCGGATCGACTCGCGGACCAGAAATTCGAGCGCCGGCGTCGGGTCGACGATCTCGCGCATCATCAACCGCGTCTGCCACGAATCGGCGCCGCCGAACGCGATGACGTGCTCGCAAAAATGCGTGATGAACGCCCGCAGCTTGTCGGCCGGCGAAAGCGGCGCGACCGCCGGCTCGGACGCAGGGTCGAGCCCGCAACGATGCGCTTCCAGCAACACCTCGCGATAAAGCTGCTCCTTGTCGCCGAAATGGTAATTCACCGCCGCCAGGTTCGCGCCCGCCCGTTCGCAGATCGCTCGTACCCGCGCCAGCTCGAACCCCTTCTCCGCGAACTCCTCGCCCGCGGCTTCCAGCAATCGCAATTTCGTCGGATCTTGAACCGCCATGCCGCCCCGCTCCGTCTCCAAAACAGATGTTTCAAACAGTCGTTTCAATCAAGTGTATGATCTGGTTCGGACGGGTCAAGACCGTCTCTTGACGATTCTTTTGGAGAAGACGCGATGGAGGACTCCGGGTGGTTTCCCGCTCGTCAGGGGAGCGGCTTTGTGAGACGATGCGCGGTGGGTCGAAAGCCTCGATTCGGAACGGATGGAGCGGGGAGGGGGCGGCGATGCGGGGGTTGGAATGGTTGCGTAGCGCCTCGGCGCAGGAGTTGAAGCCGGTCTACGTGATTTACGGCGACGACGTCTATCTGCGTCGCGAGGCGGTGCGCGCGGTGGTTCGGGCCGCCTTGCCCGAGCCGGACGAGGTCGGGGCCAGCCGGTTCGAGGGGGCGGCGGCCAAGCTCGCCGACGTCGTCGACGAGCTGTACACGTTGCCGTTCTTCTCCAAGCGCCGGGTCGTCATCATCGACGACGCCGACCCGTTCGTGACCAGCCACCGCAAGGAGCTGGAGAGCTACTTCGAGTCGCCCAGCGCCACGGGTCACCTGGTTCTGGTCGTCAAATCGTGGCCGGGGAACACCCGGCTCGCCAAGCTGCTGGTGAAATCGGGCCTGGCCGTCGACTGCTCGACCCCCACGGAGGCCGACCTGATCCCCTGGTTGACGGCCCGCGCGGCGAAGCTCGACTCGAAGCTCGAACCCGACGCGGCCAAACTGCTCCTTGAGCTGGTCGGCCTTGAGCTGGGCGTTCTGGCCGCCGAACTCGATAAGCTGTCGATCTCGACCGCGGGTTCCGGAAAGATCCTCCGCGCGGACGTCGCGCGACTCGTGGAAGCGGGCCGGATCGAGACGATCTGGAAGGTACTCGACGCCGCGACCGAAGGCAAAGGCGCGATGGCGGCGAAGCTTCTCGACGACCTGATCGCCTCCGGCGAACACCCCGTTCCACTGCTCGCCGGGATGACCTACTCACTTTTGAAGGTCCATCACGCCGGCCGCCTCCGCTCGGCCCGGCTCAGCCTGGCGGACGCCTGCCGGACCGCCGGCATCGCTCCGTTCGCCTTCGACCGCACCGCCAAGCAACACGCACACCTCGGCCCCGCCCGCGTCGACCAACTGCCGGCGCTCCTCCTCAAAGCCGACCTCGACATCAAGGGAGGCAGCCTCCTTGACCCCCGAGTCGTCCTGGAGACGCTCCTCGTTCAACTCTCGCAACCACGACGGGATTGATGAAGGGGCCTTTTTCCTTCGAGGCTGCTCTTTCTCACGGATGGTCGCGCGCCATGGTAAACACGCTATGCCAGGCAAGGGTGGGTCGGCGGCCCCTGCATCGGGGCCGGGACGAATCTGGATCATGGACGCGCCGGCGCGAGAATCTTCCTGAAATTCTTCCTGCTCCGGAATAGAATTTCCTTGTCTTTCGAGATGGCTGCGACATCCTGAAGAGATCGGTTGGACTGGTCCCCAGCGCCCGATGCCATTCACGATTGCCGCCAAGATAGACAACTTGGATGGAGCATCTCTTTATGTCCACCGCTGAGTCGATTCCTCAAACGTCGCTTGCCCACGAGGTGGAGTGCCACGTTCGCCAATACACGCAGGGGAGGATCCGCAACCTGGTTGTGGAGGAAGACAAGGGAGGGCTCGTGATGGTGAGCGGCGAAGTCCGCACCTGGCACGCCAAGCAGCTCGCGCTTCAGGGGGCCCTGGAGCTGCTTTCGGGCGATCAGTTCCGCGAGCGGATCACGGTGATCCGCTCGACCTGACACAAGGGGGCACGACCCGACGGGTGAGCCGTGGGGCTCAGCCGTTCGCGCGCCCGAGCGCCTGATCCATCTCGGAGCGGATCGCCGCGACCAGGGCCGAGGCGGGGAGCGCGCGGGCGAGCGGCGCGCCCTGGCCGGCCCACTGGGCGCCGAAACCCGTCTCGCCGGCGGCCTTGGCGGCGGCGTTGAGCGCCTTGGCGGCGTCGTAGGCGATCGGATAGTCCGGGACCGCGCTGGGCTCGGCCTCCGCGCCGAGGGCCGTGATCCGGTTGGCGAGACATCGCGCCGGCCGGCCCGAGATCGCCGCCGTCATGACGG
This sequence comes from Paludisphaera borealis, assembly GCF_001956985.1. Taxonomy (NCBI): domain Bacteria; kingdom Pseudomonadati; phylum Planctomycetota; class Planctomycetia; order Isosphaerales; family Isosphaeraceae; genus Paludisphaera; species Paludisphaera borealis. The sequence continues at coordinate 5,678,521 of NZ_CP019082.1, forward strand.
TGTGCTCCGCGCCAGCGCCCTGGAGCGCGGCTCGATAACCCGCGTCGGCCGCCGACTCCGGGCAGGCGACGAAGGCCGTCCCCAACTGCGCCGCGCTCGCCCCCAGGAGCATGCAGGCGGCGACCCCGGCCCCGTCCATGATCCCGCCGGCCGCGATGACGGGGACGTCGAGATTGCGAACCAGCAGTCGCGTCAGGGCGATCGTCCCGAGGCGGTCGTCGGGGGCGTCGGGGTCGAAGACGCCGCGATGGCCCCCCGCTTCGTAGCCTTGCGCCACAATCGCGTCGATCCCGGCGTCGGCGATCGCCCGCGCTTCGGCCAGGCTCGTGGCCGTCGCGAATAGGACCACGCCCGCCGCGCGCAACGCGGCGATGCGGTCGGCCGAAGGCAGGCCGAAGTGGAAGCTCACGACCTTCGGCCGTTCCTCCACGAGCACGGCGAGCATCGCGTCGTCCTCGACGAAGCTCGAATAGATCTCCCTCAGAGCGTTCGGGGGTGATGCGCCGTAGCGTGCGAAGACCGGCGCGAGCCTGGCGAGCCAGGCGGCCTCGCGCGCCTCGTCGGCGACGGCCGGACGGTTGCAGAACACGTTGACGTTGAACGGACGATCCGTCGCGGCCCGGACCTCGCGGATCATCCGACGGGCTGTCTCCGCTCCCACGGGCCCGACCCCGATCGAACCCAACGCCCCCGCATTCGATACCGCGGCGGCCATCGCCGGCGTCGCGGTCCCCGACATCGGGGCCTGAATGATCGGCAGCTCCACGTCAATCGCCCGTAGCAACGTGTTCAAGCCTCGGCCCCCTTGAAATCCAGGTCGAATTCATCGAGATCACCACTTTACCCGAACCACAAGAAAGAGCGGGACGGCGTGTGTAGCTTCGTCGCATTATCGTATCGGCAAACCTTTCCCTCTCCCGGGGAGAGAAGGATTCTCGCGACGACTGCTCTAGAACCGCGCGCCAGACCTCGGCTTGGTTTCAGGCTGGGCCTCGGCCTCGGGGAGCTTGGCGGCGACGACCCGGAACTTGACGGATTCGGTCACGGTCACGGTCGCGGGTTTCGCGTTGAGGTCTTTGAGGATCATGTCGTACTCGTACTCGCCGGGGGGGAGGCCCTTGAGCGAGAACGTGTTGCGGATGTAGATCTCGTCGGGCGGGATGTCGCTCTTGGCTTCGTAGTCGAGGAGTTTCGCCTTCCGCAGCAACACCTTCTTCTGGCCGAGTCGACGCACCTGGCCGTCCTGCATGAGGTGAGCGACGTACTCGTCGCCCTGGCGCACGACCTTGTGGCCCTTCGGTCGGTAGTAGACCAGCAACTTCTCATCGCTGGTCAGCTCCGCGTCGGGCAACGTCTCGTAATCCTCGTAGCCCTCGATCGACTTGCAGACCACGGGCGCGAGGATGCGAAGCCCCAGCGGTTTCTTCGCCGACGACTTGGGCGCGGGCTGCGGGGCAGGGGAGGACTCGGGCACCTCTTGAGCGTCGACCGAGCCCGACGGCATGGCCGACCCAGCCGCGACGAAGAGGAATCCCGACAGGCTCAGCCGGCGCAAGAGGTGTCGCATATTCGTGAGCGCTCGAATGAGGAACGGACGATGAATCGTCAATTCTCAAACTAACCAACGCCGGGAATCCCCGTCAAACCCGACGCGCGGCGACCCTCCTCCATCGATGTTCGACGGTGGAGGATGCGGGATCTGGTTCGGTCGCGTGGCCCTGGGAAGATTCGCGGTCTCGGGAAGCGGGATGAGACGTAAGAAGGGCGCGGTGGGGAGATGGGAGGAAGTGGAGAAAGAGGAAGACCAACAGCCCGAGGCGGACCGATGAAAAAAGCGGCGACCCCTGGATTGGGCCGCCGCTTTGCGCAGGGAAGCGTTTTATGCCTTCATGCTTATCGAATCACACTTCAGACCTTCGCACGCTTCTTGGAGCGTACGCGCCAGGCGATGCCGCCGGACATGAGCGTCCAGGCCAGGATCGTGGTAGGTTCCGGGGTTTCTTGCGGAGCCAGTCTGGGGACTTTGTACGAGATATGAGACTCGCCGGCGACGCCGTCGATGCCCGAGCCCGCGTACATCTCGATCCAGAACGGCTTCGTCGGGTCGAAGACCTTGCTGAAGTTCTTGATCGCGAACTCAAGCTGGGGATGAGCGGGCGAAGGGTCGTAGGCCAGGTTGCCGGTGAGGGAATCGCTGGTCGTCCCCATCAGGCTCTTGCCGAACATGTAGCCCAGGCCGGAATCCGACCGGGTTGTGTCGACCGTCGAGATGTTGAAGCCGTCGGTGCCCGGGCCGTTCTTCGACTTGTCGGCCGGGACGCCGGCGATCATCACAGGCGAGCCGGGTTGGTCGACATTGACGGGGTCGGTTCGCGAGAACATGACCGCGACCGACTTGTCGCTGTTGGCGTTGCCGTAACCCAGATGGGACGGGTCGTAGGTCTCGGGCGTGCCCGCGGGGTTGCCGTTGGCCTGGCCGAACGGGGCGATGACGCCATTGGGGTTCGCCCAGTTGTTGATGCCGACGTAGAGGACGTCGTTCTTCTGATCCCAACTGAAGCGGATGTCCTTCACGCTCCAGCCGGAAACCCACTTGTTATCGGTGATCCACTGCGATTGGCCGATGTCGTTGGGGTTCGCGTTGACCGGAACGATCTGGGTGGACTCATCGCTCTGGGGGAAATCGGTTTCAACGTTGCCAGTGAAGTTGATGCCACTGGCCCGGCTCGTGGAGGAACCGATTCCGATCAGCACAATGAGTGCGAGGCTCCACGGGCCAAGGCGACGGTAAACCATGACGAGACTCCTTCCACGTATGGTCAATTCGTCCCGCGGAAGCCGAGTTGGGCGTGACGCGGAATTGCGTCAGCCGGGACGATCTATGCCAGGCGTTCAAGCGACCTCGGGCGAGTCGAGCAAACCATTGCTCCTCCCGACGGCCAAGATGACAGATCGATTCGATGCTTACCGCCGGTCCGAATGACCCCCGGCCTCACCAGGGATCGTTCGGGATCGGCCCACCACGATCTCCCCTTCCAGGGAGAGGACCCCGCTAGAAAGGACGATGGCGCGATGTCGCTATTCGCAAGACTGCTGCAAGCTGTTGGCTCGTGGCGCCGCCGTCGCGGCAGCCTGAGGACCGTCCGCAACGCCGGCATCGCCATGGAACAGCTTGATCATCGGCAAATGCTGAGCGTTACCTTCACGGGAAACGTCCCAATCGATTTTCCCGCTACACAAAGTCCAGGCGTCGTAATCCTGCCCGACAACGCGAACGTCCAGCATCCGGTCATCGGGAACGCGGCACTCAAGAGCCTGGTCAAGGTGTCGGGCTTCGACATCAACGGACTGCGGGTCTCCTACTCTCCGGACAACAACGGCACGCTCAGCATCGGCATCGATCAACCGCCGAGCCTGAATCATCCAGGCGCGGTGATTGCCGGTGACGCAGACAATAACGGAAACTCCGGAAGCGTCAACCCCGCTGTGACGGCTTTAGGCCTGGGCGTTCAGGACCCGGCGACTTTCGGCGGCACCGAGTATATGGGGGTCTACCTCGACTTCTTGGGCACGGGCACGGCCCAGATCGTCGCCGGTTTCCCGCAGACGCCGCCGCCGGGGGTCGACGCCAAGGTCTTCCAGGTCGCGACGGCCAACCAGGCGGGGCCGAACGTCGCCCCGACGTTCGGGACGCCACTGCCGCAGTTCCAGGGCAACATTTACACCCAGAACGATCCGGCCCATCCCAACATGGAGCTGTCGATCATCAACTTCGACACGCTCTACCAGACGATCACCGGCGAGCCGATCGCGCCGACGGCGGTGTTCAACGTCGGCGCCTTCGCGGGGTCGAGCGTCGACGGGCCGATCAGCGAGGCGTTCTTCCCGGAACAGCCCGTGCTGCTGAGCGCGGCCACGCCCCCCGTGACGCCGCCGGTGGTCTGCCCGCCGATCTCGCCGCCGATCCTGATCAACCCGCATGAACACCGGATCATCGACAACACCCACCGCGACCTGGTCCGGGTGTACATCCAGGGGACGTCCGGCTTCGATCCCGCGACGATCGATCCTTCGACGGTCGACTTCGCCGGGGCCAAGCCGATCGCGACCTTGCCGCACCGGTTCCCCCGTAGTCCGTTCCTCGGCCAGACCTTCGTCTTCAACGCGAAGGACATCCAGGCCGATCCCGGCCTCCAGACCTTGACCTTCACGGCCAAGACGTTCGACGGCAAGGACGTGGTCTCGTCGAACCAGGTGGTCAACGTCCCGTACGCGTCGCAGCGGGCCGGCAACCGGCTGGGTTTCCTGATGAACAGGAACTCCAAGATCGACACCCAGTACACGGCCCTGCGAAAGCTGGCCGTGACCAACCCCTCGGCCATCCTCGACCCCACCGCGGTCCCCGCGTCGTCGTCGAGCGTGAGCCTCGACGTGGCCTCGCCGAGCCTGGCCACGAACGTCAACGTCGACTACTCGCCTCAGGTCACCGCTCAAGGGACGGTCACGCCCGTCGCGGCCCCCCGCGAAGTGGTCACACTGCCGACGGCCAAGAACGCCTCGAAGCTGACCGGCAGGCTGCACCGCACCCTCGAAGACTACCTTGCGCAATCGAACGCCCCGACCGGGGCTTCAGCGGTCCCGCTGGCCGTCGGCGGCGCGGTCTGATCGTATCGGTTCCCGCCCTCCGCGATCGACCGCATGGAAACGACCGGGGCGACACGGATTCCCAAGCCGGAACCCGTGACGCCCCGCGTCTTTACACGAGGAATCCAAAGGGTTGGCGGATTTTGGGCCCGAAACGCTACGATGGGCGCTGCGGGCCATAAGAGAACGTAGCCGAGAGAGCATGAAACCAATGGCTGACTATTCGCGATATCAGAAGAAAATCATCGATCGCTACTACAAAAACTTCGACGCGATTGCGTTTCAACGCCTGTCCGAACTCGCCACCGACCTTTATCTGGCCGAGGGCAAACAGCAAGACAAGCTCTGGAAGCGCGTCGAGGAAGCCCTCACCAAACTCGAGTTTCCTGAATCTCGGATCGCCCACCTGCTGGACAAACGCGACCCTCAGCTCCTCGTGGCCATTCTCAAGGAACTCGACCAAAAGGCCTGAATTCCTTCGTTCAGAGCCTTCCCCCACGACGATCGCGACCTAGAATTCATCTGGGCGAATCGGTGGAGACGGACGCACACGTTCTGAATCGAGCGTCCCGAGCCTAACAAGTCGAGGAGATCCTCGATTCCTCGATCCTTCGCCCCCGAAGTGTCGTAGAATGATCGAGGCGGGTCCAAGCGGATTTGTGCGTTCTTCCCGTTCTCATCCGGGTCGCGTCAGGGCGCTGAAGTCGAGCCGCTCAGGGGGATGCGTTGCTGATAGGTGCATCCTGGTGCACTTTCCTTCAGCCAGGTACGAGCCAACTTAGACGGGTGACGGGGTCGGTGTTGAATTCGTAAAGCTATTGAGAATCGCGATTACGGTGCCGTTAGTGCGGGATTTCTTCTTACGCCATGTTTTGCGTTTTATAGATGACTTGACGCCGAAAGCCATGTTTCGTACATTTTCGGGTATCCGTGCTATGCTAATTTGAGACAATCAGCGTTGGGTCGATGCAGCCCTGCGTGGCGTTGCCTTGCCTTTGTTTGCGTTCTATCGTGCGATCGGGATCGATTCCATCTCGAGACCTCAGCGGCGAGGATGAACCATGATTTCTTTGGCTCAGCGCGTTCGAGATTTCCGATACTCCAAGGGATGGGGGCCTGACGAACTCGCCAACCGCGCGGAGATCTCGCGCACGGCGTTGTACCAGATTGAAAGCGGCAAAACCGGATTGCCACGAGCGGGCACGCTGAGACGGATCGCGGTGGCTCTCGACGTCTCGATGGACGAGCTGCTGGGAGACGACGACGACGCGGCCGCGGTTCGCGCCGGCTCCGAGCCGGCCCGGCCGGCTTCGCACTCTCGGGAGATCCGCGACTGGTTTCCGGCCGAAGGCGGACCGCTCACCCTGCCGGCCGCCGCTCTCCGAGGAATCCGCGGCTTGAGCGAAGAGCGCGAAAGCGTCCGCACGATGGAGCCGGTCGCCCGCGCGGCGGTCGCGAACCACGAAGGCGTCCTGATGCGGGAAGGGGAGCTGATGTCGAAGCTCCACGACCTCTTGCATTCGCCGGTCGGGGCGGGCGTCGCTCGCATCCTTGACGACCTGCATGGGCTGATCCCGCGGGCGCGCCATTCAGGCTGACCGATCCGGAATTTCGCGTCCCTTCCGCGAAATCCCCCCTCGGCGGTGATTCGTGAGGTAAATTTGCTCAAGTCGCCTCGTCGGACGGCCGGCGAGGATTTCTTGGCGGTTTCCCTTGAGCTTGCACCCTGAGGTACTTCATGAATCCGCATTCGCGAGCCATCGGCCTCGCCGTGGTTCTCTCACGCGCCGCCTGGGTCCAAGGCGCGCTGGTCGTGCTGTCGGCCTTCTCCGCGACGACGGCCTTTGGTCAATCGTTTCGGGCCGCCGGCGACGCGCCGGGCGCGGTCTGCGCCGGCCCCCCCACGCTCGGGACGTTTGAGCCGACGCCCTACATTATGGTGGGTGGAGCGTCGCCGATCGGCGGCGGCTATTCGCCGTTGGGGATCTACGGCGACGGGTCGATGGCCCTGAGTGGCCCGTTCTCGCCAATGCGTTCGAAGTCGGCACCCGTGATGACGTACAGCCGCGGCTACGACGGCGTCGTTCGCGGTGTTCCGGGAGTTTCGTTCTCGAACCCGAATCTGCCGGCGCTGTCTCCGGTGGTCTATCCGACGCCGCGCAGCAACTACTACGCCCCGCGCGTCAACCGGACGCCCTCCTGGTGGTCGAGCGGCGTCAACTGGATCGACCAGAACTGAGCGCGGAGGGTCTCCTCAAAAGGCACGGAGCGCGGGCGAACTCGGCCCGCGCCGTGGGCTTTCTTGGACGGTCAGGTCGTCCATCGGAAAGCACCATCGTCATGAATTCCGGCAGAGGAGACGCAGCCGTCGGCAAAGGCCGGCGGAAGTTGCGAACGTTCTCCGCTCTCGGCGGGAGGATGACGCCCGCCGATCGGCTCGGGGGCTGTCCGCCGCGCGTGACGTGCGGCGGATAAAAAAAAACACCGTGCTAGGCTAGCGCGAACGGCCTCGTTCTGGGCGTTGTAGTAAAGCTTAACGGAGAGGGGGGGATTCGAACCCCCGATACGGTGTTAGCCGTATAACGGTTTAGCAAACCGTCGCTATCGACCACTCAGCCACCTCTCCTCGAACCGGGCAGGCCCTCCGGATTGGTCGTGCCGAAGGGACTCTCAAGTTACCAAAGCACCTCGCGTTCGTCAATGAAACCCTGAGGTGCGAAGGGACGCTTTCTCGAAAGTGGTTCCCGCGCCGCGTTCTCACCGCGGCCCAGAGCAGCCGCTGGCCAATTCATGCCGCCGTCGATCACGGGGCCGCTCAGAACGGTGCCTTGGGCGCTCTCGCGAGCCTTCCCGAGACTTCTCCCGAGAGGCTGAGGTCGTCCGGGTTCAGCACCATGACCGGGGCGTCGGGAGCGAAATTCAACTTCGCCAGATCCATCCAGATCACGTTCGGGCTGGTGGCCAACTCGAAGAAATACCGCCTGTTCGTGAGGTCGATCACGGTCCGGTACTCGGTGTTGTAGATCCCGAATTTCCGATAGGGCGCCCCGAACGGGACCGATACGTTGCGGGCGATGGCAAGCACCGCGGCCACGGCTTCGCGGTCGTCCTTCGGCCTGGGGAGCATCGCACTGAAGTAGGCGGCTCGCTGAAACCGATCGACGGCGCTCACGTTGCCGGGCAGAGGCGTGTCGCTGCTGGGCCTGGAAAAGTCCTGCTTTCTCAGCAGAGCGAGCTGCTCCTCGTACGTCGGGTCGTTGGTCATGATCTTGTAGTCGCGGCCGTGATGGACAACTCGCTTGCCGTCGACGAATTCGATCACCGCGGAGTCTCCGCCGGCGTCCTCGATGGCCAGATGCACCGAGGCCTTATGTCCGCGCGCCTCGATCATCACCACCTGGACGGCGTTAAGCGATTCGAGCGCCTCGGTCACGGTGGCGGCGTTGTCGAGCAGGTACTGCGCCCAGAGACCGGCGTGCAAGCCGGGCTTGGAGGCATCGCGCGGGCCGAAGTTCGTAGCCTGGAGGTAGAGCATATGGGCCGACAGTCCGCGCTCGTTCACTCCGTCGGCCGTGCCGATACCATAGATGGTGGTCGCCAGGCTGCCGTACTTGGACGTCCACTTCATCGGGTTGTCCTCGACCACGTCGACCGACCCCAGCCGGCCACCGTCGCGCTTCAGGCCGCGCGGGAAGACCGTCAGGATCGGCTCCGTCGATTCGGGCCAATCCATGGTGCGGGCGACGACGACGGCCAGGCCGTTGTCATTCCACAGGATGCGGGAACAGGACTCGGCGACAGGAACCGCGGCGGCCGTCGCCAGGACGACGACGCAGCTCATCAGTAGGTAGCGCACCATACGCATGGAATTCCCTTCTCAGGAGGCGGCCGACGGATCGGAATCGGTCGACCAGCCGTGCTCTACGATGCGAGATTGACGCCGATTCAACGAAACCGTAGTACCCTGGCGACTCCGTTGCAAGTCGCGATCGGCGAGCCGCTGAGCCTTCGCCTGGATCCGCCGCGAGGCCGGATGGTTTCGACAGGGCTTCTTGACGAAGTAATCAGTTGGTAAAGTCGTCACTTTACGCCAGCCTCGCGGTGGAGAGACACGGATGATCGCGATTACCGGAGCCGCCGGCTTCATCGGCTCGAACCTGGCCCACCGGCTGTCGAGGCTGGGGCATGATCTGCTGCTGGTCGACGACCCGCCGACCGCCGCCAAGGCCGTCAACTGGGCCGGACTGGGCCGGTTCCAGTTCATTCCGCTCGACCAGTTCCTCGGCGATCTGCCCGACCTCGATCGATCGGTCGAGGCCGTGTTCCACCTGGGGGCGTGCAGCTCGACCACCGAGACCGACTGGTCGTACTTGCTGCGCAACAACGTGGAGTACACCCGCCGGCTCTGGGAATGGTGCGCCGAGGTGGGTCTGCCGTTTTACTATGCGTCGAGCGCCGCGACGTACGGCGACGGTTCGCAGGGGTTCAGCGATCACACGCCGCCGACCGAGCTGCGGCCGTTGAACCTGTACGGCAAGAGCAAGAACGATTTCGACGTCTGGGCGCTCGCGGAGGTCGCCAAGGGGGCGCCCGAGCCGGCCGGTTGGGCGGGGCTCAAGTTCTTCAACGTCTACGGCCCCCGCGAGCGGCACAAGGGGAAGATGGCGAGCGTGGTCTGGCACGCCCGCCGGCAGATCCTCGAAACCGGCGAGGTCCGACTCTTTCGGTCGAACGATCCGACCTATCCCGACGGCGGCCAGCGGCGCGATTTCGTGTTCGTCGAGGACTGTATCGACCACATGCTCTGGCTCTGGGAGCACCCCGACACGACGGGCGTGTACAATAGTGGAACGGGCGTCGCCCGGACGTTCCAGGACCTGGTCCTGGCCGTATTCGCGGCTCTCGAACGCGAGCCCCGAATCCAGTTCATCGATATGCCCGCCGAACTCGGCAAGCAATACCAGAACTACACGCAGGCCGAGATGAGCAAGCTCCGTGACGCGGGGTGTTCGAAGCCGGCTACAACCCTGGAAGAGGGCGTTCGGCGCACGCTTTCGCCGGAAAACACGGTTTCGGAGACGCAGAACGCGCTGTAACGAACGAAGCCGGCCTGTAAGCGGTATAATCGAATCACCAAGGAACACCCCGACGCGCCGCATGCCAAGCCCGCCGCCGTCCGCCTCAAAGCGCTCGGCGGCGGCTAGCCGATTTCATCGGAGAGACCGCACCGTGCCGAAGAACCAACTGACGATCGTGGGCGCCTTCACGGTTCTCGCGACCGTTTTCGCCGTCTACTCGTGGGCCGTGCTCGGCACCGGACCGAAGCCGGACGAGGGCTCGGGATTCGTCGTGATCGAGAGCGAAAAGCAGCACCTGGTCACGTCCGAGATGCTGGCCGCCACCGAGAAGGTTGCGCGGACGACCGCCCCGGCGTTCCGGGCCGAGGCCACCGACGGCAAGACCTACGACCTCGCCGAGCTGACTCGCAAGGGCCCGGTCGTCCTCGCCTTCATCAAGGAAGGCTGCCCGTGCAGCATCGAGTCCCAGCCCTATTTCAACCGGCTGTTCGAGGCCTACGGCGCCAAGGTCCCGTTCTTCGGCGTCATCGACGGCCCCGTCAATCGCGCCGGGAAATGGGGGCGCGTCAACCATGCGGCTTTCCCGATCCTGAGCGACGTCGATCTGACGATCATCCACGACTACAAGGCGGAAAGCTCGGCGTACCTGGCGCTCGTCTCGCAGGGCGGAACGATCGAGAAACTCTGGCCGGGCTACTCGGTCGAGATGCTCAATGAGGTCTCGGCCCGTCTCGCGAAGTTCGCCGGCATGGACGTCCAGCCGATCGACACGACCGGCGCTCCGCAGGGCGAAATGCTCACCGGCTGCCCGTTCTGAGGTCACGCCGAATCGTCCGCGGAACTCGCCTTCGTATCGCACCGATTCCTCGACGCGCCAGGAGATTGGATCTCCAGGCGAGCCGAAGGGTCGCCTCCTCAAGAACCATTACCAGGGTTGGAATGCATGGCGATCTCGATTGAACAGGTCATCGACCGAATTCCCGCCTGGTCGACCCGTTCTCCCATCGTCGAGCCTCTCATCGGCGGCCTGACCAACCAGGCCTACCACGTTACGGTGGACGGAGAGGAATTCGTCGTGCGCGTTCCCGGCGACGGGACGGAATGGTTAGCCATCGACCGCGCCAACGAACTGCACAACACGCTGGCCGCGGCCGAGACGGGGATCTCTCCGAAGGTCGTCCATCACATTCCCGATCTGAACGTCCTGATCCTCGAATTCATCCCCGCAGAGACCATGACGCTGGCCTCGATGCATCGCCCCGGGATGCCCACTCAGATCGCCCGGGCGCTCGGGCATCTCCACGCGGGGCCGCGTTTCCTCCATGACTTCAACATGTTCGAAGTGATCCGGCGCTATCTTCGGATCACGCAGGAGCTTCGGATTCGGATCCCGGACGACTATCTCGGTTACATGCCCATGGTCGGGCGCATCGAGTCCGCCTTCGCCCGTCGTCCGATCGCCACGGTCCCCTGTCATAACGATCTTCTGGCGGCCAACATCCTGGACGACGGCCGGCGGCTCTGGCTGATCGACTTCGAGTACAGCGGCAACAACGATCCGACGTTCGACCTCGGCAACACCTGCCAGGAGCAGGAGTACGACGAGCCTCGCGTCGTCGAGGCGTGCGCCGCGTACTTCGGCGACGCCTACCCGGACAGGCTCGCCCGGATGAAGCTCAACATCCTCCTGTCGAACGTCGGCTGGACCCTCTGGGCCGCGATCCAGGCGACCGTCTCCACGATCGATTTCGACTTCTGGAGCTGGGTCGACCAACGCTGGGACCGCGCCCGGGCGACCCTGAATTCGACCGACTTCGAGCGCTGGCTGCTTGAGATCGAGTCCTCGGAGCCGTTCGACGAGGCTCGGTCGAGCACCAGCATGACCCGGACGGGAGGCCGTGCCCCCAGCGGCACCGGCTGCCCGTTCTGATCGAGTTCAGACGTCGCGGAGCATGCGAGTGCCTCCCGTCGCGTTCAGGCCCCGTCATTCTCGGCCGAGCGGTCGACCTTCCTGGGCGCGAAGTGGTAACAATAGAACAGGCCGGCCGCGAGAAGCAGGGCGCCCCACCAGAGGTCGGCGTGCAGCCAGGCCAGGACGACCGGGCGCTCGGGGGGGACGGCCAGATGGTAGAGGCCCTCGCCGGTGATGACCACGCCGTAGAAGGCGAGCAGGACGCCGACGAAGAACCAGATCGAGACGGCTTCGGGCTTTGACTTCATCGACGACTCCCCCTTACCAGAAATAGAGGTTGAGGGCCACGAACACGATGGCGACGGCGTACGCCCAGAAGATCGGCCGCCTCCAGAGCGCGACGTCCTGCTCGGAAGGGATCGAGGTGCAGCCGTAGACCAGCCCGACCAGCTCCGAATCGGGCTTGGGACGTGTGCAGAGGCTGACCGCCACGGTGACGACCACGCAGATGATCCACGACCAGAGGCCCCGGTAAAGGTTCTCGGCCATGTCCTTAGCGTGCGGCGAGAGGGCCACGTACTGCAAGGCGCTCGGGTCGAGCTTCACCCAGGCCCACATGGCGATCGACGACAGCGTGCCGATCAGCAAGCCCCAGAACCCGCCGGCGGACGTTGCGCGTTTCCAGAGCATGCCCAGGATCACGGTGCCGAACAGCGGGGCGATGAAGAAGCTGAAGAGCGCCTGGACGTAGTCCATGATGCTCTGGAACTCCATGACCAGGTACGCCGTGCCGATGCTCGCCATGACGCCGAGGATCGTGCACCAGCGGCCCATCGCGACGTAGTGGGCGTCGTCGGCGTCGGGCTTGATGAAGGCGCGGTAGAGGTCGTAGGTCCAGACCGTCGCGAAGGCGCTGACGTTGCCGGCCATTCCCGCCATGAAGCCGGCGATCAGGGCCGTGATCCCCAGCCCCAGCAGCCCCGGCCCGCAGTATCGGGCCAGCATCAGCGGCAAGACCTCGTTATAGCTGTGACCGCCGGTCGCCACCGCCTCGGCCTCGCCGACGAGCTTGTCGGGCAGGAGCGCCAGGCCCAGCAGGCCCGGGACGATCACGATGAACGGGACCATCATCTTGAACGCCGCGCCGATGATCGGCGCCATCTTGGCGGCGCGGAGGTCCTTGGCCGCGAGCACCCGCTGGACGACCAGGAAGTCGGTGGTCCAGTAGCCGAACGAGATCACCCAGCCGAGGCCGAAGACGATCCCCGTCCAGTGCACGCCCATCGGGTTGTCCTGGAACCCGCCGAGCGTGCTCCAGGCGTGCGTGAAGTCGGTCCGGCCGAGCTGCTCGGCGATCCTCGCCTGCAATCCGGCCCAGCCGCCGGCCTCGTACAGGCCCAGGATCGGGATCAGGAGCGCGCCGGCCCAGATCAAGACGAACTGGAGCACCTCGTTGAAGATCGCCGACTTGAGGCCGCCGAGCGCGACGTACGCGGCGACCGTCAGCGACGAGACCCAGATGCTGAAGTTGATGTCCCAGCCCAGGACCACTTTCATCACCAAGGCCATCGAGTACATGTTGATGCCGCTCATCAGAACGGTCATGAACGCGAACGAGATCGCGGCGAGCGCCCGGCTCGGCTCGCCGAACCGGAGCTGGAGGTAGCCGGGGACCGAGTGGGTTTTGGAGATGTAATAGAAGGGCATCATCACGATGCCGAGGAAGAGCATGGCCGGGATCGCGCCAATCCAGTACCAGTGAACGGCGAGCAGCCCGTACTGGTACGACGCCGCGGCCCATCCCATGAGTTCGAGGGAGCCGAGGTTGGCCGACAGGAAGCTCAGGCCGGCGATCCAGGCGGTCATCTCGCGGCCGGCCATGAAGAAGTCTTCGCCGGTCTGGGTCTGGCCCTTGAGGTACAGGCCGATGGCCAGCACCATGGCGAAGTAGGCGGCGATGATCACCAGGTCGGCGACGCCGAGCGAGAACAGCGATTCGGCGGGCGCGGCGGCGGCGGCGATCAGAGGGAAGACTGGCATGGCGGCGTCTCTCGATGCCCCGGCGGGTCGGCACGCGGCGTTCTCGCCCGCGAAGGGTGGTAAGCTTACATCAAGAACCTAAATCCAAGTCCGACCTCTGGGCGACGGACCCTGGGCGACCGACGATCAGTAATCGAAATCGTCGGTCACGATCGAATCGCGTTGATCTAACGGGATAAACTTGGAGGATTTTGCCTTGCCCGGCGCCCACTTCGGCAGACCGCAGTGGAGGCACCGTCGAGTGAACCAGTAGTTGCCCAACCTGAGGAAGAAAGGTCGTCCGCAACATGGGCAGGGCCAGAAGATCAGCCTCAGACGGGCGACCATGAGGCAGAGCATCGGCGGCAGTAAGACAGTCAGTAAGGTAACCCAACCGGTGGGAGGAAACTCGCGGCCGGTGAGAAATTCCAGGACGATGGCTCCGGAGAGCCAGAGCGGTATCAGGAGGAGCGCCAGCCAGAACACATGACGTCGTCGCTTGTACTCGTCCCAAGCAGGATCGACAACGCCCTCAAGACGCTTCCGGGCGTGCTGGCGTACACAAAGTCGAGCCAACGGCCGCATCACCGCTCACTCCCCGAGACCAGACAAAATCCCTGAGCACCCGACAGCCGGTCGCTCCACCCGAACGCTATAGGTGGAGTGACTCCTCGATCAAGGGGCTTGAGAAGGAGCCTGGGCCGTCCGCATCGTGGCCCGGCGGCCGTAGTAGAACATGGCGGCTCCGAAGGCGAGCATCACCAGTCCCCACCAGATGTTGACGTTGATATCGAGCGAGCGCGCGTACAACTCCGGATTGGTGAAATGGGTCACGACGCCGAAGCCGGTGATCAAGGCCCCCAGCGAGAGGAACAGGAGGCCGATGGGAACGCGGATGTCGAGATTCATCTGGATCCAAACCTTATCTGAAGATCACGTTGAGGGCGATGGCCGCCAGGACCACGACGACGCCGAACGCCTCGGGCTTCTTGTACCAGACGACGTTATGCTCGACGATTCGGGGCGTCAGCGAGTAGACGAGCCCGGTCAAGTCTTCTTCCCTGTGGGGCTTGGTGAAGAAGCTGACGACGATCGTCACGACGAAGCAGACCGTCCAGGCGTAGATCGCCGCCCAGAAGTTCTGGGCCATCTCGTTGCGATACGAGGTGATGGGGACGCCGGACCAGAGGTAGCTGATCCATCCCCCCTTGACGCCGGCCGTCGAGCCTTGCGGAAGGCTGACGCCGTGGTGGATCGCCGCGGCCGTGATGCCCGCGAGCAGGCCGTAGAAGGCTCCGTTGGCCGTGGCCCGCTTCCAGAACATGCCGAGCAGGAACGTCGCGAGCAGGGGGGCGTTGACGCAAGCGAAGACGAGCTGGAGCAGGTCCATGATGTTGTTGAAGCTCGTCGCGACGTAGGCCGCCGCGATCGAGACGAGAGTGCCGAACAACGTCGCGAAGTGCCCCATCCATAGGTAGTGCTTGTCGCTCGCTTGGGGCTTGATGTACGCCTGGTAGATGTCGAAGGTCCAGACCGTGTTGAACGCCGTGATGTTGCCGGCCATCCCCGACATGAAGCTGGCCAGGAGCGCCGTGAGGCCGAGGCCGAGCATGCCGGTCGGAAGGTAGTGGAGCAGCATGTTCGGGATGGCCCGGTCGTAGTCGAGCACCGGCTTGCCGTCGGTGTCGAGCTTGACCTCGCCCGACGCGTCGAGCTTCGCCGGGATGATCCCCTTGCCCATCGCCTCGGCCTTGCTCACGGTCGTCCCCTCGACGGCCGTCGGCGTGGGGAGCGAGACGGCGATCAAGCCCGGCAGGATGACGAGGAACGGGAAGATCATCTTGGGCACGGCGGCGATCAACGGCGTGCGGCGCGCCGCCGACATTGAATCGGCGGCCATGGCTCGCTGAACCACCAGGAAGTCGGTGCACCAGTAGCCGAACGAGAGGACGAAGCCCAGCCCCATCGCCAGTCCGAACACCTCCACGCCCAGCGGGCTGGTCTCGGCGCTGGTCATCCCTTGCCAGACGTGGGTAAAACCATTCGGCACCTTCTGAACCAGGCCGTCCCAGCCGCCGACGTTCTTGAGCCCGAGCAAGACCAGGGGGAAGAAGCCGGCCACGATCAGGAAGAACTGGAGCACCTCGTTGTAGATCGCGCTGGTGAGGCCGCCGAGGTAGACGTATCCCAGCGTGATGATCGCCGCGACCACGATGCTGAGATGGAAGATCCAGCTCATCGGCAGACCCAGGGATTGCATCAGCGAGTCGAAGATGTGCAGGTTCTCGATCAGCAGCGCCATCGCATACATCGAAATGCCCGACGACATGACGGTCATCAGGGCGAACGCGATCGCGTTCAGCCCCCGCGTCTTCTCGTCGAACCGCAGCCGGAGGTATTCGGGGACCGACCGGGCGCGGGAGCCGTAGTAGAACGGCATCATGAAGATCCCGACGAACGCCATGGCGGGTATGGCGCCCAGCCAGTAGAGGTGCGACGTAGCGAGGCCGTACTTGGCGCCCGACGCGGCCATCCCGATCACTTCCTGGGCGCCCAGGTTGGCCGAGATGAACGCGAGGCCCGCCACCCATGCGGGGATCGACCGGCCCGACAGGAAGAAGTCGGCGCTGGTCTTCATATAGCGCTTCAGCGCGAAGCCGATCCCCAGCACGAAGGCGAAGTAGATCACCATGATCAAGTAATCGATCCACGCCAGTGTCGTATGCATGCTCGTTCCTGTCGAACGCAAGGGGGCGCTCCGACGCCTTGAATGGGTCGGTCGCCGCCGCTCGCGAAGTCTCTCGGGAAATCTCAAGGGGACCGTGAAGAATGGACCGACATGAAGACGTCGGCCGCGCTCACCTCGTCGAGAACGTGTAAACCGTCGTCTGGGAGTACTTTTTACCGGGTTCGAGGACCGTGTTGGGGAACGACGGGTGGTTGATCGAGTCCGGGAAGTGCTGGGTTTCCAGGCAGATGGCTTGATGCTGCTTGTAGGCGACGCCCCCCTTGCCCTTGTCGGTGCCGTCGAGGAAGTTGCCGGTGTAGAACTGGACGCCGGGCTCGGTCGTCGACACCTCCAGCACGCGGCCCGACTTCGGGTCGTAGACGTGCGCGGCGAGGGTCAGCTTCCCGTCCGGGTTGTTGAGCACGAAGTTGTGATCGAAGCCGCGAGGCTCGTTCTGAAGGCGATCGATCCGGGCGCCGATCACGGTCGGCTTGCGGAGGTCGTACGGCGTGTCGGCGACGGGGGCGATCTCGCCGGTGGGGATCAGCGTGTCGTCGACGGGCGTGTAGCGGTCGGCGTTCAGCGTGATCTCGTGGTCGCGGATCGTGTCGCTGTTCTTGCCGCCGAGGTTGAAGTAACTGTGGTTCGAGAGATTCACCGGCGTGGCCTTGTCGGTCTCGGCCGTGTATTCGATCTTCAGCTTGTCGTCGGCGGTCACGGTGAACAGGATACTGACCGACAGGTTGCCCGGATAGCCTTCCTCGCCGTCGGGGCTCGTGTACGACAGCCGGACCGACGGCCCGTCGCCGCTCTCCAGCTCCTCGGCCTTCCAGACGACCTTGTCGAAGCCCTTGAGGCCGCCGTGCAGCGTGTTGGGGCCGTTGTTGGTCGCCAGCGTGTACTCGTGCCCGTTGAGCGTGAACTTCCCCTTGGCGACGCGGTTGGCGACGCGGCCGACCGTGGCGCCGAAGTACGGATGCTTGCCCAGGTAGCCGGTCAGATCGTCGAAGCCGAGCACGACGTCGTCGAGCTTGCCGTCGCGGTCGGGAACCTCGATCGAGGTGATGATCGCCCCGTAGGTCGAAATCTTGACGGTGATCCGGCCGTTCTGGAGCACGTAGAGGTCGACTGTCTTGCCGTCCGGCGTCTTGCCGAATGCCACCTTGCTCAAAGTCCCAGCCTCCGCGTTCATTGCGCCAGTCAGACCGACGACGGCCGTCGAAAGAAGAAGCCCCACGGCGAAGACGGACGCCCGCCCTCTCAGGTCTGTAAACCTACTCATGCGAAACCTCGCCGCCCAGAGCGGGCGATGTCGACCCCGGTGCGTCTTCAGGAAGCCGCGCGTCGAGACGCGCTTGCGACGTAGACCGATCATGGTGACTCGCCCCACCGACAATTGCAACGGAGTAGTCGGACTTCAATGAACGGCGTCGACGGTGAGGAAATCTCCGTCAAGACCCCGCCCGGTCCGCCGGTGCGGGGTCTTACTGGAGATTTAATCGGCGATGATCCGCAGCGCGTGGTCGACGTGGGAGGCGTACCAGGCGTTCGTCGCGGAACCGGGCGGGCTGAACGGGCGGATGTGGACGCCCGTGGGGATGAGGTGGTTGTTCGCGTCGACGTGCGGCGGGTCGTCCACCGTCGAGTCGATGAT
The DNA here is from genome assembly GCF_001956985.1 of Paludisphaera borealis. Classification (NCBI taxonomy): domain Bacteria; kingdom Pseudomonadati; phylum Planctomycetota; class Planctomycetia; order Isosphaerales; family Isosphaeraceae; genus Paludisphaera; species Paludisphaera borealis. The sequence goes on from NZ_CP019082.1 coordinate 5,696,556, forward strand.
GAGGAACTGGTTGGCTTCCGTCGCCCCCTTGCCGAAATTTCCGAGCCAGGTGATGGCGTGCGTGACCTTGCTGGGATCGCTTACATACCCCGGCGCCAACGTGTTCGCGCTCGGATTGATGTAGAGGATGTCTCCCGGTTGGAGGTCCTTCACCATCGCCTCATAGCTAGTCCAGGGGCCGAGGACTTGCAGATTGACGTGGCTGGCGATCGACTCGGGAATGGTGACGTCCGCGTTCGAGGTGATCGCGGCCTGGGCCGTCGTGGCGCTGTTCATCGTGATCCCGAGGGCGTCGGCGTAGGCGAAGGCCGTGAAGTTAGTGCAGTCGACCCCCGGCCATTGGTAGCCGGTGGTCACGGCGTTCCAGGGCTGACCTTGTCTTGGCAGCCAGCGCGGGTCGTAGTGGTGCTGGTACGTCACCTGGCCGTTGAACGTGTTGTAGGCGGCGAGGATTCGGCCCTGGAGCCAAGTGACGGAGTCCTTGGAAGGGATCGTGGGGGGCGTGTTGGCGACGCGAGCCGGCCCCCACGGGTCGTTCGTCGTCGTGGAGATCGGGGTCGATGTCCACAGGCCGTTGTAGATCGACGACGGCATCGACGAGAGGTCGATCGAGTAGGGGGAGTTGTAGACGAGGTTCGGGAACGCCACCAGCGGCGACACGTCGACCTTGGTCTGGCCGGTCTCCGAGAACGTGTCGGGGGCCTGCAGCGAGTAGAACGTCGCGCCCTTCTTCGCGTTGCCGAGGACCGGCTCGACGGTCGTATCGGCCTTGCTGGGCCGGAGCGAGGCGTCGAAGCCCTGCACGACGACCGACTGCCCGCGCGTCGAGCCGAACAGGACGGTCGGCGTGTTCGGGCCGTCGCTCACCGCGAACGAGCCGTCGATTTTGATGTTGCTCCGCTGGTAGACCCACCCGCCCCCAAGCGGCACGAGCGCGCCGCTGCCCGGCGACGACCTGGGCTTGATTGTTTGCGACTTGCCCGTCGACCAGTTCACGATCGCCGCGGTCGGGTTGCGGTCGCCGCCGGAGGTCACGACGAGGGCCCCGGCCGCGTTTTCATTCGCAACCACCGCCACTCGGGCTCCGCTGTTGTTTCGCTTGAGCGGCGCGATCGACGACGTCCACGTCGACGAGCCGCCGTCGAGCACCGAGACCCGGCCCGACGACTCGTCGATCGCGGCGAGATCGTCCTTGCCGTCGCCTGTCAGGTCGCCGGCGCCCAGGCCGACGCCGTGCGACATCCTCCAGGGGAGCGAGATCGAACTTGTCTGCGACCAGGCGCCATTGCCGAACGACAAGACGGACAGCGTCTGCGTCGACGCCTTCGACGCCCCCACGACGATCTCGTCGGTTCCGTCATTGTTCAGATCGATCGATGCCAGCGACAGGCTATTGACCGTCGCGGCCGGCAAGACGAACGGTTGGGCCATCGGCACGAACGTCACCGGCTGGCCGAGCGGCGAATCGGGATCGCCCGTGAGCTGGAACTGGTACGTCGCGAGCTTGGCCGGTCCGGCGTTGACGCGGGTCTGGGCCGAGACGGCGAGCTCGGACACGCCGTCGCCGTTGAAGTCTCCCACGGCGATCGACAGCGGGCCCGAGTTCGCCCCGAGCGGATTGACCAGCTTGGCGAGGACCTTGACGCCGACCCCTGTTGAGGTCGACGAGTCCTTCGCGCCGATGCCGTCGTAGATCGTCACGCTGTGGTTCGACCCCTCATGGCCCGCGACGATCAGGTCGACGACTCGATCGCCGTTAACGTCCCCCAGGGCCAATGCGTCCACGCCTCCCGCGAGAGGCTTGGCGGCCTGCAACGTCCTGGCTTCGAGTTGCTCGGCGACTGGCTGGAGCGACCGATCTCCGTCCTTACCGCGAATCCGACGCTTCTTCACCATCGCTTCGACTCCGGACACTGATGAGCTGCGTGGGGCGCGGCGGGAACCGTCGCGCAAGAACCCCTGTCTGTGACCTTAGAACGCTTCCTGAGAACGGGTTAAAACCGGCTCAGAATTCGTCGCGGTTTCAACCATCGGTCAGGCCGGCGGTACTCGACTCCTCTTGCAAATCGCCGTTTGGAGCCGGATCATCAAAGGAGTGGGAACGGCGCGGCGACGGAGCCCGGAGCGGGGTAGGGGCGAGCTTCATGGTTTGGAACGATCGGGTCTACGGGAGAGTCGAGGTCTCCGACCCGAAGATTCTCGCCTTGATCGAGGGGCCGACGTTTCAGCGGCTGAAGGGGATTCGCCAGGCGGGGCCATCGGCCATCGCCTTCCCGTTCAAGAACGTGACCCGCTACGAGCACAGCCTGGGCGTGTTCCACCTGCTGCGTCGGCTCGGCGCGGGCCGCCAGGAGCAGGTTGCGGGACTGTTGCACGACATTTCGCACACGGCGTTCTCGCACGCCGTCGATTTTCTCGTCACCTCGGCCGAACAAGACCATCACGAGAGCCTCAAGCCGATCCTGCTGAACCGCCCCGACGTCGCCGACGCCCTCGACCGGTTGGGCTTCGCGCCCGAGGATTTTTACGACGACGCGCGGTACCCGATTCTCGAGCGTCCGTTGCCATGGCTCTGCGCCGACCGACTCGACTACTTCCTCCGGGACGGCATGGCCTGCCAGGTCGTGAGGCGGGGCGACGTCGACCGGATTCTCGGCGACGTATCGGTCGTCGACGCGACGATCGTGTTCTCGGACGTCAAGGTGGCCCGGACCGTCGTCGACCTGTTCGCCGTGATGAACCGCGACTGGTGGGCCAGCCCGATCGAGGCGTTCATCTACAACGAGTTCGCCGACGCGCTCCGCGAGGGGTTCCGCCAGGGCGTGCTCGTCGACGACGACCTGCTCAGCGAAGACGACAAAGTACTCGCTAAACTAGACGCCGCCCGAATTCCGGCGATTGACCGAACCCTGGAGAAAATCCGCCGGTTCCGACCCGAATCCGCCGACGGATACGCGCCCCGCGTCGCGCCCAAGCAACGGTGGCTCGACCCTCATCTGATCATCGACGGAATCATCCGACGGACGTCCGAGTTCGCCTGACGCCGAGAAGGGCTTCACGCCCGCGGCGGCCTCCGTCCCTCCTCGCCGTTCCTCGCCAAACCCCTGTAATCCCTTGGATTTTCGGGGATTTTTTCGTTTTGCGCCGGTCTAGGGCCAATGAGGATCTTCTGAAGAATTATCGGTTACTAAAAGGATGATACTTAATAGGCTTTAATATGTGCGGTGCTTGACACGCTGGCGCTTTTCGTATGCAATGTCAGGCGCTCTCATGGTAGGCCACAAGGAAGAGAACACGCAGCCGCGTCGCCTTGCATCTAAACTTCTGGAGTCGCATGTTATGGCAAAGTCGATTCGGGCTGGGGTCGCTCTCGCCTCAGTTCTGGCATTCGCGCCTATGTGCGCGCCCGCGAACGCCGGCGGCGTCTCGGTGACCAATTCCAGCGACGTCGCCGCTCTGGTGAATGCGTTGTTGGCCGGAGGGACGGGTGGGGTTCACGTTACGGGTTATTCGCTTTTGAATCAGAGCGCGAGCACCGGCGAAACGTCGACTGGTTTGTACACGACCAACGGCCCGAACAACTACAATCTACCGGGCTCGGGCATCGTACTGAGTACGGGAAACGCGGCTGACGACGGCAGCGGGCCCTATGTTCCTGGCCATTTTCCGGACACCAGCTACGGGTTGCCCGCCGAGCCCGCTCAGATGGGGTTGCTTCAACCGTTGTCGCCCGGAACGAGCCGCTTTTTCGACGCGACGCAGTTGACCATCACGTTCGACGTCGCCGCGGACACCACGAGCGTCAATTTCGGCGTCGTCTTCGCCTCGGCGGAATATCCGAAGTACGTCGGCAGTTACAATGACGTGTTCGGTCTCTATCTGAACGGCGTCAACATCGCGTTCGCCGGCGGCAAGCCGGTGAACATAAATAATCCGTTCATGGTCAACACCGGCTATAACGACTACAACGGCAGTCCCAGGGGCGCCGACGGTTCACAGTACCAGGAGACCCCCCTCCTCGGTCTCTTGGTCGGGCCGAGCGGCAACCCGTTCATGAACTTCGGCGGCGCCGTGGTCGCGGGCAGCAAGGGCAACACGCTGACCTTCATCATCGCCGACGCCGAAGACTCGGCATGGGATACGGCCGTGTACATCAGTGGACTTGGCAATGCGCCCCCGCCGGGCACCGTCGTCCCCGAACCGGCCTCGATGACGCTCCTGGGTCTCGGCTTGGCGGCCCTCGCGCTGTTCAGCCGGCGGCGGGCCCCGAAGTGACGACGTGATCCCAACTCGATGCGCGAACGGCCGTGTCGGCCTCGCCCCGCATGGCGACAGCTGCCGCGGACGTTTGACGTTCGGGGCCCTAAGCCGCGTTACGATCCGCCGATTCGCACGACTTGCGCTTGCATCGTGACGTGTCGCTGCCAGGCCGGGTCGGTTTCCGGGAAGTCGGCCCGGGAGTGGACGCCGCGCGACTCGGTACGCTCGTCGGCGGCGGCGATCATCAGGCGGGCGACCGTGAGCATGTTCTGGATGGCCCAGCCGCCGGGATCGTCGAAGACGTGCGGCAGGATGTAACGGCACCACCTGTCGACCTGGAGCGCGGCGTCAGCCAGGCCCGAGGCGTCGCGCGTGATGCCCATCCGCCGCCACATCAGGGCGCGGAGCGATTTCCGTAGGTCGTCGAGGTCGATGGGGGTGCGGTGCTCGTGCGGAGTCGAGGCCGAGATCGGCGGCACCTCAAGCTGCCAGGCGCCTTCCCGATCGAGTCGTTCGGTGACGTCCTCGGCGGCGCGCGCGCCGAAGACGAGGCCTTCAAGCAGGCTGTTCGAGGCCAGCCGGTTCGCTCCGTGCAGCCCCGAGCTCGAGACCTCGCCGGCCGCCCAGAGCCCCGGCATCGAGCTGCGCCCGTGCGAATCGACGGTTACGCCGCCGATCATGTAGTGGGCGCCGGGGCAGACCGGGATCGGGTCGCGGGTGATATCGAGGTCGAAGCTGCGGCACAGCCGGTCGATGCCCGGGAACCGGTTGCGGATGAACTCGGGGTCGAGGTGCGTCATGTCGAGGTAGACGTTGGGATGCCGCGTCGCGGCCATCTGGGCGGCGATGGCCAGCGAGACGCTGTCGCGCGGGGCGAGTTCGGCCAGGGGATGACGCTCGGGCATGAACCGGAAGCCGTTGCAATCGCGGAGGAAGGCTCCCTCGCCGCGGAGGGCCTCTGTCAGCAGATGCCGCGCCGAGCCGGCCATGTAGAGCACGGTCGGGTGAAACTGCATGAACTCCATGTCGCGCAGCTCGACCCCGGCGCGATACGCCATGGCGTGGCCGTCGGCCGTGGCGATCGGCGGGTTGGTCGTCTCGCGATAGAGCTGTCCCGCTCCTCCCGTCGTCAGGATGACCGCCCGGGCCCAGACCATCGCGAAGCCGCGCCGCTTGTCCCAGACCAGCACGCCCCGACAACGATCCTCATGCGTCAGCAGGTCGACCGTCGCGCAGTTCTGCCAGATCCGGACGTTCGATCGCGATCGCACCTGATGGATGATCGCGCGCATGATTTCGCGCCCGGTCTCGTCGCCGAGGGCGTGGACGATCCGGGCGTGCGAATGCCCCCCTTCGCGTCCCAGGGCGACGCGGCCGTCGACGGTGTCGAAGTGGGTCCCCCAGCCGATCAACTCGTGGATTCGCTCGGGCGCTTCGCGGACGACGAGATCGACGATGTCGGGGTCGCACAGCCCCTTGCCGGCGGCCAGGGTGTCGGCGATGTGGTTGTCGAGCCGGTCCTCGGGGTCCATGACCCCGGCGATCCCCCCCTGGGCGTACTGACTGTTGCTCTCACGGATCTGGTCCTTGGTGACGACCAGGACCCGGAGCGATTTCGGAAAACCGAGGGCCGCGCGGAGGCCGGCGATCCCGCCGCCGATCACCACGACGTCGGCGAAATGGTGGGGCAGCTCGCGAGGATCGAACCCGACGAGGTAGCGTCTGGGCAAGGGCAGGGGAGTGAGCATGGGCGGGCACGTCGGTTGAAGAGGAAAGAGGCGGCTTCGAGAAACTCACCGCCGATGGAACGGGAACGAACCTCCGGAACGACGCCAGCGGCGCCAAGAGGTCCCATGATCGCCGATCGGACGCGCCGCCGTCAGGGGGCGACGGCGGCGCGCGGCGGTCGCCTGGTCACTTTCCGGTCGGCGTCGGCGGTGCCGCCGCCGGCTTGGCGGCCTTGCCGGCGGCGTTGATGCGCGATCGGGAGAGGGCGTTCTTGTAGCCTTCGACCCGGCCCCGGAATTCGGCGGGAGCCGCGAAGCGGACGCCCTCGTTCATGTTGCGGACCTCGTCGCGCGGCAGCGAGCCGCGGTCGGTGATGTTCTTCGTCGAGTACCGCCTGTGGCCTCCGAGATCCGGGAGGCCGGCGGATGGCGTGGCGTCCTTCGCGGAATCGCCCGGCTTGACGTCGATCTCGCGCCCGGGCCCGGCCGGGGCCGACTTGCCGCGCTCGTACTTCTTGACGAACTGCTGCATCTCGGACTTCGACATACCCGTCGCGGCTTCGATGTCGGGTGTGACGGCGTCCTTGGCAAGCAGGTCCTTGACTGTCCGGAGCACCATCTCGGATTGATCCTGATTCCGAGGCGCGACCGTATCGCCCGACTGGTCTTCGGGCTCCTTGGCCGTCGGCGACGGCGTTCCATCATCCTTGGCGTCAGCGGGTCTCGGATTCCCCGACCCCTCGTTGCCGCCCCCCCCCTTGGGAGTGGATCCGCTCTTCCCGCCCTGCTCCTTACCCTCGCCGCTCTGGTCCGTATTCTGCTCACCCTGCTGGTCGCCTTGCTGAGTTCCTTGACCTTGGCCCTCGGACTTCTGGCCTTGGCCTTCGCCCTTCTGACCCTGGCTCTCGGACTTCTGGCCCTGGCTCTCGGACTTCTGGCCTTGGCCTTGGCCCTTCTGGCCCTGGCTCTCGGACTTCTGACCTTGGCCTTCGCCCTTCTGACCCTGGCTCTCGGACTTCTGGCCTTGGCCTTCGCCCTTCTGGCCTTGGCCTTCGCCCTTCTGACCCTGGCTCTCGGACTTCTGGCCTTGGCCTTCGCCCTTCTGGCCTTGGCCTTCGCCCTTCTGACCCTGGCTCTCGGACTTCTGGCCTTGGCCTTCGCCCTTCTGACCTTGGCCTTCGCCCTTCTGACCTTGGCCTTCGCCTTTCTGCCCCTGTCCTTCGCCCTTCTGGCCCTTAGCGTCGCCTTTCGAGGCTTGGGCTTCTTTGCTTTGCTGCCCGTTTTGTTGGTCCTGGGCTTGGGAGGTCGAATCGTTCTGGGAGTCGTCGCGCTGCGGATTCGATTGATCCGGGCGGGTCGACTTGGGCTTCTGGGTGTCGCGTTCAGCCGAGGGCGGTTCTTCTTCGGGCGGAGGCTGCTGCTCGTCGCTCGGCTTGTCCTGGGCCGGAGGCTTGCTCTTGTACGGCTTCTTTTCCGGCGTCTTGGGCTTATCCTTCCCGTCCTTCTTGTACCGGTCCTCGTCGGACTTCTTGTCCGGCTCATCCTTCTTGGCCGCGGCGTCAGACTTCGCGTTCTTGGAGCTAGGATCGTCTTTCTTGGCCTTGGCGTTCTGATCCTTCTTCGCCTTCTCGTCGGCTTGAACCTGTGAGCCGTCGGGCTTGGCGTTCTTGTCGTCGCGAGCGGTCTGGTCTTTCTTCGCCTTCTCGTCGGCTTGAACCTGTGAGCCGTCGGGCTTGGCGTTCTTGTCGTCGCGAGCGGTCTGGTCTTTCTTCGCCTGCTCGTCGGCCTGAGCCTGCGAGCCATCGGCCTTGCGCTGCGACTTCTCACTGTCGCCCGCGTTGGGTTCGGCGTTCTTGTCGTCAGGGGACTTGGCCCCCGTTTCGACGCCGCGCGGATCGGGACCGCGATGGTCGATGTCGCGCGGGTCGATGACGCGATCCTTCATAACGTCGTCGCGTTTCGTCTGCGGTTTGGTCTGGGGATCGCCGGATTCCTTGGTCGATTTCGGCTTGCCTTGAGCTTCCTTATCGGTCGCCGGGCTCGGTTGCCCGGTCTCGTCGCCCTTGGGCTGAGAGTTCTCGGTGGCGGGGCCTTCGGCTTGCTTGGAGCCATCGGCCTTGGAGCCTTCGGCCTGCTTGGAGCCGTCGGCCTTGGAGCCTTCGGCCTGCTTGGAACCGTCGGCCTTGGAGCCTTCGGCCTGCTTGGAGCCATCGGCCTTGGAGCCTTCGGCCTGCTTGGAGCCGTCGGCCTTGGAGCCTTCGGCCTGCTTGGAACCGTCGGCCTTGGAGCCTTCGGCCTGCTTGGAGCCGTCGGCCTTGGAGCCTTCGGCCTGCTTGGAACCTTCGGCCTTGGAGCCTTCGGCCTGCTTGGAGCCGTCGGCCTTGGAGCCTTCGGCTTTCTTGGAACCTTCGGCCTTGGAGCCTTCGGCTTGCTTGGAACCTTCGGCCTTTGAGCCTTCGGCTTGCTTGGAACCTTCGGCCTTTGAGCCTTCGGCTTGCTTGGAGCCTTCGGCCTTGGAGCCTTCGGCCTGCTTGGAGCCGTCGGCCTGCTTGGAACCGTCGGCCTTGGAGCCTTCGGCCTGCTTTGAACCGTCGGCCTTGGAGCCTTCGGCCTGCTTGGAGCCTTCGGCCTGCTTGGAGCCGTCGGCTTGCTTGGAACCTTCGGCCTTGGAACCGTCGGCCTTTGAGCCTTCGGCTTGCTTGGAACCTTCGGCCTTGGAGCCTTCGGCTTGCTTGGAGCCTTCGGCTTGCTTGGAGCCATCGGCCTTGGAGCCATCGGCCTGCTTGGAGCCTTCGGCTTGCTTGGAACCGTCGGCCTTGGAGCCGTCGGCCTGCTTGGAACCGTCGGCCTTTGAGCCTTCGGCCTGCTTGGAGCCGTCGGCCTTGGAGCCGTCGGCCTTGGAGCCGTCGGCCTGCTTGGAACCTTCGGCCTTGGAGCCTTCGGCCTGCTTGGAGCCGTCGGCCTTGGAGCCTTCGGCTTGCTTGGAACCTTCGGCCTTGGAACCGTCGGCCTTTGAGCCTTCGGCTTGCTTGGAACCTTCGGCCTTTGAGCCTTCGGCTTGCTTGGAGCCTTCGGCCTGCTTGGAGCCGTCGGCCTGCTTGGAACCGTCGGCCTTGGAGCCTTCGGCCTGCTTTGAACCGTCGGCCTTGGAGCCTTCGGCCTGCTTGGAGCCTTCGGCCTGCTTGGAGCCGTCGGCCTGCTTGGAGCCGTCGGCTTGCTTGGAACCTTCGGCCTTGGAGCCTTCGGCTTGCTTGGAACCGTCGGCCTTGGAGCCTTCGGCCTGCTTGGAACCGTCGGCCTTGGAGCCTTCGGCCTGCTTTGAACCGTCGGCCTTGGAGCCTTCGGCCTGCTTGGAACCGTCGGCCTTTGAGCCTTCTTCTTGCTTTGAGCCTTCGGCTTGCTTGGAGCCTTCGGCCTTTGAGCCTTCTTCTTGCTTTGAGCCTTCGGCTTGCTTGGAACCGTCGGCCTTTGAGCCTTCGGCCTGCTTGGAGCCGTCGGCCTTGGAGCCTTCGGCCTGCTTGGAGCCGTCGGCCTTGGAGCCTTCGGCTTGCTTGGAACCGTCGGCCTTGGAGCCTTCGGCTTGTTTTCCAGCTTGTTTCTGCTGGTCGTCGCCGGCGTCGGGCTGATTCGGGGTCTCGCTCCGCTCGCCTTGCTTGACTTCCGAGCCGGCGGATTCGCCGCCGGTGTTACGGCGCGGTTGGGGCGTGTTGGATCCGTCGGACGGGGCGGGTTCTTGCTTCTGAGGACGCTCGGACGGGTTGGCTTGACCGTCGTTCGGTTGAGACTCGCCCTTCTGGCCTTGCTTCGTGTCGCCGTTGCGGCCGGCGGGGGAAGGCTTGTCGTTGTTTGGCAGGGTGCCCGTCTTCTTGAGGCCCTCGGTCAACTGCTGCATCCGCGGGTCGTCGCGAGCCGAGTTGGGCTCGGTCGCCCCGTTCTGGTCGTTCGCGCCGTCCTTGCCGGCCTGGTCGTCGCGGTTTTGCTGGTTCGCGTTCTCACGGTCGGCCGACGGGGTGCTGGATCCGGTTCCGGTGCCGGCGCCCTCTTGTTGGTCGGGGCCGCGCTGGTTGTCTTCGCGATTTTCGGCGCCGCCTTGATCTTTTCCGTCTTGTTTGTCGGCCGGGTCGCGCTGGTCGGGTGCGGTTCGCGGCTGGTCGTTGTTGTCGGCCTGCGGCGGCTGGCTCTGCTCGAACTGCTTGCGGTCCTCGGCCTGCTGCTCCTCGATCTTCTTCTGCTCGGGAGGGGCGACGGCCTCGCCGACTTCGATGGTCTGCTTGGTGGTTTCCATCCGGTTCGAGGTCGGCTCGCGGTTGTCGCGGACGGTCAGCCAGTACGAGAGGGTCGAGCCGGGCTTGACGCGGAGCGCGGCCAGATCCAGCGTCTCGGTGACCTGGAACTCCGGCGTGGGGGGGCGGCCTTCGAGGAGGTTCTTGGAGACGAGGTGGTCGTTGCCCTGGACGACGTGGAGGGTCGCGTCCTTGACTCCCTGGTCGTCGGAGCCGGTGGCCACCATGTCGACCTTGACGTTGACCGGAACCTTGACGGTCGGCTTGTCGGGGCGGAGGAACTTGGCGGTGGGCTGGTTGTCCTTGTGCGCGACGATGCTATAGACCACCGGTCTGGGGTTCAACTGCCCGCCTGTCGTGCGAAAGTTGATCGTGTAGGTGCCGTCCTGCTCGACCTTGAACTTGCCCGTCAGCTGCCTGGGGTCTTGTTCCGAGACCGTCATGCTCGCCGGCACGCCGGTGGTTAGGTTCAGGGTGGCGAGCCGGGCGGGCTCGTTGGTCGTGGCGTGGACGGTGACGATGGTCCCCTCGATCGCCTCGACGTCGCCCCCCTCGATGTTGGTGCGTGGCGGGATCTTGGTGTATTGGGGGAACTCATAGTCGATCGAGACCGACGTGACCATCGGCGCGGGCAGGACGGTCAGGACGTACCGGAGCGACTCGGCGTCGTTGGCCGTGAGGTAGTAATCGAGGGTCTGCTCGACGCTGGTTAGGGTCGTCTGCCAGGGGTCGTAGTAGTTCTTGCCCGGCTCGAACTCCTTGACCGCGAAGAATTTGCCGCCGTCGGTGCTGTAGTGGAGCTTGACCTTCTCGGGGCGGACGCCCTGGACGTCGACCGTGAACGTGACGTGCGTGCCGGCGACGACCTTGGAAAGCTCGGCGTTGGGGCCGGGCTTGATGTTCACCAGCTTGGTGTTGGTGGGCCGGACCACGTCGGCGAGGAACGCGCGCTTGGTGGAATCGAGGATGCTCTTGGGGGTGAACGCGGCGTAAAGGCAGAAGGCGACGACGATTCCGCAGAGCGCGTAGGCCGTCTGCATCGCCCGCTGCTGGTTGACCACCTGGTCGAGCTCGACGTGCGTCAAGTCGTTCACGGCCCGGGCTTCGAGCGCCGCCATCACGGTCTTGGAGACCTGGCCCTGGTGGCGGCGCAGCTCCAGGTAATTGATGAGGCTGTTCTTGATCGTCGGGTCGGCGCCCTCGATCGTCTTGGCGGCGTAGACCGCATTGATCGAGAACAAGAGCGGCAGCACGATCTTGTAGAGCGAAAACCCAAACGCCGCCGTAAGCCCCAGGACGAGAATCGCCTGGCGGGCGACGATCGGGAGGCCCAGGGCGTGGTCGAGGACGACTTCGAGCAGCAACACGAGCGCGACGCCGGCCAGCAGCATGAGGCAGGCGGTGACGAAATCGGTGTACTTGATCCGCGATCGCGTGCGAGCGATCTGGTGCTCGATGAACTCTTTGTAGTCCAGGAGTTTGCCTTGCGGCTGCGTCTGGGCGCCCAGCGTCATATCGCCTGACTCCTCGAGTTGTGCGAACCGGGCCTCTCGACTCGACTTGTGCGATCCATTATACGTCAAGCCGACGCGAAAAGAACGATCAACGCAACGAACCCGTTCGTTTTCAGGCGGCGCGACGGCTTAGGCTCATTCGTCGGGTGGCTGGGGAGGAGCGAAGCGACGCCCCAGGATAGACGCCGCGGCACCCGCATCTGTGGCATGCTGCCACAGCCACCCAACTCAGAGAGGGCGGTAAGGCGAAAAGGGGGGGGCGTCGGATGGCTGGGGAGGAGCGAAGCGACGCCCCAGGATAGACGCCGCGGCACCCGCATCTGTGGCATGCTGCCACAGCCACCCATCCGACGTCGGGTCGACGGCCTCAGGCCCATTCGACCTCGCGGTTTCCGGGGACGACGTCGCCGATGATCCAGGCGGGGATCTTGGCTTTCTGGTTGATGTGGCGGACGATCGACTCGGCGTAGTACTCGGCGACGATCATCGTCATGCCGACGCCCATGTTGAAAACCCGAAACATCTCGTCGTCGTTGATCGAGCCGAGGCTCTGGAGCCAGGGGAAGACCGGGGGGACGTCCCACGAGCCGCGCCGGAGGACCACGCCGAGGCCCTCGGGGAGGATGCGGGGGGTGTTGTCGGTTAGGCCGCCGCCGGTGATGTGGGCGATGCCGTGGACGATCCGCTTGACCCGGTAGTTCCGGTAGACTTCCTTGAGCGCCCGGGTGTAGATCCGGGTGGGGGCGAGCAGCTCGTCGGCGACGGTCCGGCCCAGGGCCTCGACGTGGTCGTCGTAGGCGAGGCCGGCGTGGTCGAAGACGATCTTGCGGGCCAGGCTGTAGCCGTTGGAATGGAGGCCCGAGGAGGCCAGCCCGATGACCTTGTCGCCGGCCCGGACGTCTTGCCCGTTGAGGAGCAGCTTGCGCTCGACCACGCCCAGGCAGAAGCCCGCCAGGTCGTACTCGCCGGGCTGGTAGAACTCGGGGAGGATGGCCGTCTCGCCGCCGATCAGGGCGCATTCGGCCTCGATGCAGCCGTCGCTGATCCCCTTGACGACCTGGGTGGTCAACTCGGGGTCGTCCTTGCTCATGGCGACGTAATCGAGGAACAGCAGCGGCTCGGCGCCGGCGCAGAGGCAGTCGTTGACCGACATCGCCACCAGGTCGACGCCGACCGTCGAGTGCCGGCCGGTCGCGAACGCCAGCTTGAGCTTGGTGCCGACGCCGTCGGTCGAGGCCACGAGCACGGGGTCGCGGTAGGTCCGCGACAGCAGCCCGATGTGGGCGTCGAGCCGAAACAGTCCCGCGAAGCCGTCCTTCCACTCCATGACTCGCGGCGTGAACGTCCGGCGCATGAGCGGAGGAAGCCGGGCCATCGTCTCGTCATAGGTGTTCAGGTCGACGCCGGCCGATCGATAATCCAGTGGCTCGCTCATATCCGTCCGCAAGGAGGGGAAAATCGGGATTCCAGAGACAACGGCATTCAAGAATCATCGCCGACCAACGCCGACGCCGACAAGATGCAATCGCCGTCGGGCCGAGGGTTCGCATGAGACTCAACTCCTTGATCGAACCCGACGATGGGGATAGATTAAGGTTCCCCGGACCGAACTGCGAGGTTTCGGTCGACCAATCGGACCCGCCCGTTTTTTCCTTACTCCGCAAGCATGCTCCCGATTCCGCACAGGAGTTTCTCAATCATGAACCGCAAGTGGTTTGGTTTGGCCGTGGGCCTCGCCCTCGGGTTGGGCATGGGTATGACCGCCCTGACGTTCGCCGCCGACGAGAAGGAAACTGAACTCGGCAAGCTCATGGAGAAGGTCCAGAAGAACAAGACCACGATCACCAAGGGCACGCGCAACGTCGCTGCGTACAAGAAGTCGCAGGCGGAGATCGAGAAGGCCGCCAAGGATTGGGTGAAGCAGGCCAAAGAGGCCAAGCCCCACAACGAGGTCGTCAAGTCCGCCAAGGGCGAGGCCGACCCGCAGAAGAAGTGGGACGAACTGATGGACCTCTGGGGCAAGGAGTCGCAGAAGCTCGCCGACCTCGTCGCCAAGAGCGAGTCGACCCAGAAAGACGCCAAGGACCAGCTCAATACGATCAACAAGACCTGCACCGAGTGCCACCAGGTCTTCCGCGTCGACGCCGACGAGAAGTTCTGAGGCGAGGGGCCACGAGTTCGGTTCGGTCCGGTTCGGTTCGAGCCCGTGCCACCCCCGAATAATACAAGCCCGAAGCGCCAGCGAGTGCATGGTTTCGGCGTCGGCTGATTCAGCACGATCGCTGGGAAGGCACGCGCTGGCGCTTCGAGCTGCTCTGAAAATACTCCCGCGAGGTCATGCCCCGATACAAACCCGAAGCGCCAGCGAGTGCATGTTCTCCGGTGCTCGGCTCGGGAATGCACTCGCTGGCGCTTCGGGCTTGTATCGTGCCCGGGCGACCGCGATCCCCATTTTCAGACTGCTCTGATTCCCCCTTTTCGCCTTACCGCCCTGTCCGGTCGAATGATAGACTTCGGCGCGGTCCCGTCCGACGGGGGGAACCGCGGTGGCATGGAGCGGAAGGGGAGTCCCGAGGTGAGTGGTTCAACCGACTGGAGGGTCGACGTCGGCTGGCTCGACCTGACGCTGCCGACCGTCGAGGAGAACCTGGCGGTCGACGAGGCGCTGCTGGTCGCCGCCGACGAGCGCAACGGCAAGGCGGTGTTGAGGTTCTGGGAACAGCCGGGCTCGGCCGTGGTGCTCGGCGCGTCGCGGCGGATCGACGCCGACGTCCAGGTCGAGCGGTGCGTCGCGGACGGCGTGCCGATCGCGAGGCGGTCGAGCGGCGGGGGCTCGGTCTTGATCGGTCCGGGGGCGTTGAACGTCACGCTCGTCCTGCCGATCGCCGCCAACCCCGCGCTGGCGACGGTGGACGGGGCGCAGAGTTCGGTGCTGGAACGGATCGCGGCGGGAATCCGGGTCGGCGGGGCGGCCGTCGAGGTTTGCGGCTCGGGCGACCTGACGGTCGGCGGCAGGAAGTTCGCGGGGAGCGCCCAGCGGCGGCTCAAGAACTGGATTCTGGTCCACGCGTCGATCCTCTACGATCTTCCTATCCACCGTATTGATCGGTACTTGCGTCTTCCCGGCCGGCAGCCGACGTATCGGCGGGGGAGATCGCACGAGGATTTCTTGATGAATCTGCCGATTTCTCGTACAATCTTATGCGATTTGATCCGCTCGACGTGGTCACCCTCCTCTCTTCTCACTGCGACGTCGGATGTTCCCCAAGATCTCCTCGAAAGTCTACTCGCCGAGAAGTTCGCGAACCGATCTTGGATCGAGCGACTATGACGCCGAGGCGACGGAGCCGCCGGAAGTGATGCAGCGACGGCGAAATCAACCGATTGAGCGTGTGTCTCAAACGCGCAACGGGTCCGTAGCCGTCTATAGTACTGAGATGGGCGGCGCGCGCCGTTCGGATCGGGGAGTCGCCGAATCAACGGACAGGCGGAGGGGGGCCGGCAACGCGGGTCGGCCCTCCTCCGCCCGTTCGTCTTTCTTACGTCAAGTCCGCGGCTCGTCCCGGGGCCTTGAGGCCGGGATCAGCCAGGAGATCCATTTCGATGACACGCACGTCGGTCGCGAGCCGAGCGAACCTGGGCCTGGTCGAAGACTACCACCAGCGGTGGCTGACTGATCCTGACTCGGTCGACGAGTCGTGGCGCAGTTTCTTCGAGGGTTACGAGCTCGGCAAGACGCCGCTGAAAACCGAGGCCGCCGCGTTCGGTGCCGGACCTCCTCCGGCCCAGGAGGCGGTCAAGGGTGTGACCCGCCTGGTCGACGCCTACCGCGAGCTGGGCCACACGCTGGCCGACCTCGACCCCCTCAAGCTCACCCCGCGGCGGCAGTCCGACGAGCAGCTCGACCTTGCCGCCTTCGGCCTGTCCGCGGCCGACATGGATCAGGTGTTCTACTCCAAGCTCGCCGACCACGACCACTGCACGCTCCGCGAGCTGCTGGCGATCCTTCGCGAGACGTACTGCCGGACCATCGGCGTCGAGTTCATGCACATCCGCAACATGGAGGTGCGCCGCTGGCTGCTGGATCGGATGGAGCCGATCCGCAACCACCCCCGGTTCGACCTCAAGAAGAAGCGGCGGATCGTCTACAAGCTGAACGCCGCCGAGCTGTTCGAGACCTTCCTCCACAAGAACTACGTGGGGCAGAAGCGGTTCTCGCTCGAAGGGGGGGAGATGCTGATCCCGCTGCTCGACTCCCTCATCGAGCGCGCGGCCGGCTACGGGGTGCTCGAAATCGTCATGGGGATGCCCCACCGGGGGCGGCTCAACGTGCTGGCGAACATCCTCCACAAGCCGTACGGCCTGATCTTCAGCGAATTCGAGGGCAACATGCCCGAGACCGTCGCCGGCGACGGCGACGTCAAGTACCACCTGGGCTTCTCGGCCGACCACGTGACCCAGGACAAGCACACGGTCCACCTGACGCTCACCCCCAACCCCAGCCATCTTGAGGCGGTCAACCCGGTCGTCGAGGGGCGGATGCGGGCCAAGCAGAGGCGCAACAAGGACACGGCCCGCAAACTCGGGGTGCCGATCCTGATCCACGGCGACGCGGCGTTCGCCGGCCAGGGGCTGGTCGCCGAGACGCTCAACCTCTCGCAGCTTCACGGTTACCGGACCGGCGGCACGGTCCACATCGTGGTCAACAACCAGATCGGCTTCACCACCTCGCCCGCCGACGCCCGGTCGACCCGCTACTGCACCGACGTCGCGAAGATGATCGAAGTGCCGATCTTCCACGTCAACGGCGAGGACCCCGAGGCGGTCGTCTTCGTCGCCGAGCTGGCGATGGACTTCCGCCAGACCTTCGGCCAGGACGTGGTGATCGACATGGTCTGCTACCGGCGCCACGGCCACAACGAGGGGGACGAGCCGGGGTTCACCCAGCCGATCATGTACGAGAAGATCCGCAACCGGATCAGCATCCGCGAGCTGTACACCGAGCAACTGGTGATGGCGGGCGAGCTTTCGAGCCAAGAGGCCGAGACCATCGCCGAGACGTTCGCCGAGAAGATGCAGGAAGTGTTCGAGGAGGTGAAGGTCCGCGGGATCGAACCGCGCGTCGTCCCCCCCGGGTACTCGTCGGGGCCGTGGGCCGATCTGACGCCGACGTTCTCGTTCGAGCCGGTCGACACCGGGGTCTCGTACGAGAAGCTCGAAGCGATCACGGCCGTCCCCGCCAACCCCCCCGAAGGCTTCACCGCCAATCACAAGCTGACCCGGATCTTCCAGGCTCGGGTCAAAACCATGCAGGAGCGGGGCGCGGTCGACTGGGCGTTCGCCGAGAGCCTGGCGTTCGGCTCGCTGCTGGTCGAAGACACGCCGGTCCGCCTGAGCGGTCAGGACAGCCGCCGGGGCACGTTCAGCCAGCGGCACGCGGTCTTGATCGACCAGCACACCGGCCAGCCCTGGATTCCGCTCAACAACGTCGCCGCCGGCCAGGCGCAGTTCTGCGTCTACGACAGTTTTCTGTCCGAGGCCGCCGTGCTCGGCTTCGACTACGGCTACTCGCTTGACGAGCCGTTCATGCTCATCATGTGGGAGGCCCAGTTCGGCGACTTCGCCAACGGCGCCCAGGTCATCATCGACCAGTTCATCGCCTCGGCCGCATCGAAGTGGGGACGCGGCAGCGGCCTGGTCATGCTCCTTCCTCACGGCTACGAAGGGCAGGGGCCCGAGCACTCCAGCGCCCGTCTCGAGCGTTACCTCCAGCTCTGCGCCGAGGAGAACATCCAGGTCGCCGTCCCCTCGACGCCGGCCCAGTATTTCCACCTGCTGCGGCGGCAAGTCCGGCGCAACTTCCGCAAGCCGCTGGTGGTGATGACGCCCAAGAGCCTCTTGCGGCACAAGGCGGCGGTCTCGCCCGTCGATCAACTGGTCGTCGGTCAATATCACGACGTGCTCGACGATCCCGACTCGCCCGATCGCGCCCGGCGGCTGTTGCTCTGCTCGGGCAAGGTCTATTACGACCTCGTGGCCAAGCGCCAAGAAGTCGGCAAGGAACGCGAGGTCGCCATCGTCCGGCTGGAGCAGCCCTACCCCTGGCCGGCCGACGAGCTGAAGCGGATCTTCGACCGCTATCCGGCGGTTCGCGAGTGGGTCTGGGTTCAGGAAGAGTCGCAGAACATGGGCGCTTGGACTTTCGTCGCGCCTCGGTTGGCGGAGCTGATGGGAGTTCCGTTCCAGTACGTCGGCCGAGACGCGAGCGCCAGCCCGGCCACGGGCTCGAAGTTGGTTCACGACCGCGAGCAGTCCGAACTGGTCGAGGCGGCCGTGGTCGGCGCCGCGGTCCCCCATCTCGTCACCGCAACCCCCGTCCGCGCGCTGGCCGCCGCCGGCCTACGGCAAGGAGTGAGCTGAAGATGTCCGCTGTTTCGATTAGCGTTCCAGGGGTTGGTGAATCGATCTCGGAAGGAATTCTCTCGCGTTGGCTCGTCGCCGACGGCTCGCAGGTGAAAGCCGGCGACCCCCTGTTCGAGCTGGAGACCGACAAGGCGACCAACATCGTCCCCGCGCCGGCGTCGGGCGTGCTCAAGGTCGGCGCGGCCGAGGGGGACGTCGTCGCCATCGGCGCGAACATCGGCACGATCGATCCGTCGGGTGCCCCCGCGTCGGCCGCCAAGGCCGTCGTCCTCGCCGAGTCGGCCGCCGCGAAGCCCGCGGCCGCGAACGCCGCCGGCGGCTCGACGGCGACGCTCGCCCCGTCCGTCCGTCGGATCGTCGCCGAGGAAGGGGTCGACGCGTCGCAGGTCGCCGGCACCGGTCGTGACGGCCGGATCACTAAGGGCGACGTGCTGGGACACCTCGAACAAGGCGCGGCGACGAAGCCGGCCCAAGCGGCCCCGGCCGCTCCCCCCGCCCCTGTCGCCAAGCCGGCCGCTCCGGTCGCCCCCGGGCGCGGCGAGCGCGAGACCCGGCAGCGGATGAGCGGGTTGCGGCAGCGGATCGCGCAGCGGCTGGTCGAGGTCCAGCAGACCGCCGCCATCCTGTCGACCTTCAACGAGGTCGACATGTCCCGCGTCATGGACCTGCGCGCCAAGTACAAGGATAAGTACCAGAAGACCCACGGCGTGTCCCTGGGCTTCATGTCGTTCTTCGTCAAGGCGACGATCGAGGCGATCAAGGCCTTCCCGGCCGTCAACGCCCGGATCGAGGGGAACGAGATCGTCTACCAGAACTACTTCAACATCGGGGTGGCGGTCAGCACCGAGCGCGGGCTGATGGTGCCCGTGCTCCGCGACGCCGACACGCTCTCGTTCGCTGGGATCGAGAAGGCCATCGGCGAATTCGCCGACAAGGCCCGCAAGGGGACGATCGGCGTCGACGACCTCCAGGGCGGCACGTTCACGATCACCAACGGCGGCGTCTTCGGCTCGCTGCTCTCGACCCCGATCCTCAACCCTCCCCAGAGCGGCATCCTCGGCATGCACGCGATCAAGAAGCGTCCGGTGGTCGTCGACGACCAGATCGTGATCCGGCCGATGATGTACCTGGCGCTCTCCTACGACCACCGGCTGATCGACGGCCGCGAAGCCGTCAGCGCCCTGGTTCGGATCAAGGATTGCCTCGAAGACCCCGAGCGCATGCTGCTGTCGATCTGAGGCTGAAACGACCGCGTCGCGGCGGCGGGCTTACGAGATCCCTTCGAACACGATGAGGAGAATTCGGTGGCGGAACGGTACGACTTGGTGGTCGTCGGGGCGGGACCCGGGGGCTATGTGGCCGCGATCCGGGCGGCCCAGCTTGGCATGAAGGTCGCCTGCGTCGAGAAGCGGTCGGACCTGGGCGGGACCTGCCTCAACATCGGCTGCATC
Organism: Paludisphaera borealis; assembly: GCF_001956985.1. Taxonomy (NCBI): domain Bacteria; kingdom Pseudomonadati; phylum Planctomycetota; class Planctomycetia; order Isosphaerales; family Isosphaeraceae; genus Paludisphaera; species Paludisphaera borealis. Next base: position 5,716,214 of record NZ_CP019082.1, read on the forward strand.
CCCAGCAAGGCGCTGCTCGATTCGAGCGAGTTGTACCACCTGGCGAAGGAGCGGTTCAGCAAGCACGGAATCAAGGTGGGAAGCCTCGCCCTCGACGTCCCGGCGATGCTCAAGCGCAAAGACGAAGTCGTCAAGGGCCTCACCGACGGCGTCCGCTACCTGTTCCGCAAGAACAAGATCGAGCCGATCTTCGGCGCGGCCAAGCTGACCTCGCCGACGACCCTTCAGGTCGCCAAGAACGAAGGGGGGACGGTCGACCTCGAAGCCGGCCACATCCTCCTGGCCACCGGCTCGGAGCCCACTCCACTTCCCTTCCTGCCGTTCGACGGCAAGACCGTCGTCAGTTCCACCGAGGCCCTTTGCTTCGACAAAGTGCCCGAGCACCTGGTCGTGATCGGCGGCGGCGTCATCGGCCTGGAGCTGGGCTCGGTCTGGAAGCGGCTCGGCGCGAAGGTCACGGTCATCGAGTTCCTGCCCCGGATCGTCCCCACGGCCGACCTGGAGATGGGGGCCTTGCTCCACAAGAGCCTGGTCAAGCAGGGGCTCGAATTCCACCTCGAAACCAAGGTCACCGGCGCGAAGGTCGAGGGTGCCAAGGCGACCGTCACCGCCCAGACCAAGGACGGCAAGACGCTCTCGGTCCCCTGCGACAAGATCCTGGTCGCCGTCGGCCGGAGAGCGTACAGCGAAGGGCTCGACCTGGCGAAGGCGGGCGTGACGGTCGACGCGCGCACCGGCAAGGTCGCGGTCGACGGCCGTTTCCGCACCAACGTGCCGACGATCTCCGCGATCGGCGACCTGATCGACGGGCCGATGCTCGCCCACAAGGCCGAGGACGAGGGGGTCGCGTTCGCCGAGATCCTCGCCGGCAAGTCGGGGCACGTCGACTACAACACGATCCCCAACGTCGTCTACACCTGGCCCGAGCTGGCGAGCGTGGGCCAGACCGAGGAGCAACTCAAGGAGCAGGGGGTCGGCTACCGAGTCGGCAAGTTCCCGTTCCTCGCCAACGGCCGGGCCAAGGCGATGGACGAGACCGAAGGGCTCGTCAAGATCCTCGCCGACGCCAAGACCGACCGCGTGCTCGGCGTCCACATCCTCGGCCCCCGCGCCTCGGACCTGATCTCCGAAGCCGTCACGGTCATGGAGTTCGCCGGCTCGTCCGAGGATATCGCCCGCATCTGCCACGCCCACCCGACCCTCAGCGAAGCCGTCCGCGAAGCGGCCCTGGCCGTCGACAAGCGGGCGATTCATAGCTGACCGGAGGGGGGCTCACGAAAAAATTCGGTTCTTTGTCGGGAGAACGCCAAACCGACATTGAACCCGATTCGTCTCCTCGGTAATATGTCTTCAGTTCGACGTGAAACACGCCGATGAATATCTTAGCGAGATTCATCAGCATCACGTTCGGGGGATTAGCTCAGCTGGGAGAGCGCTTGCATGGCATGCAAGAGGTCGGGGGTTCAAATCCCCCATCCTCCACTTCTCGTCAACGATCGGGTTTGACAAAGACTCGGTCGTCCCACCTTTTATCCGCATCTAGCTTCGCAACCAACTTTCATTCATCCGGTTCGCGGCTATCATCGGCCGCTTCGAGCCGCTTCAATCTCTCCACGGTTTGGTGCTCTCCTGTTTTGGGAGTTCCGCCGTGGAGTTTTTCCTTTTCGGTCGCTCCCGCACCGTCGAGGTCTATCGCGGTTGCCGGACACGGGTTTCTCGCACCGAGGACGGTGTGAGGAAGCCCTAGGCGAAGCTTCAGCGCGTCATGGTCCGTCCCTCCCGGACCCTCGCGCCGGGTGACGCGTCGACTGGCTTGGACTGGATGGAATGGAAAGGAAGTGGTCCGTAGGTCGAGGACTCGACCGACCGGCTTGGCGCTCCGCCGATTGGGAGTAGGTTCGATGCATGAGCCCTGGTTGACTGATCAGATCCGATCCCGAGTCTTCGTCGTCCACCTGCCCGGGATGACCCGCGAGCGCGAGCGGGCGCTCATCCGCCGTTGCAGCCTGCTGGCCCGTACCGCCTTGGCGGCTGGCGTGCCTCTGACCGTCGCCTGGAACATGCTCGGCGAGCGGATCGAGTGGTTGTCCGCCCGCCTCCGCACCGAGCACGAGCGCGAGTCGTTCGCGGCCGTCATGCACCGGCTTCGCCTCGAACTCTTCCAGGATCGCGCCTACGCCTCGCGCTGAGCAACTCCGTTCAGGGCGCCGGTTGCGGCTGCTCGCCGGGGAACTTGCCACGGAGCCGGAACAGGTCGACGAGGGCCCGATCGATCATCCGTTCCCCCGCTCCCAGGGCGATGGGCGACATCGTGGCGTCGGCGCCGTAGCCCCCTTCGGCGGCGGCCTCGATGGTCGGGAAGTAGAGAAAGTGGCCGTTGCAATAGCCGAAGACCAGCGCGTGCGGCAGGTCGGCCCGCTCCCGCAATCGCAGGGCGTGCTGACAGAACGGCTCGCCGGGCAGGGCGACGACGCCAAGCTGATCGCCCAGAAGCACGGTCGTCGTCTCGGTCTTCATGCCGTCGCCGTATTCTTCGAGGATGTTCCGCACCAGCTCCGGGAAGAACGCGCGGCCGTAGAGCAGCAGATTCACCGCGCTCTTGAGATTGACCCGCGTCGGGAAGTCGAACCGGTCGACGGCGACCCCGAGAGTCGGCCGGACGGGCGGGGCGCCGTTCAAGGACTTCACCAGCTCGACCGCCTGGAGGCCGAGGCTTCGGCCGAAGGCGGCGGGACCGCGGTCGGCGGCTTGCGGGTTGGGGCTGAGGTTCCCCGCTGAGCCCTGGATGAACAGGCAAGGGACTTTCAGTTCTTGCTCGACCGTGTTCCGGAGCGCTCCGGGGTAGTCGGCGGAAAAGGACAGGACCGCCCCCGGCGTCATCACCGGGTGGGCCGAGAAGTGGACCAGGACGGCCAGCGGGGCCCCGTCGGGCCGGTCGAATCGGATCACGGTGAGCCGAGGATCGACCGGCTTTGGCTCTCGTTTCGTGTGGCGGTTGCGGTTGAACGCCAGGTCGCGGCCGGCGATCCGGATCTGGGCGGGTTCGAGCTTCTGGTCGGCGTCGAGGATCGCCCCGGCGAGCAGGTCGGGGAGTTTCTTGGCGTAGGCGACGGCGTCGTCGAACTTCCCTTGGCCGTATCCCGGCCGATCCGTCAGCTCAAGGACGGGGCCGTGGTGCGTGTGGCTGCCGCAGATCAGCACCGTGTCGATCTTCCGGGCTGAGACGAGGCTGCGGATACGGTCCATCATGGCGGGCGTCGGACCTCGGCCGAGGTCCATGCCGACGATCGCCAGCTTGGCCTCGCCGGCCTGGATCACGACGGCCTTGGCACGGAGCCGATCGAGCACGCCTTCCGAGAGCTTGTCGTGCCGCGCTCCATAGCCCCACATCGGGGTCGGCTTGTCGGGCGTCACGTCGCATTCCGCGACTCCCACGCGGAACGTCGGCGGTTCGTCGCCCAGGGCGACCGTGGCGAAGGCTGTGGCGAGGAGGCCGAGAAATGCGGCTCGATGGATGATCGTCGCGGTCATTCAGCGGCTCCTCGGAGGCATGCAAACCCTGAGGTTCGCCTTGTAGTCTCTTGCAACACGGCCCTGGCCTAGTAAAATCATACTTCTGTACGAACAGCAAGCACGTCCTGCTCACCGTATTCTCGGTCCTGACGGCTGTTCGGCCCAAAAGCGTGAAAGAAATGGCGGGCGAATCAACGCCCTCGCTCGAATTCGAACGCAGTTCGACTGCGAATCGACACCTGTCTCGATAGATCTCCTGCCGACTCCCTGTGTTCTTCCTTGGACCGGGAGCTCTCCGATCGACCACGCGACGACGTGGATCAAGGATCGCGGATCGGCCGGCGTCACCTCGTCGGAGGCCTTGTTCATGGCGGAAAAGACCTCGGAGTCTCCAGTGCGGATCATCGGTAGTCGGGAACTGCATCAGAATCTGCCAGGCATTCTCAGAGAACTTGAGAATGACAAGGTTCGCTACGTCCTGACCGTCCACGGCAAGCCTCGCGCCGTGTTGATCGGGGCTGAGCCCTACCTGAGCATGATCATCGACGGCAAGCGGTCGAGCGAGGCCCTCGTCGGCTTGCAGCTCACGGCCCTCCTCGGGGGCGACATGGGGGCCGTCGCCCTCGACGACCTCGAACGCGCGCTCGACAAGCGCGGCGACTAAGAATCCAAGTCCTCCCATCAATCACGCCGACCCACTCACGGCGCATCGTCGCCGACCATCGACGGCTTGGCCGCTTCGAGAGCCCTCTTGCCCGCCATCCGCACGCGGAGGTACTCGACCACGCCCGGCAGGATCGAGACGAAGATGATCGCGACGATCACCAGCTTGAAGTTCTTTTGAACGCTCTCCAGCCCGCCGAATTTCCAGCCGCCGATCAGGAAGATCAGCACCCAGGCGATGCCGCCGGTCACGTTGTAGAGCGCGAACTTCGCGTAGTTCATCCGGCCGATGCCGGCCACGAACGGCGCGAACGTCCGGACGATCGGGATGAACCGAGCCAGGATGATCGTCACTCCGCCGTGCTTCTCGTAGAACTCGTGCGCCTTCAGCAGGTGCTTGCGGTTCAAGAGCCGCGACCGCTCGCTCGCGAAGACCTTCGGCCCGACGTAGTAACCGATCACGTAGTTCACCGCATCGCCGAGAATCGCCGCCACGATCAAGAGGATGCAGAGCAGACTCAGGTTGATCGGCGAATCCGGATGCGCCGCGACGGCGCCGGCGGCGAACAGGAGCGAATCGCCGGGCAGGAACGGCGTGATCACCAGCCCCGTCTCCGCGAAGACGATGGCGAACAGGATCACGTACAGCCACGCACCTACCGAGTGCGCCAGTGCGTTCATCGACTCGGGACCGAGGTGCATCACATACTCGAAGAGTTGCCGGACGAGATCCATCATCTACTCCATGGGGGCCAATCGACGCCCTCGGCCGGACGTCCGGACGAAGGCTGGAATCGGGCGTGAACGGTGACGGTCGACGATCAGGGGAGGGGACGCGACTCGGCGGCTTTCTTCGATTCGTCGCGCGACCGCACGGGCAGGTGGACGTTCCGGATCCCCGCGCTGTCGCACACGGACAGCACGTCGGCCAGGTCCTGGTAGGCCAGCTTCGCCTCGCCCCGGATCATGACTCCCTGGTTCGCGTACCGCCCGCGGGCTTCGCGAAGCAGAGTGCCGAGGCTGTCGAGGTCGTGGATCTTTTCGCCCACGGCGACGCTCGCGGGCTTGACGATGGTGAGGACCAGGTCGTCCGGTGCCGCTGTCAGCGGGGCCGCGTCGGCGACTTCGGGGACCTTCACCGCGAACTCGCTTTCGTCCCAATCGTATAAACGCGTGGCGGCCATGAAGAAGACCAGGAGACAGAGAATCACGTCCACCATCGGCGTCATGTTGATGAACGGCGCTTCGTCGGTCTGGAGGTGGTGGGTGAGCATCGCGGGTCTCTCGATGGACGGCTGTTAGAAGACCCGGGTTTCCTGCGAGCGCAACGAGTCGGTCGCGGGGGACGGCGGCGGCGCGAGCCGCCGGTCGATCGCCACCGGACGCGTCGCGTCGCTCGAAACCATGTCGATCACCTGCCTCGCCCGGTCGTCCAGCTCGCGAACCAGGACGTCGAGCCGGTTCAGCAAGTAGTAGTACATCGACACCGCCAGGATCGCGATCCCCAGCCCGAACGCCGTGGCGATCAGCGCGAGGCTGATGCCCTGTGCGAGCGCCTCGCCGCGTGCCGGGCCCGCTCGGCCGCCGAGGGCGTCGAACGACTGGATGATCCCCACCACCGTCCCCAGCAAGCCAAGTAACGGGCCGAGCGTCGCCATGGCGCTCAGAATGCGCATGTTGCGCTTCAGCTCGATGATCTCGCCCGCCGCGTCGAAGGCGAGCATCTGGCGGATCGTCGCCCCCGGCAGGCCCCAGGCCTTGACGATGTGCGTGAAGATCCGCGCGGCGGTGCTGTCGTGGGCCTTGCAAAGCTCGATTGCCCGGTCGCGGTCGAGCTTGCCGGCGGCCAGCCGATCGAGGAAGCGGTCGACGAACTCGGGCGGGACGACCCGCTTCCGGCGCAGGGCCGAGAGCCGTTCGAGTGCGAATCCGACCGTCAGCACCGAACACGCGGCCAGCGGCCAGAGCATCGGGTTCGAGGCCGACAGCAGCCGACCGAACGTACTCCGGTTGACCCCCGGCCGGGCCGCGGCGGGCGGCTTGGGCATCGTCGCCGACTCGGCGGCCGCGTCGGGTTTGGCGGCCGTCGGCTCGGAAGGGGCCGGGGCGGGCGGCTCCTGGCTGTGAGCCGTCGGCGGGGCCGCGACCAAGATCAGCAGGCCGATCGCGAACCAGCAGTCGAGAAGCCATCGGCGAGTCGGCGGACAACGCATCGCAACCATCCCTCGGGAGCCATTCTCAGGGCGATCCTAAAGCCCTTCCCCCGGGAGACTTTCGCGATTTCGAAAAAGACGCCGGACGGCGTCGCGGGGATGGCTCGCCGGCGCAATTCTGACCGGTTGCACCGATACTGTCAATCGCGACGGCGACGGCGCGAACCCCCGTTAGACCTCGGCGTCGTCGTCCGCAACGACTTCTCCCACGGCGATCCGCCCGAGTTCGACGCCGTCGATCACCACCGGCGCTTCCGATGAGCGGTCATGAGTCGTCGACGCACCATATCCATTCGGTCCGGGCTCGCGGTACGCCTCGATCCGGCGATCAACGAGGTTGATGATCCAGTAATGGGCGATTCCCGCCCGGGCGTAGGCGCGGAGCTTGTCGCCTCGATCGATTCGCAGGCTCGACGCGGAGACGTCGACGACCATCGCCACGTCCTCCGGTCCGGGGTGCCGACTCCGGTAATCGCCGGGCTTGCCTCGGAGGACGGCAAGGTCGGGCTCGGGCTCGTCGTAGGTTGGCAGGCGAATCGGCCGCCCGATGCGGACGTACCAGCTTTTCGGGATCAGGCTCCGAAGGGCTTCGTCGAGCACCCCAAGCGTCGAGGAATGTATGGGGGATTTGGCCTTTTTCCGCACCATGAGACCGTTGATGAGTTCGACGCGGGGGTCGTCGAGCACGCCGAGACGGGCCGCCTCGTCATACTGATCGACCGTCATCCGCGCGAGGTCTCCGAGTTCGATCGACGACGGCTCGTCGTGCGGATTGCTGGTCTCCGTCGTCGGGCTCATCGATTGATCCTCCCGGCATCGCCTTCCATGCGATTATTCTACCAGCATCGTGAGCCTGCGCAAAAACGATGGCCGCGTCGTCTCCGACGAGAGAGGCGACGCGGCCGGGATCAGGAGTTCAGGGTAACGAGATCGATCGGGCGTTGTTCAGCCGGCGGCTTCGCAGTAGATCCGTTCTTGCTGCGCCAGGGTGCGGAGTTTGGCGAGGGCGGCGTCCTGGATCTGGCGGATGCGCTCCTTGGAGACGTCGAGGACGTGGCTGACCTGGCTGAGCGAGTGGCATTCGTGGCCGTTCAGGCCGAACCGGAGCTGGAGGACGACCTGCTCGCGCGGCTTGAGCTGCTGGATCAGGGAGCCCACCTGCTCGTCGAGGTCGAGATGCTCGACTTCGTCTTGGGGCGGATAGCTGAGGGTGTCGAGCAGGCTGATCCCGCCTTCCGTTCGCGTGGTGGCGTTGAGCGACACCGCGGGCCGGGTGGCCGAGTGGATCTGTTTGAGCGTGTTGGCGGCGGCCTGCGACCGTTTGCGCTTGGGAGCGGCTCCCGGGTGCTCGTCTTCGAAGCTGCTTTCGGCCAGCTTCTGGAGGTGGCGCGGGTTCAGCCGCACTGGGTAGGCGCCGGCCGCGACGGCTCGCTGAAGGGCCTGACGAATCCACCACACCGCGTACGACGCGAGCCGCGTGTTGTTGGACGTGTCGTAGCGGTCGATGGCGGTCAACAGGCCGCAGAACCCTTCCTGCAGGAGGTCGGAGATCGACAGGCCGCGATCGCGATAGCGGCGGGCGACGTGGGCGACCAGTCGCAGGTTGGCCATCGCCAGCCGGGTGCGAAGCTGGTTGTACCGCGTGGCCAGCGACCGCAGGGGCTGCTCACGGGCCGTCGGATTCTTGGCGTCGGCCAGCAGCGACCGGACCACGTCAAGGATGTCGAGTTCTTCGTCGGAGCCGGTCTTCGGGTCGTTCGACCCTTGAAGCCGGGTGTACTCTTCCATCAACAGCTTCTTGCAGACGTCGAGATCGACCAGCAGTTCGCGTTCGTCCTCTGGGGTCAAGACTCGGACGTCCGCCCGGTTGAGGAGCACCGAGCTGGAGAGGTCGTCAGGTTGATAGCGGTCGGTTGACATCGTGGTTCGTATCCTTTCCTACCTGTCGGTGTTTCGGGCGGAGCGGTGGAAAGGTCAGCTGGTGGAGACGTGCAACGGCTCCTGACGCCGCTTACAACGGCGTAATCGGCGCCCGGCTGACCTTGGGTCTGGGCGTGGACCGATCTTCGCGTTCGCACCAGGAGGAACGTCGCGATCGGCCCGGCGCAGCAGACGCGCTGGATATCAGATCAACGTGGTTTTACGGGTCGTGAGCGGCCACGATCGGCCGACTCATCTCCGGGGGAAGATCCACCGCGCCCGCTGACGCAGCGCGGTCGACGATCCGGTTTCGACGAGCACTGGGATCGGCTGCCAGCGCCGGGGCCGAAACAGATAAGACAGGGGCGAGTGGAAGTCGGCTCGCATCGCGAGGTCGCCGCACAAGCGGAGGTCTCGAACCACGTTCCGGAACTTCTCGACGCCGACGAACCAGATCCAACAGATGATAAAATGAGAGCGTGACGTCGTCGGACCACGGCGAACTTCGGTCTTCCCAAGGTTTTCCATGATCAAGCCTCCGTCGGAATAATGTGGGGGGCGGCGAGCCAATCGATTCGCTTCCCCTCCACCATCAAGTACGTGCGATATCACGAACTGTCACGGAGGTTTTCCGTTTTTTGATTCTCGGGCCGTCTCGGGGCTGTTAGAATTAACCCTCAATGACGGCTTGAAGCGTGCGATCCCAGACCGTTGCAATGGTTTACGTCGAGGAGAATGGTCTTGGATCGGAGCGACGCGAACGAGCGACTCTCGGAGTTGTCGACTCAGACGACGCTGCTTTTTCGAGCCCATCACGGGACGCCCGAGCAGTCGGACGAGGCCATGCAGTTGCTGATGCTTCGCTATTCGGGGGCGGTGCACCGGTACTTGATGAAGGCGGTCGGCGATCCCGAGGTCGCTAAGGACCTGAACCAGGAGTTCTCCGTCAAGTTCCTCTCCGGCGGGTTCCGCACCTTCGACCCCAGCCGAGGCCGGTTCCGCGATTACATCAAGCGGGCCGTCCACAACCTGATGGTCGACTACTTCCGCAAGAAAGACCCCGCTCGACGGCTCGACACCGACTATGAGACGCCGACGATGGGCGACCCGGGGCTCGTCGCCTTTGACCGCGACTTCCTCACAAGCTGGCGGCAAGACCTCCTCGACCGCGCCTGGGACTCCCTCGAAGACTTCGAACGGCGTACCGGCCAGCCGTACTTGCAGGTCTTGCGGATGCGGGTGGCGCAGCCCAATTTCCGATCGCCCGAACTCGCCGAGGCGCTCGCCCCCAAGCTCGGCCGGGCGATGACCCCCGGCAACCTCCGGCAGACCCTCCACCGCGCGCGCGACAAGTTCGCGGGGTTTCTCATCGACGAGGTCCGCATCAGCCTCCGCGAGCCCACCCGCGAGGAAGTCGAAGAAGAACTCGGCGACCTGAAGCTCCTGGAATTCTGCAAGCCGACGCTCAAAAAAGTGAACTTCGACAACGAGAAGAACTGAAGCCGCACGGCCTCCCCGATCCTTCCCGCCCCAACCCGCGCCGCTCTGAAGGGTTGCGACCGCACGCCCCGCGCTAGTATGTTGTGCATTTGTCGAACACAAAGAATGCGACCGCGAGAGTTTGGGTGAAGGAGAGGGACTTTATGGGACGCGTCGTGCGAACACACGGACGAATCTGGGGGGCCTTGGCGACGACCGTCGCGACCACGGGCCTGGCGTATGCGCAGCAGGCGGCCTCGGTGGGCACGCTCGACGGCCACACCGATCCGGTCTACGGCGTCGCCTGGAGCCCGGACGGCAAGACGATCGCCACGGCGGGGTTCGACAACACGGTCCGGCTCTGGGACGCGGCGACGCGGAAGAACCTCAAGGTCCTGGACGGACATTCGAAGATCGTCCTGGGCGTCGCGTTCTCTCCCGACGGCTCGAAGCTCGCCTCGGGGAGCCTCGACCACTCCGCCCGGATCTGGGATCTGCCCCCGACCGCCCCGGCGCGGACGATCGACGGCAACTCCGGAATCGTCGCCGCCCTGGCCGTCAAACCCGACGGCAAGCAGGCGGCCGTCGTGTCCGGGAAGGCCGTGAAGGTCTGGGATCTCGCCAAGGGCGAGGCGGTCAAGGATCTGCCCGAGCACGCCGGCGACGTCCTGAGCGCCTCGTGGCGGCAAGACGGCGCGCAACTGGCCACCGGCGACAAGTCGCGGGCGATCCGGCTGTGGAAGGCCGATTTCGCGCCCGAAGGGGTCATCGAAGTTCCCGGTGGCGAGGTCCAGGGGCTCGCGTACGTCCCCGGCAAGCCGTTGCTGGCCTCGGCCGGCTCGGACGGCCTGGCAAGACTCTGGCAGATTCCTCCGGTCGCGGCCAAGAAGATCGACGCCAAGGCGCCCGCGCAGGTCTTCGCGGCGAGCGCCGACGGGACCAAGGTCGCCACGGCGGGCGCCGACAAGATCGTCCGGATCTGGAAGCCCGACGATGGCGCGCTGGTCAAGGAACTTCCCGCGGCCGGGCAGCCGGTCGTCGCATTGGCGCTCAAGGGGGACGGAGCTCTGATCGCGGTGGCGACGGGCGACAAGATCGTGCAGGTGTTCCAGACGGCCGACGCCAAGTCGACGGCCAAGTCGGCCGCCTTGGCTTCGCCGGTCTCAGCGCTGTCCTTCCGCGCTGACGGCCAGCAAGTCGCCGTCGGCGGCGAGGATGGCGTCATTCAGATCCTCGGGGCGGCGGATGGCAAGCCCGTCAAGGAGCTGAAGGGACACGCGGCGAAGCTTCAGGCGCTCGGCTTTCACCCCGGCGACGGCGCCCAACTCGTCTCAGGCTCGGCCGACAAGTCGGTGAAGCTCTGGAACGTGAACGACGCCAAGGTAGTCCGCGAGTTCGCCGGGCACGGCGAGCCGGTCGTCTCGGTGCAGATCAGCCGTGACGGCGCCCGGCTCGCGACCGGGTCGGCCGACAAGACGGCCCGCGTCTGGAGCCTGGCCGACGCCAAGCTGCTGGCGACCCTCGGCGGCCATCCCGGCGCCGTCTCGTCCGTCTCGCTTTCGGCCGACGGCAAGCGCGCCGTCACAACCTCGACCGACGCGCACGTCCACTACTGGGAGGTCGACGGCGGCCGAGAGTTACAGACGGTCGTGGAGCATCAGGGAGCGGTCGCCGGGGCGACGATCCTGGCCGACAACGCAACGATCCTGTCGGCCGGCGCCGACGGCTCGTTGCGGATCGGCAAGCCCTCGGCGGTCCGGATCTTCGCCGGCCACGAAGGCCCCATCCAGGCGATCGCCGCTCATCCCAACGGCGCCTGGCTGTTCACAGCCTCGAACGACAAGAGCGTCCGCCAGTTCGACGTCGAGACTGGCGCGGTTGTCCGGACCCTCGCGGGACACGGCGACGTCGTCCGCGCGGTCGTGGTGACGGCCGACGGCGCGAAGGTCGTCTCGGGGGGCGACGACAAGATCGTCCGGGTCTGGAACCCGGTCGACGGCAAGCTGTTGCTGACATCCGCCCCGTTGCCGGCCGCCGTGTTGGCGCTCGCGAGCAGCCACGACGGCAAGCTCGCAGCGGTGGGGCTGGCCGACGGCTCGACGCGGCTTTTCGACCTCGCCGCGACCGATCCGGCCAAGGCGGAAATCCGGTCGCTCCCTGGCGCGGGGCCGATCCGCGCGTTGGTCTTCACGGCCGATCCCCGGGGGTTGTGGACGGCCGGCACCGACAAGGCGATCCGGGTCTGGAACGTCGGCGCGGCCGACGCCGCCAAGACGCTCGCGGGCCACACCCAGCAGGTTTACGGCGTCGCCTGGTCGCCCGACGGCGCCCAGCTCGCCTCGGCCGCGGCCGACAAGTCGGTCCGGCAGTGGGACGTCGCCAAAGGGACGCAGATCCGCGAGATCAAGGCGCACGCCAACGTGGTCTACGCGGTCGCTTACAGCCGCAAGGGCGATCTACTGCTCACCGGCGGCGACGACGGCCTCGTCAAGTACTGGAACGCCGCCGACGGCAAGGAGCTGCGCGTAAGCAAGGGGCACGGGGCTCCGGTTTACTCGCTGTCGGTCCATCCGGACGGCGCCCGGGTCGCCTCGGGGTCGGTCGACAAGACGATCCGGATCTGGAACATCGCCGACGGCAAGGAGCTGAACAAGCTCGACGGCCATCCCGACGACGTCTACTCAGTCGCCTTCAGCCCCGACGGCAAGCTGCTGGTCTCGGTGGGATGGGGCGGCTCGATCTTCTTCTGGGACGTCGCGACCGCGAAGGCGCTCGGCAGCCAGAAACTCCCGCAAGGCGTCATGGCCTATAACGTCGCCTGGAGCCCCGACGGCAAATCAATCGTCGTCGCCGGCTCGAACGACAAGGCCCATATCTTCAAGCTTCCCTGATCCTCGAAACGGATGAAGAAGCCGCTCCCACTTCCGTCCGGGGCGATTCTCAATGCTTGCGCAGAGGATTGCCCCGGACGATTGCGCGCGCAATGGGTTCGACGGATTCGAGGCTTCGTGAACGTGCTTTGGCCCGAACGCGCGGCTCGTGGCACGAGGATTGCGATTGTTATCTTTCGACCGGCTGAGGGCGGCCGAGCCATCGGGGCATCGGTCGAGTCCCAGTTCGAGGCGAGTCGGCATGACGATTGCCCTCATGAATCACGAAGTCGCGAGTCGTTTCAGGCTCACGGCGGACTCGAATCAAAAGGAGACGCAAGCCATGGCTATCAACGTTCAAGGGCTGCAAGGCCAGTGGAACCAGCTCAAGGGTGAAGTCAAGAAGAAATGGGGCCAGTTGACCGACGACGATCTGCGCTGGTCCAACGGCAACATCGATCAGCTCATCGGCCGCATCCAGGAGCGGACCGGCGAGAAGCGCGAGGCGATCGAGAAGTTCTTCGATCACCTGACCAGCGAAGGGGCGTCGGCGTTTTCGAGCGCAGTCGAGACCGTCGGCCACGCGGCCGGCCATGCCACCAACCGGCTTCGCGAAGGCTACTCGCAGGTCGCCGACACCGCCCGCGATCAGTACGGCAACGCGCGGGAGATCGTCGTGCGCAATCCCATGCAGTGGGTCGCCGCCGCCTTCGGCATCGGCTTCATGGCGGGGATGATCGCCGGCTACACCAGCTCGCATTCGCACCACCAGCCGCCGCGACGCTTCTTCTGATCGGCGCTGATCGGCGCCGGCTCATCGGTCCGTCGTCCGCGACGTCCATTGAGACGTCCGACGACGGGCGGAGCTCGACGGTCGACTCCGGAGAGGAGTTTCTCGATGCTCAAACTCGCTCTGTTCCTCGCGATCATCTCAATTCTCGCCGGCGCATTCGGCTTCTACGGCGTCAGCGACGCGTTCGCCACGTTCGCCAAGATGTTCGCTCTGATCTGCGCGATCCTGTTCGTCGTGACCTTCGTCATCGGCCTGATTGCCGTTCGAGACACGACGGCGTAGAAGACCGGACCCTTCCCGGCCTGATCGAGTCGCGCGGCGACCAGCCAACGGGCTGGTCGTTCTCTTGCGCTATCCGCGTTCCGAGGACTCCCAGCGGTCGAGGTCGCACCACGGGCCTCGGCTTCGGAACTTCGGTTCGGGCAGCGAACGCGCCAACTCAAGGGCGGCGGCGGGTTCGACGTCGCTTCGGCGGCGGCCGATCCCTCGGAAGATCTTCAACCCGCGCTGGCGGGCGACGATCTCGCGGCGGGTGCGGCCTTCGGGGCTGTCGGGCCAGGGCTCGGCCTGTTCCTGAAACGCGAAGAAATGGGGGACGACGCGGACCATGTACTCCCAGTAGTCCGGGTTGTCGGTCTGGACGACGAACAGACCGTCCGGCTGAAGCGCGCGGTGGACGTCGGCCAGAAACCGGGGGGTGAACAGCCGGCGGTGCGCCTGGCGGGCGTCGTGATAGGGCTGGGGATGGTAGAGGTGGACTTCCGCGACGCCGCCGTCGCCCGCGTACTGTCGAGCGAACGTTTCGGCGTCCTTGACGGCGAATCGGACGTTGCTCAGCCCGCGTTGATTGCCGCGACGGGTCGCGTACCGGATCACCATCGGGAGGACGTCGATCGCGAAGTGGTCGACCTCGGGCCTCGCCAGCGCGCTTCCCAGCGTGAAGCGACCGTTGCCGCAGCCGAGATCCAGGACGATCGGCGCCTTGCGCCCGAAGATCGCTTCCCAGTCGAGCGGGCCGTCCTCGGGAAGCCGCTTGATGCCCGTCTTGACCCATTGGTCGGAAGGCAGAATTCGCCCCGGAATAGGGACGCCGAATTCCATCTCGATCTCGGCCGGCTGCATGGCACGTCGTCTTTCGTCGTGGGCCTCGGGGCGGTCGTCGGTCGTCGGTCCGCTCGCAGTCAGAGCCTGTATCGGATGGTATCCTCGCCCTCGGCAATGTTATTCTAATGTCAAACACGGAGCCTGGGCGAGCGTGGTTCGATGAGAATCCGCCCTGTTCGGGTCAGTCGCGATCGAGCTCGAGGAGTCATCATGGCGGGTTCTGCAAGCATGACGTCGCTGATGAGGGTGATCGCCGAGCGCAAGGCGCGTTCGGGCGGTGAGCCCTCCTACGTGGCCACCCTGATGAAGGGGGGGCGGCGGCCATCGGGGCCAAGATCATCGAGGAGGCCGCCGAGGTCGTCGAGGCGAGCGACGAGCCGGGCGACGCCGGCCGCGAGCACCTCGTCAAGGAAGTCGCCGACCTCGTGTTTCACACCGCGGTCTTGCTCGGCTACCGCGACATCGAGTGGGACGCCGTCGAGGCCGAACTCGACCGCCGTTCCGGTCTCAGCGGGATCGCCGAGAAGGCCGCGCGGAAGCCGAAATCGTGACCGTCCCCACGCCCGCCCCCGCCTTCCCTCCCAATTTCCCTCCCGTGGTTCCCGAATCGGAGAATTGCATGGTTCCTGACGACGTCCGTCACCTTCCATCGCTCGCAATCCGCGGCGCGCGGCGTTCGCGCGGATGGCGAATCGCCACCCTCCTCGGCCTGCTCTTGGCCGTCTCGGTCCGGGTCGACGCCCAGGAGGGCGCGACGCCTCCGCACTGGATCTGGCATCCCGCGGCCGACGGCTCGAAAAGCTTCCCAGCCGAGACGCGGTACTTCCGCAAGGTGTTCCACGTCAAAGAGCCGTCGCGGCTGGCCCTGGACGTGACCGCCGACAACGCGTTCACGCTCTATCTCGACGGCAAGCCGGTGGCGGAAGGCGAAAACTGGGAGACGAGCGTCCGGGTGGAGACGAAGATCGAGACCGGCTCGCACGTGCTGGCGGCCTCGGCGAAGAACACGGACGCGGAGAAAGGCGCGGCGGGCTTCCTCGTCGGAGGCGGCGTGCTGCCGCTCGGCCAGGGGGTCCCCATCCACACGAACTCCTCCTGGAAGACGAGCGCCGCAGTCCCTGCCGGCGATGGCTGGAAGCAGGTCGCCTTCGACGACTCCGCCTGGGTCGCGCCGGTCGATCTGGGACAGCTCGGCGTCGCGCCGTGGGGAAAGCTGACCGTCGGCCTGGGCGACCCCGCCGAGCGGTTCACCACCCCCGAGGGCTTCAAGGTCGAGACCGCCGGAACGCCCCAGGTGACCGGCTCGGTCGTGGCCTTCACGTTCGATAACAACGGCGCTCCGTGCGTCTCGATCGAGCGCGGGCCGATCGCCCGGCTGATCGACGACGACCACGACGGCCGCTACGACCGCCGGGTGACGATCACGCCCAAGATGAACAATTGCCAGGGCCTTTATTTCCACAAGGATCTGCTGTACGCGGTCGGCGACGGCCCCGAGGGCGCGGGCATCTATCGCCTGGCCGACAAGGACCGCGACGGCGTGTTCGAGCAGACCGAGCTGATTCGCGGCTCGGAAGGCGGCATGGGCGAGCACGGCCCGCACTCGATCTACCTCGGCCCCGACGGCAAGCTCTACTTCACGAGCGGCAACCATACGCATCTGAAGCCGCCGATCGACCCGGCCAGCCCGATGAACGTGCTGTACGAGGGCGAGCTGCTGCCGCACTACGGCGACCCGCGCGGCCACGCGGTCGGCATCAAGGCGCCCGGCGGCGAGATCTCCCGCAGCGACGACTCGGGCAAGACCTGGAAGCGCGTCGTCGGCGGGTTCCGCAACGAGTATGACTCGGCGTTCAACAGCCAGGGCGAGCTGTTCACCTTCGACAGCGACATGGAGTGGGACATCGGCCTCCCCTGGTATCGCCCCGTCCGCGTCAACCACTGCCCGATCGGCGCGGATCTCGGCTGGCGGACCGGCTCGGCCGACTGGCCCGAGTACTACTTCGACAGCCTGCCGGCCACCGTCGACCTCGGTCGTGGCAGCCCGACCGGCGTCACGTTCTACAATGCGAGCCGGTTCCCCGAAGCGTATCGCGACCAGTTCCTGATCTGCGATTGGTCGCAGGGACGCATCCTGGCGATCAAGCTCGACCGCGACGGCGCGTCGTACCGCGGTAAGGCGACCGAACTGGTCACCGGCCAGCCGCTCAACTGCACCGACATCGAGACCGGCCCCGACGGCAACGTGTACTTCTCGACCGGCGGCCGCGCGACGCAAGGCGGATTCTTCCGCCTCAAGCCGACCCGAGCGGTCGAGCCGGCCACGACTCAGGGCGACTTCCTCGTCACGGCCCTCGACATCGATTCGCCTCTCTCCAGCTTCTCGCAGCACACGCTCGAAAAGCTCCACGCGGCGCATCCCGGCGAGTGGGGACGTCGGTTGAACGAGGTGGCCGGCAACGGCTCCGGCGCGCACGGCGTCCGGCATCGCGTTCGGGCCCTTGAGATCATGAGCCAGATCGGCCCCGCGCCGACCGAGAAGCTCTTGATCGCCCTGGCCGCCGATCGCGAGCCCGAGGTCCGTTCGCGGGCCGTCGGTCTGCTCGGCTTCCACACGACCGACGCTGCCCGGCAGGCGCTCACGGCCGCGCTCGGCGATCAAGACGACTTCGTCCGCCGCCACGCCTGTGAATCCCTGATGCAGCAGCCGGCCGAGACGATCCCGGTGGCGGCTCTCTTGCCGCTGCTCGGCGACTCCGACCGGTTCCTCCGATTCGCCGCCCGGACCGCGATCGAGCACGCCGGCCCTGCACGGCATCGCGACGCGATCCTGGGCCTCGGCTTGCCCCGGGCGAGGATCGAAGGGATGCTCGCGCTGGTGCGGACGAGCCAGCTCGATGAGTCGGCTCAGGATGACCTTCTCGACCAGCAGCTCGTCCTCCTGAGAGGGCCGCTCGGCTCCGATCAGCAGCTCGACCTGCTCCGCCTGATCCAGGTGACGTACCTGCTCGGCCCTCAGAAGCGCGAGGCCGCGGCGTCGCGGGAGTTCGCTCTCCGGCTGCTCGGCCTGTACTCGGACAGCGTCGACACGCCCGTCAATCGCGAGGTCGGCCGGCTCCTGGCCTTCCTTGACGAGCCCAAGGCCGTTCAGGCCATCCTGGCCCATCAGGACAAGGTGGCCGACAGGCCGTCGCAGATTCACGACGCCTATTGCCTCCGGGCGATCAAGAGCGGCTGGGATCGCGACTCCAAGAAGCGGTTCTGGAAGTGGTTCGAGAAGGCGAGCGTCTGGGACGGCGGCTACAGCTTCCTCGGCTACCTCGACAACATGATCGCCGAGCTCGTCGCGCTTTTTGACGCCGACGAGCGCGCCGGTCTGCTGGCTGAGGGTGAGCGGTATCCGTTCCCGACACGGGTGCTGGCCCGCGAGCTGAACGTCGAGAAGGATGTTAAGGGAATCGCGCCGCTGGCCGCGCTTTACGGGCGGCTCGTCCAGAAGCAGGCGGCCGGACCTCAGGTCGACGACCTGAAGTCGATCATCATCGAGACGCTCGGTCGTAGTACAAGCCCCGAGGCGCATGCCGCCTTGCAGGCCCTGTACGGGACCGATTCGGGCCGTCACGAGCAGCTCGTCCGCGCTATCGCCGCACATCCGAAGCGCGACGACTTGCCGATCCTCACGAAGGCTCTCGGCTCGCGTGACGACAACACGCTGGCCATGGCCCTTGGCGCCCTGATCCACCTCGACGTCGCACCGGACGCCCCCGAGCCGCTGGCCAACCTGATCCGCGCGGCCCGTCGCGCGACCCCTCAGACGCAGCCGTTGGTTCGCAAGCTGGCCGCGCGCTGGACCGGCAAGCCGGCCTCGGCCGACTCGGCTCCGTTCCCGGCCGAACTCGCCGCCTGGGAAGCGGCCTACAAGACCCGTTACCCCAACGGCCCGTCGCTCGCGGCCGACGCCGAGGCCAAGACCCACAACTACGACCTGCCGCAGCTCGTCAAGAACGTGCTCCAGTCCGGCCTGATGAAGTCGGCCTCGCCCCAGCGCGGGGAGCTGGTCCTGGCGCGCATCCGTTGCCTCGACTGCCACAAGTTCGGCGACAAGGGGCAGGGGCTCGGTCCCGACCTGTCGACCGTCAACAGCCGGTTCCAGCCGGCCGACATCCTCGACTCGATCGTCGCGCCTTCGAAGGTCATCTCCGACCAGTACAAGACCGTTGTCGTCGCCACCGGCGACGGCCGCATCGTCAGCGGCATGCCGATCGTCACCGACGGCCCGAACCTGGTGCTCCTGCTGTCCGACGGCTCGAAGGTCACGATCCCCAAGAGCGAGATCGACGAGCAGAAGCCGTCGCCCACGTCGGTCATGCCCGAGGGGCTGCTCAACACCCTTGAGTATCAGGACGTCGCCGACCTGATCGCCCTGTTCGAGTCGATCCCGCGCGTCGCCGCTCCGGCGGCCGCGAAACCGTAACGAGGCTCAGCCGTGAACGCGCCGGGGATGACTCCTCGGCGCGGGCTGAGCGGCGATGTGGGGACGGGGGATGCCGCTCGGGCGGCCGTTCCCCGACGCCACATCGGCGAGCAAATCGAGCAGCCGCCGCCGGAAGACCGGCAGCGAGTAAAGCTCGGCGCGGCGGCGGGCGAGGGCCGGGTCATGAGGACGACCATCGGCCTCCCAGCCGTCGACGGCCGCGCCTAGGGCGTCGGCCGTGGGTTCCGGATACAGCCGGCCGAAGGCGTCGTCGACGGTCTCGGCCACGCCTCCACGCCTCAGCGCGATCACCGGCGCGCCGCAGGCGAGGGCCTCGACGGGCACGATCCCGAAGTCTTCCTCACCCGGGAAAATCAACGCCCGACACCGCCGGTAGTGGTCGCGGATGGATTGGTCCGACTGCCACCCCAGGAACGTCACGGTCGGTCCGGCGAGCGCTTCCAGCCGCGCCCGTTCCGGCCCCGCGCCGATGATCACGAGCCGTCGCCCCGATCGGTTGCAGGCGTCGATCGCCTGATCGACCCGCTTGTAGGGGACGAGGGCCGAGACGATGAGGTAGAAGTCTTCACGCGGCGTCGGGTCGGGGGCCGGGTCGTAGAAGTCGGTGTCGACCGGCGGCGGAATGACGTGGCTGTCGCGGTGGTAACAGCCGGCGATCCGGTCGCGGATCGTCTCGGAGATCGCCACGAAGTCGCTGACGCGCTTCGAGGTGTCGCGGTCCCAGTCGCGCAGGCGGTTGAGCAGCGACCGGGCCATCACGCGCCGGATCGGCCGGTCCGACCAGCTTTCCAGGTAGGCTTCGCGCCCCTGCCAGGCGTATCGCATCGGCGTGAAGCAATAGCAGACGTGCGGCACGCCCGGCGGCGCCTGCACCGATTTCGCGACGCAGTGGCTCAGGCTGACGACGAGGTCGACGTTTTTGAGCTTCCACCGGCCGGCCGCGGCGGGCATGAGCGGCAGCAGGTGCCGGTAGTAGCGGAACACCCCCGGCACGCCCTGAAGCGGCGACGTCCGGATCGCCATCGACTCGATGGCGGGGCTCGTCGAGCCCTTGCGGTGGATCAGCGTATAGAGCGTGGCGCGGGGGAAGGCTCGACAGAGCACTTCCAGGCATTTCTCGCCGCCGCGCATGCCGGTCAGCCAGTCGTGGACGAGGGCGACCCGCAATCCCTGAAGCGCCGGCGGGAGGTCTTCGGACGTGACCGAAGCCGAAGCCGAAGCCGTGAACTCGGAAATTCTCGCGCCGGGCGTCGCCCCGCGGCTGCTGGCGTCCATGCCGGCCTCCTCGTGTGGTGTTCGCGTCGTGTCGCGAGGCGCGACGACCCCTCCTGGGGCGCATCGCCTCGCTCGATCCAAGTTCCTCGAAAGCCCGGCCTGGTTGCGACGTGGTGTAAGCTCTAGGCGGCCGCGCTCGCGGGAAGAGACCCTCCTCCAGCGATCGGAAGGGCCGGAAAATACCCGATCCCCCCAGATTGGGCAAGACGGCAATGACGACGCCCGAGCCCGACGTGGCGACGATCGTTTGAGACGAGTACGATGGAGCCTCGATACGCGCCGCATCATCGCGGCTTCCGTCCTGGATCGATTTCTGGCGAGGAAAACCCTCTGATGTCCGCGACCGCCGCACAACCAGCGACCGCCTCGACGGCTTCTCGGCTGCTCGCCGATTTGAGGGCCGTCGTGGGACCAGAGAACATTCTGAATCATCACGACGAGCTGCTGGTCTACGAGTGCGACGGCTACGTGATCGAGAAGAAGGTTCCCGACGTGGTCGTCTTCCCGACGTCCACCGAGCACGTCGTCGCGATTGTCAAGGTCTGCAACGCGCATGACGTTCCGTTCGTTCCGCGAGGCGCGGGAACCAGCCTCGCCGGGGGGACGCTCCCGGTCGGCGGCGGGGTGATGATCTGCCTGACCCGGATGAAGCGCATCCTCGAAATCAACGCCCGCGACCGGTACGCGATCGTCGAGCCGGGCGCGGTCAACGTCTGGCTGACCCGGGCGCTGGCGGGGACCGGCGTCCATTTCGCGCCCGATCCGTCGAGCCAGACGGCCTGCACGATCGGCGGCAACGTGGCGACCAACGCCGGCGGGCCGCACACGCTCAAGTACGGCGTGACCGTCAACCACGTCCGGGGCGTCGAGATCGTCCTGCCCGACGCCTCGGTCGTCCAGATCGGCGGCGTGGCCGAGGACGATCCC
The DNA here is from genome assembly GCF_001956985.1 of Paludisphaera borealis. Lineage (NCBI taxonomy): Bacteria > Pseudomonadati > Planctomycetota > Planctomycetia > Isosphaerales > Isosphaeraceae > Paludisphaera > Paludisphaera borealis. Next base: position 5,737,466 of record NZ_CP019082.1, read on the forward strand.
GGCTACGACCTGACCGGGCTCGTGGTCGGCAGCGAGGGGACCTTCGGGATCGTCACCAAGGTGATCGTCGGCCTGACCCGCAATCCCGAAGGGGGCCGGACGCTCCTCGGCGTCTTCGACAGCGTCGAGTCGGCCACCGAGGCCGTCAGCGGGATCATCGCCGCCGGCATCGTTCCCGCCGCGCTCGAGATGCTCGACAATATTATGGTCCGGGCCGTCGAGGATGCGTTCCACTTCGGCTTCCCGGTAGAGGCCGGCGCGGTGCTCATCATGGAGGTCGACGGCGTCGAGGCCGCGATGGACCGCGAGGCCCAGGCCATCACCGAGGTCGTCCACGCCCACGGCGGGAAGGTTGACAAGGCGATCGCCTGGCGGACCCGCAAGGAGCCCGAGTACATGGCGATCTGGAAGAGCCGCAAGTCGGCCTTCGGCGCCATCGGCCGCGTCAGCCCGACGTTCTGCACCCAGGACGGCGTCGTCCCCCGGACGATGCTGCCAAACATTCTCCGATTCATGGAAGGCGTGTCGAAGCGGTACGACATCCGCATCGCCAACGTCTTTCACGCCGGCGACGGCAACATCCACCCGATCCTCATGTTCGACGAGCGCGATCCCGACCAGGTCAAACGCGTGCTCGAGGCCAGCCACGAGATCCTCGAAGAGTGCATCCGCCTGGGGGGCAGCGTCACCGGCGAGCACGGGATCGGCGTCGAGAAGATGGCCATGATGCCCAAGCTGTTCACCCCGGACGACCTCGCGGCGATGGCCGCCGTCCGCGACGCCTTCAATCCCGACGGCCGTTGCAGCCCGTCGAAGCTGCTGCCGACCGGCGGCCATTGCATCGAGCGCGCAAGCCCCGGCCGCCGGGCCTCGGCCTGAGGCCCCTCGGCCCGGACGGACCACGATTCGGCCCAAGGCTCTCGCCTCGACGCGTTTCGGAGGTATCATATGAGAGGAGTGGTCGCGGGCCTTGGCGGGCCCGGTCGCGCTTTCGTTGGGAAGGGTCGGTCGTCCGAAAGGCATGGGGAACGTGACCGAGCGAAACCGATTCTCGCGGTGGCGACGCTTGCCCCCGGTCTTTCGTTCGGGGGAGCATAAGCTGCCGGGCTACGAGGACGAGACGCAACGCCTGACCGTCTACCTGCCGGGCAGCCTCCTCGACCTCGCCGAGGAGCTGGCCGAGCTTGCGAACGTACCGACCATCCAAGAGTACTGCACGCGACTCCTGGCCCACGCCCTCGAAAACGAGCGCGTCAGCCGGCAGGTCGCCGACCTCGAAGTCCAGCGCGGGCCGCTCGAAGGGCTGAAGGAGATCGCTCAAGATCCGCAGTACCTCGCCGAATGGCGCAACCAGCTCGAATCCCGAGACCCGCGAGCCTCGGACGACCGCTCCGACGACGAGGCCGACACGTTCCCCGAGTTGACCGTCCCCATCGCCTTCCTCCCGGATCTCTCCGGCCCCGACGAGGCCGGAGAGTCGTCCTCGGAGGATCACGACGGGGAAGCGGCCGTCGAGCCGTTGACGATACGCATCGAGACGCGGCAGCGGTTCGTCGAGCCCGTCGTTTCCGAGAGGATGGTCCCCGAAGTGATCGATGGTCGAGCCCTGGACGTCGTCTGGAACCATGTCGCGCCCGGCGACGCCGACGCGCAAGGCTTCCTCCCCTGCCTGCGTCGGGGCGAACCGCCTTCGGCCGCCAGAACCGCCGAGCTGCTCGCGGCGCTTCGCCTGCTGGAGGAAGAGAACCGAAGCCTGGAAGGGCTCGACCGCCGGCTCGCCTACGCGCTGCACCGGCTGTCGCTCGAATCCCAGGTCTTGATGACGGAAGCCTGGCCCGGCGCCTTCGACGAGCCGACCATCGGCTCGATCCGCGCGGTCCAGGAGATGGTCGAGCGGATCATCTCGGGCGAAGACGTCCGCTTCTACTCGAACGCGGAGAGCCAGGCTACGGAGCGAGAGTCTTGAATCGAGACGAAGAGGCCGGATGGCCCGAGGCCCCCGGGGCCGGTCCGCTCGGCGACGGCCGCTGGGCGACCGAGACGTTGCATCCCCGGACGGTGGACGAGGTCTGCGAGGTCGTGCGCGGTCAGGCGGAAGCCGGTCGAGCCATCTATCCCCAAGGTGGGAGGACGGCACTCCACTACGGCCGTCCCCCGGGCCGACCGGGCGCGGCGATCGACGTCACGGGCTTGAACCAGGTGATCGACTACCCCCACGCCGACATGACGATCACGATCCAGGCGGGGGCGACCGTCGCGGCGTTGCGCTCGATCCTGGGCGAGCACCGCCAGCGGCTCTTGATCGACGTCCCCCAGGCCGATCGGGCCACGCTCGGGGGCGTCTACGCGACCAACGCCAGCGGGCCGCGACGCTTCGGTCTGGGGCGTCCGCGCGACCAGATCATCGGCGTCTCGTTCGTGACCTCCGAAGGGGTCGCGGTCAAAGGGGGCGGCCGCGTCGTCAAGAACGTCGCCGGCTACGACTTCCCGAAGCTCCTGACCGGCTCGATGGGGACGCTCGGGGTCATCACCCAATTGACCCTCAAAGTCCGGCCGCTCCCTGAAGCCTCGGCCCTCGTCTGGCTACGCGTCCCGGACGTCGGCCGGATCGACGCGCTGCTCGCGGCTTTCGACACGTCGGCGACCCGGCCCGTCGCGATCGAGCTGCTCAATCCGGCCGCCTCGCGAATCATTGGCGGAGCGGCGGGCGCCGCGGCCGACTCGTGGGTCCTGGCCGTCGGCCTGGAGGACGGCGTCGATTCCGTCAACTGGCAGATCGACCGCCTCGGAACGGACTTCGGGGGACTCGATTTCGAGGTTTTCCGGGACGCCGGGTCGGAGTCTCTCTGGTCGGCTCTGATCGAGTTCCAGGCCGGTGAGCCGGGGCCGATCGGCTGCGTCGCCAACCTGAGACCTTCGCGAGTCGCCGCGTTCGTCGGCGATCTCGACCCCGAACGATGGGCCGTCCAGGCGCACGCCGGCAACGGCGTCGTCCGGATGCAGGCGATCGGGGAATGCACCGAGGATCAGGCCGCTCGCGAGATCGACGCGCGCCGGGCCGCGGCCGTCCGCGACGGCGGCAACCTGATCGTCGCCCGTTGTCCGACCGCTTGGAAAGACCGCCTGCGCGTCTGGGGCGAGCCTCGGGCCGACTGGGCGCTGGCCCGGCGCGTCAAGCAGGCGCTCGACCCCCGGGGCCTGATGAACCCGGGCCGGTTCGTGGGCGACATCTGACACCGAATTCGCGTTGCGAGGCACTGTTCGATGACGGAGGCGAAGACGACGGACCGAGACCATGCGCTCAACCCCGGGGTCGACCTGGAGTGGCTGGCCGAGCGGATCGAGTACCGTCACTTCCAGGAATGCGTCCACTGCGGGCTCTGCACCGCGAGCTGTCCCACGTACGTCGAGACCGGCGACGAGAACGACAGCCCGCGCGGGCGGATCTACCTGATGCGCGCCGTGACCGACGGCCGCCTGGCGATGGGCCCCGACGTTCGCCGGCACCTTGATCTGTGCCTCGACTGCCGGGCTTGTGAGTCGGCCTGCCCGTCGGGCGTCCAGTATGGCAAGCTGATCGAGCCGTACAAGATCGCGATGCAGAAGGACGCCCCGCCCGGCGATCGCACGAGCCTGCTCCAGCGGCTGATCCTCCATCATCTGTTCCCCTACGCCGGCCGGGTCAAGGCCGCCCTGTTGCCGGCGCGCTGGCTCCAGAAGCTGGGCGTCCTCGACCTGGCCGAGCGGTCCGGCGTGCTCCGGCTGCTCCCCCCGACCTTGCGACGGATGGAGGCGATGCTCCCCCGGCTGTCGGGCTCGCCCTCCCGGCTTCCCGAGGTCTTGCCCCCAATCGGCCCGAAGCGCGCCCGGGTGGCCCTGTTTCTGGGCTGCGTCGCCGACGCCATGTACCCCGAAACGACGGCCGCCACCGCGCGGGTGCTCCAGCAGAACGGCTGCGAAGTCGTCATCCCCAAGGGGCAGGGCTGCTGCGGGGCGATCCATTACCACTCGGGCGCCGAGGCGCCGGCGCTCGCGCTGGCCCGTCAAAACATGAAGACGTTCAATCCCGACGACTTCGACGCGATCGTGGTCAACGCGGCCGGCTGCGGGGCGATGTTCAAGGACTACGCCCACATCCTCTCCGCCGCCGAGCACGATCAGGCGACCCGGTTCGTCGCCAAGGTCAAGGACGTCTCGGAGTTCCTCGTCGCCCTCGGCCCGATCCCCCCCACGCACGCGGTCCCGATCCGGGCGACCTACCACGACGCCTGCCACCTCTGCCACGCGCAGCAGATCCGCAGCCAGCCCCGCCAGCTCCTCGCCATGATACCAGGCCTCGAACTGACGCCGCTGGAGGAATCCGAGCTGTGCTGCGGCGCGGCCGGCACCTACAACCTGACCCAGCCCGAGATGTCGGAGCGGCTGGGCCGACGCAAGATGGACCACATCGAGGCGACCGGCGCCCAGGTCGTCGCCACGGGCAACGTCGGCTGCATCCTTCAGATCGCCCGCAAGATCAAGGAGCGAGGCGCGGCGATCGAGGTCGTCCACCCCGTCGAGCTGCTTGACCGCGCGTACCGCGGCGAATGAGATTCGGGGGCGATCTCGACCGGGAGTGACCGCGTCCCCTGTCTCGGTCGCGGCCGTCTGCTTATAATGATCTTTTGACCCACCGGGCGGCCTTGGGGCGGCCGGTGAATCGACCTCGGCGCGTTGGCGAGCATGATGAATCGTATTGCGGTACTGGGTGGCGGAGGGATGGGGACGGCGATGGCGATGGTTTTCGCCAGGTCGGCCGGCGACGTCCGCCTCTGGGTTCGCGACCCCGAGCACGCCCGCGCGATCGCCGAGTCGCGGTGCAACCGGCGACACCTGCCCGAGATCCGCGTCCCCGAGTCGATCCGCGTGGTCGGAGACGCCGAGGAGGCCCTCCAGGACGCCGAGCTGATCCTGGCGGCGGTGCCGTCGGTGTACCTGCGCGACTGCCTGTCGCGGGTTGCGCCGGCCGTCGCGGCGGATACGCCGGTGCTCAGCGTGGTCAAGGGGATCGAGTTCGGCAGCTTCGCCCGGCCCAGCCAGATCATCGTCGAGGCGCTCGGGCCTCGGCCGGTCGCGATTCTCAGCGGCCCCAGCCACGCCGAGGAGCTGGCGCGGGGGTTGCCGGCGTCGGTCGTGGTCGCGGGCTCGTCGCAGCCGTTGTGCGAGGCCGTTCAGCGGGCGTTCAGTCATGAGTCGTTCCGGATCTACACGAATTCCGACGCCCTGGGCGTCGAACTCGCCGGGGCTCTCAAGAACATCCTGGGGATCGCGGCGGGCGTGTGCGACGGACTCGGCTTCGGCGACAACGCCAAGGCCGCGATGCTGACGCGGGGACTCGCGGAAATCGCCCGGCTGGCGGTCCATCTGGGCGCCCGCCAGGGGACCTTCTACGGCCTGGCCGGCGTCGGCGACCTGATTACCACCTGCTACAGCCCGTTCGGCCGCAACCGGTCGGTCGGTGAGCGGATCGGCCGGGGCGAGACCCTGGCCGCGATCCTCGAAGGCATGGAAAACGTCGCCGAAGGCGTACCGACGATCCGCAGCGTCCACGCCCTGGCGGCGCGAGCCGGCGTCGATATGCCGATCACCGGCGAGCTGCACGCGGTCCTGTTCGAGGGCAAGAACGCCCGAGCGGCGGTCGTCGATCTCATGGTCCGCATGCCCAAGGATGAATGGGAATCATGAGCGAAATCGACCTCCCCAAGTCGTGCGGCGTCGGCTTCAAGGAATGGAGCGGGGTCTGCAACGCCCTGGCCGCCGGCGCCCAGACCGTCATTCTCCGCAAGGGGGGAATCGCCGAGGGGCCGGGCGGCTTCACGCCGGAGCACCCGTTCTTCTGGCTCTACCCGACCCACCTCCACGAGGCCCAGCAAGGCTTGCGGACCGGGGACGAGCGGCCTGCTCCGGGAGGCGATCCTGGAGAAGTCGCCATCCGCGCCCTCGCGGCGGTCGACTCGGTCCGCCGCATCGACCGCGAGGACGACCTGGACGCGCTCGAAGAGTTTCATGTGTGGACCTCCGAGACCGTCCATAAGCGATTCCAGTATCGAAATCCCGGCCTGTGGGCGTTGGTGGTCCGGGTCTGGGCCCGCGAGCGGCCGACGAGCCTGATCGCGACGCCCGAGCAGCTTGGCTGCAAGACCTGGGTCGAGCTCATCCCGCCGTTGCCGACGGCCGGCCTCGCGCCGGTGCTCGACGACGAGGCGTGGGAGCGGCGGCGCGAGGCTTTGCGGGCCGTCCTCGGATGACCCCCCCGGCGTGCGAGGCGTCCTTGACACGTTCGACACGATCCATTGGGACCGGCATGATTCTCCGCACCGCGGCTCGAGAAATTCGGGACTACCCGGCGACGGCCGTCTTCTGTGCGAGCTGGATCGCCGTCTTCGCGGCCATGGTCGTCGCGCGGTACGGCGTCGCCCCGCCGACGTTCTGGCGACTGGCCGTGCTCGGCATCGGCGAGGCCCACCGCTTCGGCGACCTCACCCTGCGCGACCTGTCCAACGGCGAAGTCTGGCGGTTGATGACATGTAATTTCGTCCATTACAGCCTCATCCACATCGGCATGAACCTGTTCGCGTTCTACATCCTGGGGACGCTGCTGGAATCGTGGTACGGCTCGTGGCAGTTAGTGGCGATCTACGGGGCCGCCGGGGTCGGCGGCAACCTGCTCTCGGCGATGGTCCGGTACGGCCTGGGGTCCAATCCGCTCGTGCACTCGGGCGGAGGTTCGGTGGTCATCATGGGTCTCATCGGCTTCTGCGCCACGGCGGGCTGGCGGTCCCGTTCGGGCCGCGACCGCGACCTGACGTGGCAGATGGTCAAGGCCCTGGCTATCACGGGCGCGCTGGGGATCGCCTTTCCTCGGTACATCGACAACTGGGGGCATGCGGGGGGAGCGCTCATCGGCCTACCACTCGGTTTAACCCATCGAAGCATGCTGGCCCGACGCGGTCGGCCCGGGGCCTGGGGCGTGGGAGTCGCGACCAGCCTGGTGATCGTCGCCAGCGTTTTCGCCCAGGCGAGGTCCGACCGCCAGGAGGCCCAGCTCCGGCTCGGTCGCGAGATCCGCGCGAGGCTCGACGAATCGACCAGGACGATGCGGTTGATTCAGGTCCTCCGACAGTGGGCCGAGCAGGGGGGCGACGGCCGGCTCATCGCACGGGTTCTGGAGTCGCAGGCCGCGGCCCTCGACCGCCCGCCGACGACCGCCTCGTACCAGCGCTTGCACGCGCTGGCCGTTCAGGCGGCGGAGCGGAAGCTCACCGAGGCCGAGACCAAGGCCTTCCGCGACGACCTGGCGATTGTTCAGAAGCATCAGCGGGGCGAGCTGAACGCGCGGCAGCGGGCGTTCTGGGACTACCAGCGGAAATCAGGAAAACGCGACGAGCCGTCGGCCGTCAGTCGACGGGTCCCGAGCTGAGCCGGACCTTGCCCTGGCGGTGCCTCGGCCTCACGGCCCCTTTGCGGAGGGCCGCCACGAAGTCGGCCATCGACTCGATGGGGGCCTCGAACTCGCTGTAGTAACATCCGAGGGTCTCCACGTCGTGGGCGTCGCTCGATCCGGTGGCGGGCATGGGGGTGGTCCGCAGCAGGGCGTCGGCGAGGCTCCGGGTCTCCGGCGTGACGTTGTTGCTGACGTACTCGACGCCGTGGAAGACCGGCCCGTGCTGGGCGACGATCGCGTCGAACGGCTGGCTCCAGCGGAACGGATGGGCCGCGACCACCGCCGCCTGGTGGCGGTCGACCAGCCGCAGCAGGTCGCTGAGGGCGATCCCCGGCCCGGCGTCGGTCAGATCCGGCAGTCCATAAACCAAGAAATGCCCCTCGCGGGCCGAGACCTCGACTCCCGAGAAGACCTTCAGACCGTCGGCCCGACTCGCCAGTTCGGCCAGCTCGTCGGCATCCCACTGGTAGTCGTGCTCGGTGATGACGACTCCGTCCAGGCCCACGGCGCGGGCCTGTTTGATCATTTTCAAGGGGTCCATGATGCTGTCGGGAGAGTGGCGGGATGTATGCAAGTGGTGGTCGAATTTCATGTTGCTGTGCGGCTCGGCTGATGGGGTGACGGGCTCGTCGACGAGCCCGAGGCGGCCGGCGATTTGTCCGGTCCACCGCTCTCGATGGTGAAACTTGCGCCTGCGGCGTCGATCTTGAGGAAGCTGATCCGGTGCTGCCAGCCTCCCAGGACGATCAGCCTGGGAGGGCCCGGCTCGTCGATCGCCCGGTGGACATGGCCGAAAACCACCACGTCGGCCTGGTCGCGGAGTCGGGCGGCGTACTCGCGATAGACCGCCATGTGCCGGTGCTCGTCGTCGGCCAGCCCGCGCTGGTTCTTGGCCTCCAGGACCGCGTCGAGCCCCCGGGCGACCGGCGAGGGCACCAGTCCGAACCCCCCGAAGAACTCGCGCGACTCCAGGAACGACTTCCATTTCCGCCGGGCGCCTAGCAGGTGCCCGTGGACCAGGTGAAGGCGTAAGCCGTTGGACACCAAAGAATAAGGCTCTGAGGCGATCGTCGCCCCGAGCCTTTGTTCGTAGAACGGGCAGAGCCAGTGGTCGTGGTTGCCGGCCAGGATTTCCAGGGTTCCGCCGGCCTGGCGGAAGGCGGCGAGGGCTTGGATTCCGGGGGACTGGATGAGCTGTTCGTTGCTCTCGCGCGAGCCCATCCAGAAGTCGCAGAGGTCGCCGACGATCACCAGTCGGTCGTCGGGTTTCAGCCGTTCCGCGAACCGAGCGAGCCGCTGGCCGCGCTCGGGGCGGTCGGAGCGGAGATGGACGTCGCTGAGGAAGTAGTCGCTCACAAACGATCTCCGGCCGTCAAGCGATCTCCAGATTCAGGCCTGGCAGCAGGCCGACGACCTCGCGCGTCGATCGCCCGGCCGCTTTCGAACGACCCGCGCCGGCGAGGCTGGCTTTCCAATCGAACGACGACCGTGTCGGTTTGAACCGGAGGTCGGGATGCGCCGGCGCCTGTCGAGCCGCGTGGACCAACACCTGCCGACCGCTTTCCCGGACCGCGTCGCAGGCCGACCGCAGCGCCAGTTCCGGCGAATTGCACTGCTCGCTCAGGTGGAGCAGAACCAGGTGGCTGACCCGATCCTGTCGGGAGCGTTCGAGGATCGAGGCGACCAGGGCGGCCCCCTGCCGGTTCGAGAGGTGGCCGCGATCCCCCAGGTTCCGCGCGATCAGGGCGGGGCTCCGGCCCGACCCTTGTTGCAACGCCACGTCGTGGTTGAACTCGATCCCCAGGACGTCGACGTTGGCCAGCGCGTCGGCCGTCGCGTCGCACCAGGTGCCGGTGTCGGCAAGGTAGCCGACGGCCACCCCGCGCCGCTTGAGGCCCATGCCGGCTTCGAGCCGAAATCCGTAGGTGGGTCCGCCGTCGTGCCAGGCCGTGATCGGCTCGACCCGGAACCCGCTGGGCGCCAGGAACGGCCGTTCATCATAGTGCCGGACCAGACCCAGACGGTCGAGGGCCTCGAAACCGCCGTCGCCGTTCAGGTTCTCGCGGTGTCCCTCGTGGCAGTAGAGGGCGATCCCTCGTTTGGCCATCCCCTTGAACGAGCCGGTGTCGACATGGTCGCCGTGGGTGTGGGTCAGGACGACCGCGTTGATCCGCGACCAGTCCGATCCGACGCTGTTGAGCCGATCGGCCAGCACGCGCGGGCCGAGCCCGACGTCGATCAGCAGGCCCGCGGATTCGTGGCTGAACAGCGCCGAGTTGCCCCTCGAGCCGCTCCCGAGCATAGCGAACTGGAAGGTCATGACAGGTTCCACCCCGGTCCGGCACCGGCAGCCCCCGAGAGCCATCCGTAAAGGGCCAAGTGTAATGAGACCCCCGCCCGGCGAACAAGCCCGATCGCCTTTGTCCGCCGCTCGGCGCCCCCGGTTATTGGCTTCTTCTGAAAATCTTCCGGGCCATGTGTCAGGCTGCAGGGGCTGGTAGTTGGCGTTCGCGGTAGTCGGCCCCGTTCTTGAGCAGGTGCCAGATCACCACCAGGATCTTGTGCGCCACGGCGATCAGAGCCTTCTTTTTCCCGAGTCGTGGGACCCATCGACGGTAGCAGATGCTGAAGGCGGTGTTCTTGGCGTGGCTGGCCGACCACGCCGACTGCACCAGGAGCGAACGCAGCCACGGACTCCCCTTGGTCGTCTTGCCGCTGCGGCGTTTGCCGGCGCTTTGGTCGTTGCCCGGGCACAGCCCCGCCCAGGAGCAGAGGTGGCCCGCGGTCGGGAACGACTCCACGTCCGGCCCGATCTCCCCCACGATCACCTCCGCCGCCCGATCCCCCACTCCGGGGATCCCCTGGAGCCGGCCCGCCGCCTCGTCGAACGGCCTCATGGCCTCGTCGATCCGCTCGTCCAGCCGCTCGATCAGGCGTTCCAACGCGTCGATCTGATCCGTCAGCAGCCGGAGCACGAAGCGGTGGTGGTCGGTGACCCGGCCCAACAGCGCCCGCCTCAGCTCGGGGATCTTGCCCCGGAGCCGCTGCTTGGCCAGATCGGCCAGCTTCTCCGGGTCGTCCTGGCCGTCGATGATCGCCCGGATCATGGCGCGCCCCGAGGCCCCCAGGACGTCGCTGGCCACCGACCCCAGCTTGACGTTGGCGTCCTCCAGCGTCTTCTGGAGGCGATTGGCCACCGCGGCGCGGTCGCGGACCAACTCGGTGCGCTGCCGGGTCAGGTCGCGAAGCTCGCGGATCTCCGGCTTGGGGATGAAGCTGGGCGACAGCAGGCCGTGCTGGAGCAACTGGGCGATCCACTCGGCGTCCTTGACGTCGGTCTTGCGGCCGGGGACCTGCTTGAGCCGGCCGGCGTTGACCAGCATCACGTTGAACCGCCCTTCCAGGATGTGGAAGATCGGCTTCCAGTAGACGCCCGTGCTCTCCATGGCGACCTCGCGGACGCCGTGGGCGTCGAGCCAGTCGGCCAGGGCCAGCAAGTCCGCGGTCATCGTGCCGAAGGTGTGGACCACCGAGGCGACCGAGCCGTCGGGGTTGATGTGGCGGACGCAGGCGACGACGGTCTTCTTGTGGACGTCGAGCCCGGCGCAGCGATCGTGAACGATGTCCATGACGTCCCCTCCAACTCGAGTGGTCGGAAACGAAGCAGTCCGAGCCGGTGGGACGACCTCGGGGCGTAAAGCAGTTTCTTCTACGTGCTTCCCCGCTTCCGGGGGGCGACAGGACGGGGTTCGACGTGAAGTCGAGCCGAGGCCGGGGCCAAGTTCCTTCGCGGGTTCGCGACACCAAAGCCAATGACGGCCTCTCGCCCAGGGCCGGACATCCGCAGCATAACCCAACCCGACCCCATTTTCATGGGACGGGTTGAGCCAAAGGCTCATGACCGTTCCTTCGTCGCGTTTTCGAGCGACCCAACCCGGCCTGGGCCCCCATCCGAGATTGGCTTTGTTCGTCCCCGCTTCACCTCGCCGAACCCGCTCGACTCGCCCCGGCGACCTTCCCGAAGTCCGATGGGACCGGCCGCTGGATTGGCTTCGTTCGTCGCTGGAAGGAGAGACATAACATGTGACTTACCAGGATGTTGCATCGCCAAATCGGATTGGATTCGATCGCGCGGAAAACGGGGCCTTTCGCTGCTGCGGACGTCGGACTTCACCCTGGCGATGCTTCCCTCCGTCTCTCCGGCGATTGGCTTTGATCGCGCGTTTTTTGGGAAGACTCACTGGCTGTTACACGGTGATCGGGGCTTCGGCGGATTGGCTTTGATCGCGCGGTTTTCCAGGTACTTCCAGGTGTGCAAAACGCCTCGCGGCGATCGTCCGGCGCGGTCCTCTCGCATCAAGGAGGCGGCGTGCAGGCGGCGATACATGGTGTCGTCGAATTGACAAGGAGCGTCCCGGACCTTTCGGTCTACCATTAGTATGCGATGTGATGGACGGATTCGGACAAAGATCTCCTCTCTGAAAAGTCGAGATCGCCTGCATTTACGGACCTCCCGACGCTTCGAGTGAGGATAGAATCGAGGAGTGAAACGCCGATCGTCTGCGCCGATGCCGAAGGAGAAGGATGATGAGCCTGACGACGGGACTGATGGAAGGAAGGACGTCGCTTGAGATGAGCGATCTGGCGCGAATCACGGTCGACCAGTACGAGGAGCTCGCTCGGCTAGGGACGCTCGCCGATCCGGGGATCGAACTGGTCAACGGCCTGCTGGTAAAAAAAATGACCAAGAGACCCAGGCATTCCGCGACGCTCATGGTGATCGAGGAGGTCATCCGGGCCATCACGCCCGAGGGTTGGCATGTCCGGGTTGAACAGCCTGTGCGGCTTCCCGAGCATGACGAGCCGGAGCCCGACCTGGCGATCGTCCGAGGCAAGCCGATCGATTATCTCGAACACCACCCCGGACCGGCCGACGTCGCCCTGGTCATCGAGGTCGCGGCGGCAAGTATTCGCATCGATCGGGGCGATAAGCTGCGGGCCTATGGTCGAAGCGGCATCCCGGCATACTGGATCGTCAACCTGATCGAACGTCGGATCGAGGTCTACAGCGCCCCGGTTTCCGAAGGCTACGGCTCCCTCGTCACGCACGAACCAACCTCCGACATCGTTCTACTCATCGAGGGCCAGGAGACGGGTCGTATCGCTGCCGGGGACCTGCTCCCGGAACCAAAGTTGCCTTGAGCGCGGTCGGCAGGGTGGATCCTGTGGACGACCTAACACCAGCATGGAGAAAGCGAGAGACCATGATGATGCATTCCACATTGATTCGCGCGGTCTTGCTGCTGTCGGGCCTGGGCTTGGCGGCCTCGGAGGCGAACGCCGAGCAGTTCGTCCTGTTCGACGTGACTTTCACCTACACGAAGGACGACGCCGACCATTCGAAGCCGAGCAAGTCGCACTATTACGTGAAGGACAAGTTGATCAACCCGGACCGTCCCCGCGACTGGACGACCCCGGTCGACTACCGCAACGGCACGGTCCACATCCGGGCCGAGGTCATCGAGAAGCCAGCCGGGGGCGCGCCGACGACCTGGACCATCTGCTACATTCCGAACAAAGGTAAGGGCAACGGCTACGGCTGCACGGGGACGGAGATCTATCGCGAGAAGGGGGTGTACGAAAAGGACGTCTCGATGACGAAGTTCTGGGAGAACGACTCGATCATCTGGTCGGAAGGCATCAAGCAGATGGACCTGGTCATCAAGGACGACAGCGGCGGCAAGGGCCACGCCCACAAGCGAGCCGACCACGAGAAGTTCTTCCCGACCAAAATGCGGATCACCGTCGTCCAGGTCTCGGCCGGCTCGAAGTACGACCCAAGCCTCGTCCCCAACCTCACTCCCAAGCCCGCCGACGCCGATAAGAAGCCCTCGCCCAAGCCCGAACCGAAAAAGACCGCCGCCGCCACGAAGCCAGATGAATGCGATGCGTGCGGCGAGGCGGAGTAGCGGAACGGACGAAGGAACCGCTGGATAGATCAACCTCTGCTTTTGGCGCGGTTTGCGTTTGGGTTGCACGCGGGCCGAGGTCGGTTGATGGTGCTGAGACCAGAATCAGGGCGTGGCATGGTGATTCACAGGCTTGAACAACGCCCCTCGTCAAGATCCGCAAGAGCGTCGTCGCCGAGCTGATCGAGGAGGCCGGCCCGCAGGTCCTCGTCGAGATCGCGATCCCACCCTTCGGCGTCGAACGCGACGAACCAGGCGCGGAGTTCCGTCAGCTTCTCGGGAGGGAGTTGCTGGATGGCACGTTCGATCTCCTCGACAGTGCTCATGGCGTCGAAATCCTCCTCTACATGGGGCCCGATTCCGTCAGATGATCACGTAACAAACCACCGATCCGCTTTGGTGTTGTAACCGCATGGCTTGATCTGCCACGCCAGTGGGTCAGAGGCTCAAGAGGGGGACGGCGATCAAAGATAACGCGTGCGTGTGTCTGGATTTGACAGGTTGACGTCGGGAGGCGATGCCCAGGCCACGAATCTTCTTGACCTGTTATCGATCTAGACGCAGCGCGGCGGGGCGAATCATCGGAGATGCCATGATCTTGATGCTCGAGGACGATGGCGAGCGGATTGAGCGATTCACCGCAGTTCTCACGTCGATCGCACCCACACTGCAACATGTCGTCTGGCGAAGTGCCAGGACGATGGTCCGGGAGGTCGGGCCCTTCCTCGCCTCCGCGCGCCTCATCTCGCTCGATCACGATCTTGAGCCGCAGGACGGAGAAACGGAAGACCCTGGCGACGGGATCGAGGTGGCCCGATTCCTGGCGGAGCGGCCTCCGGTCTGCCCGGTCATCGTCCATTCCAGCAACGGAACGCGCTCGGAGTGGATGGTGGGCGAGCTTGAACTCGGCGGTTGGGACTACAAGCGTGTCGCGCCGATCGGAGACGACTGGATCGAGGCGTACTGGCGGGTCGTCGCCCGAGACTTGTTGCAGTGATAGATTATCCTCCATTTTTCTGAGCCTTCATCGGAATCACTCTAACGAAGGGGCAGGAGGAAGCACGCGCGGTTTGCCCAGAAAAAGGGGCGTCAGGGTGGTGGCGGGCTCAGCGGAAGTCACCATGTTGCCGAGCCAGCGGAAGGTAAGTTTGAGGTTCGGCGCGGTGGCTTTCCAGAGGCCGTCGACCTTGTGGGTGAAGCCGATCAGCGGGTAGGTGATGGTGAGCTCGTCGCCGGGGGAGGCGTCGAACCGGACGTAGGCGCCGGACCAGCGGACGGGGGCCGGCTTCGTGCCGACGAACGCGCGCACCTGGTCGTGCGGGGCCCAGTGGGGCGGGCGGAGGAAGAAGGCGTCGGCGACGGCCGCCTTGACCGTCAGGCGGCCGGCGTCGGGCATGAACGACACGACCTCGCCCCAGGGCGACGTGCGGGATAGGCTCATGTCGACGTAGACGCCGGCGGGCCCGAGCTTCGACTCCGGGCGACGGCCGATCGTCTCGGTCCAGGCGGTGTAGATCGCGCGCATGCCTTCGGGAGCGCAGCAGCCGAACATCTCGAAGCTGGAAACCCGGCCGAGCAGCTCGTTCTCGAAGTCGTTCAGGCCGGTGCCGCCGATCACGCCCCCCTGGAACCGTCGCAGGGCGTCCAGGCCCGCCGTGACGGCCGGCTCTCCCTTGGCGGCGTTCAGCCGCCGGTAATAGGCTTCGAACTCGGGCGTCACGATGAACTGCGTGTTGCTGATGGAGTTGCGCAGGTAACGCTCGGCGTAGTCGAAGTATTCGGGATACCCGGAACGGGCGATCAGGGCCGCGATGGAGATCATGTCGGAGACGCAGCAGGTCTCATTGCAACTGTCCGGCCCGGCCGGGAACCAGCCGGTGCCGGTGCCTCGGGTGAGCATGTAGTCCCAGGCCCCCTTGGCGAGCTGGGTGTACTTCGCCTCGCCGGTCGCGAGGCCCAGGCGGGCGACACCCCATACCGCGTGCATCGTGGCGTGGCTGTGGCCGTCGAACCGGCCGTCGGCGGCGAACCGGAGGCCGTCGGGCTGGACGCCGGCGATCATGCCGTCGGCGTAGGCGCGGGCGAAGGCCAGGGCGTCGGCGTCGCCGGTCGCCTGCCAGTAGACCACCAGCGGACCGACGATCGGCGCGGGCTGGCGATTCCAGCCGTTGGGTGAGACCGAGCCGTCGGCCTTGAACGCGCCCATCCCGCAGGCGAACCAGCACCGCCCCTGATCGTCCCAGGTCGCCAGCTTCTTGAGCGCGAGCATCACCTTGCGGGCCAGGGCCTTCGATTCGGCGTCGTTGTGGCGCGTGTGGTGCTCGGCGAGGCTCTGAAGGATCTTGGTCGCGCCCCAGATGTGGATGACGCGGTCTTTCTCGCCGTACTTCGCGCCGATGTCTCCCTCGTTGAACGCTCCGGGATGGCTCCAAACCTTGCCGTCGGGCGCGATGTAGGACCGAATCCGCTTATGGAACGCCGTTTCGACCTCGCGGCCGGCGTTTGACCCCGAGACCTCGCGCATGTAGTACCATTCCCAGTCCATCCGGGCGTCGGTGTCGCACGCGACGACCGGGTCTTGCCCCTCGGGGGCCGGCGGACAGCGAAGCGGGTGGCACTGAAACACGGGTTCATAGCCAAGGTCCGGGCGCGGGGTCCGGATCAAATAGTTCATCGCCCACTCGGCCATCCGCTTGAGGTCGACGTCGGCCGCGCGGGGCGTGTCCGCCAGCGTCCCGACCGACTCGGCTCCCGGAACGACGACCTTGACGTCGCCGACCTCGCCGGTCAGCCCTCGGACGATCGGTCGATCCGCCGAATCCTCCCCGGCCGGCGACCGGATCGGACCGAGCACGGCGGCCGATCCGACGATGAGGATCATCCACTTCGTCCGCGGCCGGGCCGTCGCCTTTTCGCGCGAGTCCATCGCTATCCTCCAGCGCCTGAGTTCAACACGCTCCAGCAGGACTGTAAGGGAGCCTCGCCCCGGTCGCAATCTGGAGCCGATCGTCCCACGCTCTTGTTCTCAGCGTCTGATTGTTGATAGATTGTTAAGTCTATCGGAATAGGGTGGAATCTCTGCCTCCTTGCGTGGTGGCAGTTGGGAACAGAGATTTTCGAGGTCGACGCATGAGAATGTTTCGGATGATGGTCGCGGCGTGGACGGGCTTGCTGGGTCTATTGTCGTCGGGCGTGGCGGTTCGCGCAGAAGAGAAGGCGTCACGGCCGAACGTCGTGGTGATCCTCGCCGACGACATGGGGTGGGGCGACGTCGGCTGGCACGGTTCGGAGATCAAGACGCCGAACCTGGACCGCCTGGCGGCTTCCGGGGCGCGGCTTGAGCAGTTTTACGTGCAGCCGGTTTGCTCGCCGACCCGCGCGGCGTTGATGACGGGCCGGTATCCGATGCGGCACGGGCTCCAGGTGGGCGTGGTTCGGCCGTGGGCCCAGTACGGCCTGCCGCTGGAGGAGCGCACGCTGCCCCTGGGGCTCAAGGAGGCGGGTTATGAGACGGCGATCGTCGGCAAATGGCACCTCGGTCACTTCCGGCCCGAGTACCTGCCGACCCGTCGCGGGTTCGACCACCAGTACGGCCATTACAACGGCGCGCTCGACTACAACACGCACGTCCGCGACGGCGGGCACGACTGGCACCGCGACGACAAGGAGAACCATGACGAGGGCTACAGCACCCACCTGATCGCCCGCGAGGCGACGCGGGTGATCGCCGAGCATGACGTCGCCCGGCCGCTGTTCTTGTACGTTCCGTTCAACGCCGTCCACGCCCCGCACCAGGTTCCGGCGAGCTACAAGGAGCCGTACGCCGCTCTCGCCGAACCGCGACGGACGTACGCGGGGATGCTGGCCGCCCTCGACGAGGCGGTGGGGCAGATCGCCTCGGCCATCGAGAAGAAGGGGATCGGCTCGAACACGCTCGTCCTGTTTTCGAGCGACAACGGCGGCCCGAACCCGGGCGTCGTCACCAGCAACGGTCCGCTCCGAGGTGCGAAGGCGACGCTCTACGAAGGTGGCGTGCGGGTCGCTGCCTTCGCGAACTGGCCGGGACGCATCAAGGCGGGCTCGGTCGTGAACGCCCCGCTGCACATCGTCGACTGGTATCCGACGCTGCTCAAGCTCGCGGGAGTCACCTCCGCGCAGAACCTGCCGCTCGACGGCCGCGACGCCTGGCCGGCGATCACCGAGGGCAAACCTTCGCCCCACGACGAGATCCTCCTGAACGCCGCGCCCGGCGGCGGCGCGATCCGCGTCGGCGACTGGAAGCTCATCGTTACCAATTCCAGCGGCCCCGGCGTCCTTGACGACGAGGCCCCCAAGGCCGCTCGGAAGAACGCGACGCGGAATGAGCCGGTGCAGTTGTTCCACATCAGCGACGACCCCAACGAGAAGACCAACCTGGCCTCGAAGGAGCCCGCGAAGGTTGCCGAGCTTCGCGCCCGCTACGATGCGTTGGCCGCCCAAGCCGTCCCCCCGAAGATCGCGCCGATCACCCCGGGCTTCAAGTCGCCGCGCGTCTGGGGGGAGTCGGAATAAGCGGGCTGGTTTCAAGGGCGCGCCGCTTTTCGCTGCGCGTCGAGATCGGCGAATAGCTCCATGAGGGTTTTGACGATCTTCGTGGAGGCTTCGGGCTCGACGTTGTTGGTTCCGAGCCAGGTTTCGTAGCCGCCGATGTCGAAGTGTCGAGGGGTCGGCAGGTAGCCGTAACTGCCGCCGGCCAGCTCGATCGTGAACGTCGGCTGGAAGGGGCTTTTTTTCTTGATTTCGAGGCCGATCTCGGTGAAGACCTCGAACGGGATCGAGGCGATTCCGAGGTCGCCGATGCGCAGGGCCTGGAGCGGGGCGGAGATCTCGGCGGGCGCGTCGTTCAGCTCCAGCGTGCGCTGGGCGTAGGCGCGTTCGAGCCCGTGCTGCTTCGGGGCGTCGGCGGGCTGGGCGAGGATCTTGCGGGCGCGGTCGAGCTGTTCGGGCGTCGGCTTTCGCGTGGCGAGAGTCAGCTCGCGATGGGCGGCGGCCAGGGGGACGTGGTCGTGGAACGCGACCTTGCGATACGCGCCGGCGACGGCGTCGGCGAGTTCGTCGGCGACGACGTTCATCTTCTGATAAGGCCCGTAGGAGCGGGTCGAGGTCCCCTTGACGTCGATGTTGTTCACGTCGCCGCTGGTGCCGTTCGACATGATCCCGACGAACGGGGGGAAGCCTCGCGAATCGGCGTCCAGCAAGAGGCCGATCCGCTGGCCGAAGCACGCGAAATAGTCGGCCGAGACATGGCCGATGGGCACGCCGCCGATGTAGTGCAGCGAGTAGTTCGCCAGGAGCGCGAGGGGGCGTCCCTGGGGAGTCCGGACGGCCAGGAACGAAACCTGGGGGTCGGTCGGGCCGGCCGGTTCGAGGAGGTCCGGGCGGTTGCCGGGGTTCATGACCGCCCGGTCGTTGCCGCCGAACGGGTTCTTCGCCGTCTTGCCGGGCTGCAAGAGCCACCGGCGATTGAAAAGCGGGCCGGGGACGTCGACGGCGCCCCAGCCGATCTGGGCCGGCTCCAGGTTGTTGGCGGCCACCTGGATCACATCGGCGATTCGTTGTGAAAGCAACTGCTGATAGGGAGTCAGCCTTTCGTTCGCTCGCATCATGTTTTCGGATTGCGAGCTGGTCCCCGAATGGGTGTGCGTGGCCGCCGCCAGGATGTTTCGCGCGGGGATTCCCGTCTTCTCGGCCGCGAGCTTCTTCGCGGCGTCGTAAACCTCGCGCGAGACGCCGACGCTGTCGACGAGAACGATCGCCAGCTTCGTCGCGCCGTCGTCGAGAACCAGGCAGCGGGCGTGCAGTTCGTCGTGGATGTGGCTGGCGGGCGGGGTCTCGAAGTTGCCGACGATCGGCTCGCCCAGAAACGGCGTGACGTTCGCGGTCGCCGCGCCCGCTCGAAACAAGGGCTTCGCGGCGGCCGTCTGACTTTCCGCCCGGCCGACGAACAGGCCGAGTGTCACGAGGGCCGCGGCGGTCGTCGACAGTGTTCGGAAGGATCGTCGTCGAGTGTTCATATCGCGCTTGGCTCCGGAGGGCGTCTCGTCGATTCGTGAAGCGGCGTCGCCCGCATTCTACTTGGCCCGACGCAGCGCGGCCATTGTGAGGATTCCCCGGCTTTTGAAGGCGGCCGGCGCTCACAGGCTACTGGCTTCGGGCCGTGGAATGTGACAAACTTCGAAGGATCACGACCCCCTCGCGGCGACTGCCGCGGGCGGGGCCGGTCGAGATTTCCGTGTCGGAACGCATCGTGTCGCGAAGTGGAGCCACCCGCGTGCAGCCGGTTTTCCCGTCATCGCATCCGATCGTTCATCACAAGATCGCCTCCCTGCGCGACGTTCGCACGGGCCCGGCCGAGTTCCGCGCGCTGGTGCGGAGTCTGGCCGTTTTGCTGGGGCACGAGGCGTGCCAGGATCTTCCCACGCGGAACACCCAGGTGACGACGCCGCTGGGGCCGGCGACGGCCCACGTACTCAGCGACGTCGTGGGCGTGGTGCCGGTCCTCCGCGCGGGGCTGGGGATGGCTGATGGGCTGATCGATCTGATTCCGCAGGCCGAGGTCTGGCACATCGGCCTGTTTCGCGACGAGACGACGCTCCGTCCGACCGAATATTACAACAAGTTCCCCGTGCGGCCGCGGCTGACCGTCGCGTTCGTGGTCGATCCCATGCTCGCCACGGGGGGCTCGGCGGTGCGGACCTGCGAGATCCTCAAGGCGGCGGGCGTCCCTCGCCTGAAGCTGATCTCGCTGATCGCCGCGCCCGAGGGGATCGCCCGGATGGCCGAGGCCATGCCCGACGTGCCGATCCACGTCGGCGTGATCGATGAGCGGCTCACCGAGATCGGCTTCATCTACCCCGGACTCGGCGACGCCGGAGACCGCCAGTTCGCGACTTCGGCCGACCCGGACGAGGCCGCGCATCATCCCTGATCGGACCGAGGCCCTGCCATGACGCGAGCGGTGGACGTCATCCGGAAGAAGCGCGACGGCGAGACGCTCTCGGCGGCCGAGATCGACTGGATGGTCGAAGGCATCGCGCGCGGCGACGTCGCCGACTACCAGTGGTCGGCTCTCCTGATGGCGATCGTCTGGCGCGGGATGGACCGCGGCGAGACGTCGGCGCTGACCAACGCGATGATGCGGTCGGGCGTCGTGGTCGACCTGTCGTCGATCCCCGGCCCGAAGATCGACAAGCACAGCACCGGGGGCGTGGGCGACAAGACGTCGCTGATCCTCGCGCCGATCGCCGCGGCGGCCGGCGTGATGGTCCCCATGGTCTCGGGCCGAGGGCTGGGGCACACCGGCGGGACGCTCGACAAGCTCCAGTCGATCCCCGGCCTTCAGGTCGACGTCGACCTGGAACGGTACAAGGCGATCCTTCGCGAGGCCGGCCTGGTGCTGATCGGTCAGACGGCCGAGATCGCCCCGGCCGACAAGTTCTTGTACGCGCTGCGCGACGCGACTTCGACGGTGGAATCGATTCCCTTGCTGGCCTCGTCGATCATGTCGAAGAAGCTGGCCGAGGGGATCGACGGCCTGGTGCTGGACGTCAAGACGGGGGGCGGCGCCTTCTTGGCGGATCTCGAAGACTCGCGACGGCTCGCCGAGACGATGTGCGACATCGGCCACGCGATGGGCAAGAAGGTGGTCGCCTTGATCACGAGGATGGATCAACCGCTGGGCCGGGCGGTGGGCAACGCGGTGGAAATCGTCGAGAGCCTGGCCTGCCTGCGGGGCGAAGGGCCGGACGACCTGATGGAAGTCTCGTTGTTACTGGCCGCCGAGATGGTGCTGCTGGCGGGGCTGGCCGGCACGATCGACGAGGCCCGCGCGGCGTGCGCTCGAACGATCGACGACGGCTCGGCCCTGGAGCGGTTCCGCCGCCTGATCGCCGCCCAGGGGGGCGACCCGCGGGTGGTCGATGATCCGAGTCTCCTGCCGCAAGCCAGGCGGGCGATCGAGCTGGAGTCGAAGCGCGCGGGGTTCGTGCACGCGCTGGCCGCCCGGCCGATCGGCGTGGCGACCATGCTGCTGGGCGCGGGGCGGGCGCGAGT
The DNA here is from genome assembly GCF_001956985.1 of Paludisphaera borealis. NCBI lineage: Bacteria > Pseudomonadati > Planctomycetota > Planctomycetia > Isosphaerales > Isosphaeraceae > Paludisphaera > Paludisphaera borealis. The sequence continues at coordinate 5,759,009 of NZ_CP019082.1, forward strand.
CGATTCGACGATCGACCCGGCGGTGGGAGTGATCCTGCACAAGAAGCTTGGCGACCGGGTCGAGGTCGGCGAGTCGCTCTGTACGGTCCTGGTCAACGACGAGCGCGCGCTTCCGGAAGCCCTGACGATGATCGAAGACGCCTACAGGATGGCGGACGAGCCGATGGACGGGCCGACGCTGGTGGTCGTGGAGCGGCTTGAAGCCGACTTCACGTGAGCGAGCCGACCCCGTCCCTCCGAGAACCTGGAAAAGGCGAAATGATGCGAACGGCGATTCTGGCCCTGTTTTTCACGCTCGGCGGCTTGCTGCTTCCGGCCTCCGCCCGCGACGGCCAGGACGCGAACGCCGCGCCTACGGAAGCCGTGGAGCCCGCGCCCGACGCGGGCGGCGACCCGGCGCCGCTGGACCCCCAGCCAACGATCCGGATCGAGCCGATCGTGATTCATCACGGCTATCGCCTGTCGATCGGGCGGTGGTCGTTCCAGTTCACGGTCCCCTCGGGCCTCGACTTGCTGGACCTGGGCGACCGGGTGCGGGGCCTGCTGGGCATGGTGCTCATCGTCGGGGTGGCGATCTATCTGTCGGAGAACCGGGCCGCGATCTCCTGGAAGGTGATCTTCTGGGGCCTGGCCCTCCAGTGGGTCTTCGCGATCCTCGTGTTGCGGGTTCCGGCGGGGGTCTGGCTGGTCCGTCAGGCGGGGTCGCTCGTCGAGGCGGTCTTCGGCAAGCCGCACGTCGATCGCGACGGTCTGGCGGGGTTCGTGTTCGCGATCCTTGTGCTGCCGACGGTCGTCTACGCCTCGGCCTTGTCCGCCGTGCTCTACCACCTGGGAGTCATGCAACGGGTGGTCCGAGGATTCGCGGCGACGACGTCGCGGCTGATGGGGACCAGCGGCGCCGAGTCGCTCGACGTGGCGGCGTCGATGTTCCTGGGACAGACCGAAGCGCCGCTGGCGATCCGGCCGTACTTGCCGAAGCTGACGACGTCGGAGCTGCTGACCGTGACGACCGTCGGCATGGCGAACGTCTCCGGCCTGATCATGGCGGCGTATTTCGCTTTCGGAGTCGAGCCCCGGCGCGTCCTGACCGCCATGCTCATCACCGCGCCCGGCGCCGTTCTCCTCTCCAAGCTGCTGATCCCGGAGACCGAGACGCCCGAGACCCTCGGCCGCGTTCGGACCGACGACCGTCGCCCCGACGCCAACATTCTCGCCGCCACGGTGCGGGGGACGCGCGAGGGGTTTCGCATGGCGCTCTCCATCGCCGCGACGCTCCTCGCCGTCACCGGCCTGATCGTCTTGATCAATCTGGGGCTCGACCGAATGGGAACCTCGCTCGAGGCGTTCTTCGGCTGGGCGCTCGCGCCGGTGGCCTACATGCTGGGCGTGGCCTGGGAAGACTGCCGTTCCGTCGGCGGGCTTCTCGGAACGCGCACGGCGCTCAACGAATTGATCGCGTTTCAAGACCTGGTGCGGCTTCGCGGCGCGATCCTCGACCGCTCGTTCCTGATCGCGAGCTTCGCCCTTTGCGGCTTCGCCAACATCGGCTCGCTCGGCATCCAGCTCGGCGGCCTCGGAGCGCTGATCCCCGAGCGTCGGCGCGACCTGGCGCGGATCGGAATTCGCGCGCTGCTGGCCGCGACGCTGGCCAATTTCCTAACGGCGTGTATCGCGGGGGTCCTGTTATGAAACCGTCCTCCAGCAGCCTCGACGTGACGGCCCGAGCCGACGAGGCGGCGGCCGTGCTGCGGTCGGCTCTCGGCGAACCGCCGGCCGCGGCGGTGATCCTGGGGTCGGGGATGGGCTCGTTGGTCGACCGGTTCACCGACCAGACGGTCATCCCCTACGATCAGGTTCCCCACTTCCCGAAGCCGACCGTCGCGGGCCACGCGGGCAACGTGGTCTTCGGCTCGGTCGAGGGGGCGAAGGCGATCCTGTTCCAGGGCCGATTCCACTACTACGAGGGGCACGACCTGGAGACGGTGACGTTCCCGGTCCGCGTGCTCCAGCGCCTGGGCGTCCGCACGCTGATCCTCACCGCGGCGACCGGTGGCGTTCGGCCCGAACTGCGGCCCGGCAACATCGTCTGCCTTTCCGACCACATCAACCTGATCGGGTCCAATCCGCTGCGCGGTTCCAACGACGCCGGGCTCGGTGAGCGGTTCCCCGACATGAGCGAGGTCTATTCGAAGCGGCTGAGGAACCTTGCGCGAAGCGAGGCCAAGCGACTGGCGATCAACCTGATCCCGGCCGTCTATGCGTGCCTTCCCGGCCCGAGCTACGAGACGCCCGCCGAGATCAAGATGTTGCGCGTGCTGGGCGCCGACGTGGTCGGCATGTCGACGGCGCCCGAGGCGATCGTCGCGCGGCACGCCGGGATGGAGATTCTCGGGCTGGCGCTGGTGACGAACGCGGCGGCCGGCGTCGCGGCGACGCCGGTCCGCCACGAGGACGTTCTGGAAGCCGGCCGCAAGGCGACGCCGCTGATCGGCAAGCTGATCCGCCGGATCGTGCTTCGACTGGCCGGCGTCGGATCGGGGGAAATCGGGCTTTCCGGCGAGTTTTCTACGATCGGCGGTCCCTGAGCCGGGCGAGCAAGGCGGTGACGTCGTAGCCGCGAAGATCGGCGACGACCTCGTCGGCTCCGGCGTCCCAGAGCGCCTGGGCGGGGTTGCTCGACTCGACGCCCACCGCGTACATGCCGGCGGCCTTGGCAGCCTGGACGCCGACTGGGGCGTCTTCGAAGACGACCGACCGCTCGGGCGCGCCGCCCGCCCCGGCCGCGGCGGCCAGGAAGACCTGTGGGTCGGGCTTGCCCCGCGTGACGTCTTCGAGCGAGGCGATCTTGGCGAACCGGCCGTCCAGGCCGCACTCGCTCACCGTCAGGTCGAGGTTCGCGCGGACGCCGCTCGACCCGATCGCCAGCGCCACTCCGGCCTCGGTCAGGGCGTCGAGCACGTCGCGGACGCCGTCCATCAGGGCGATCCGGCCGCGTGCGAGGTCGCGATAACAGACTTCCTTGCGGTCGGAGAGGCCGGCGATCTCAGCGTCGGTGATCGTCTCGCCCGCGACCATGCGGAGGATGCTCGGGTTCGTCATCCCGAACGTCTGGTGGATGAATTCCGGAGACAGGGCCATTCCAGTCTGCCGGCCCAGCTCCTCCCAGGCGTCCTGGTGAAGCTTGAGCGTATCGACGAGCACGCCGTCGTGGTCGAAGATGGCGAGAAACGAACCGTTGGTGGTGGACAAGGCGGGCTCCTGGAGGGGCGGGCGGGAGGCCGACGTCGATGTCGGCGTCGGCTCTGTGATTTCGGCGGGGGGCTACACGGATTCGCAGACCGCGTCGATCTCGTTGACGATCTGTCGCATCGTGATGGTGCGGTCGCCCGGGTCGGGGGTCAGCATCGACTGCAACAGCCCCGTGAACGGCTCGCCGGCCTCGGAGGCCATCGCGTGACGGTCGAGGTTGCGGATCTGGTCGAGAACCCGAAGGATGTTGCCGTCGGCGAACGCCGTCTTGCCGGTCGTCAGTTCGTAGAACACGATACCCAGCGAGAAGACGTCGCTGGCGAACGAGGCGGGCTCGCCCCGGGTCTGTTCGGGCGCCAGGTAGCGCGGGGTTCCGAACAGGCCGTCGCCCGACTCGGCGATGCCAAGCTCGGTCGTCTCGTCGGTCTTCATCGCCTGAATCCGGTGCAGCCGCCGGGCGAGGCCGAAGTCGAGGATTTTGACGAACCCGTCTTCGCTGAGCATGATGTTTTCGGGCTTGAGGTCGCCGTGGACGATGCCGGCGTCGTGGGCGGCGGCCATGCCCGCCGCGATCTGGCGGCTGACGTCGAGCAGGCCGTCGGACGCCAGCGTCCGGGCCCGGGCCACCTGCGCGAGCGACAGGCCGTCGACGAATTCCATGGCGATGATCGGCAGCCCCGCCGTGTCGTCGACGGCGTAGATCGTCGACACGTTCGGGTGGTTGAGCGCCGCCGCCGAGCGCGCTTCGGCCAGCACGGTGCTCGGCGTGACCGGGCAATCCTTGCGGAAGATCTTGAGGGCGACCGGACGATCGAGCTGGAGGTCGCGGGCCAGGTAGACCCGAGCGAACGTCCCCACGCCGATCTCGGAGTCGATCAGGTAGTGCGAGAAGATATGACCCGGCCGCAAGGCGGCGTAGGGGTCGATGTGCGAGCTGTCCGACATCCAGTCCTCGCGGCAGAGGCCGCCCGACTGAAGCGCGGTGAGGACCCGGATCACTTCCTGGCTCCGCCGGCCGACGCTCAGGCTGTGGACGACCTGATACTGGATCAGCCCCTCGGGATCGATGATGAACGTCCCGCGAACCGCCACGTTCTCGCGCGACTGGTAAACGCCGTAGGCGCGCGAGACCTCGCCGTCGGGATCGCTGGCCAGGGGGAAGTTGAGCCCTCCCAGCCCCCCTTGGGCCTTCGGGGTGGCCATCCACCGCTCGTGCAGGTCGACCGGATCGCAACCGATCGCCAGCAGGTCGCAATTCAGTTCCGCGAGTTCCTCATGCCGCTGGCTCAGGCCGATCAACTCGGTGGGGCAGACCATCGAGAAGTCGCGCGGATAGAAGACCAGGATCAGCCAGCGGCCGCTGGAGTCGCTCAACCGCGCCCGGCCTCGATCCGGGTCGGGGAATCGCGTGCAGGGCAGATCGAACGCCGGCGCGGGGTTGCCGATCAAGGTGGTTTGCATCGTGTTCCGAAACTCACAAACGCTTCGGCCGTCGAATTCTTCGGACCGTTCGGGTTGGTCGATTATACCACGGCCGACAAGCCCAGGAGGTCGAGCGGCGGTTGTTTCGCGGGTCGGCTTGTCCTACGCTGGCGAGTGTTAGGGCGAGGCTGACGGCCGGGGAGGTGTTTCAATGCGAGCCGCGATGCACACGGTGGGCGAGGAGATCGAGGGGATCTTTGGGTTCCTCGGCGTGATCTGGGCGGTCTACCTCGTCAGTTTCATGGCGCCGGGCGTCGACCGGTTCGGCGTCGTGCCGCGCACGGTCGGCGGGCTGGTCGGAATCGCGGCCATGCCGTTCCTGCATGCGAGCTTCGCGCATTTGCTGGGCAATACGGTCCCCCTTTTCATCCTCCTGACGATACTCGCGGGGTCGCGGGCTCAGTCCTGGAAGATCGTCGCCGGCATCACCTTTTTGAGCGGGTTCCTGCTGTGGGTCTTCGGCCGGCCCGCGATCCACATCGGGGCGAGCGGGCTGGTCTTCGGGTTGATCACGTTTTTAATCGCTTCGGGCCTGCTCGAACGCCGACCGATCCCGTTGCTTGTTTCGGTGCTCGTTGGGTTCCTGTACGGCGGATCGCTCGTCTTCGGCGTTGTGCCGGGGCTGCAATCCGGCGTCTCCTGGGACGGCCATCTCTGCGGCGCGGTCGCCGGGGGGGCGGCGGCCTACGCGCTGGTTTCCGGCGGCCCGCGACGCGTCGGTGGAATCGAATCAGAGCCGATGTCGATCGAGAAGCCCGTCTTGTGAGAAATCGGATTTTGGGGTAATCGAGGCTTTCGAGAATCCGGCGCGGCGTCACGTCACATCTTCAACGGCTCGCGGCGCGGCTCTCTCGATTCGTCCCAACGTACCTGGAATCGGATTCGATCCACACCGAATCTCGTGGTGCTCGATCGTTATGAATGCAAACAGCTCCCGCTCGAAGACGACCCGCGAACAGGGGTGGTCCTGGCGCCGGGCCAAGGACGGCGTCCCGTTCCTGGCGTGCGCCTCGCTGCTGGCGATCTCGACGATCCAGCCCGAGACCGACCTGCTGCGGGTGGCGAAGGGGAAGACCCGCGTCGGTCGCGAGCTGCGACACGTCGAGACCGGGGGATATTACGAGCAACTGATCGGCAAGAGCGGGCTTTCGGAGCGCGACGCGGTCGTCGACGACGAGAACGGCCAGCCCCCCCCGGGTTGGGTTCCGTCGGGCGCTTCGGGCATCGTCGATTCGGACCCGACGTATCTCCGATGGCGGATGAAGCCCAACCTCGACATGGTGTGGAACGGCGCTCCATTTCACACCAACAGCCGGGGGTACCGAACTCCGGAGGTGTCGCTCGACAAGCCCGCAGACGTCTATCGGATCGTCGTCATCGGCTCATCGAACACCATGGGGCACGGGGTCACCGACGACGAGGCGTACCCGCGCCTCCTGGAGACCTGGCTTCAGGGCTTGCCCGATTTGGGCCGCCGCGTCGAGGTCGTGAACCTGGCGGTCTCGGGCGATTCGCCCTCGCGGCGCCTGCTCCGGATGTCGATGGAGGCCGAGCGCTACCAGCCCGACTGGATCCTCTGCGACGCCTCGATCCTCGACCCGTCGCTTGAAGAACGGCATCTCGACGCGATTGTTCACACGGACCCGCGGCCGACAGTCCCTCTGGAGTACGTCGCCGCTGCACTCCGTCGATCGAAGGTCTCGGCCGGCGACTCGCCCGAAGAGTTTCAGCGGAAGATCCGCTTCGAGCTGAAAGCCTTGCTCGATGGCGCTTACGGCGGCTGGGGCGACTTCTCGAGGCGGACCGGCTTGCCGGTCACCGTGGTGATGCTCCCCCGAGCCGACGAGAAACGCGATAATCCGATCATGCAGAAATTGATGCACGGTTATGTGCGTCGCTATCGGCTCGACTGCCTCGACCTGAGCGCCGCGTTCGGCGATCTCCGCGTCGACGAGTTCCGGGTTTCCGCCTGGGACAAGCACCCCAGCGTCAAGGGCCACCAGGTGATCTTCCAGGCCCTTCGCGACGCGCTCGCAGCTCGGGGGACGCTTCCGGGCTTGCGACTGCCCGAGTGAATGCGATGCGTCCGAACGTCGCGTTCCGCGGCGGGGCGTCGGGCGGTTTGATTGGCATTGTCGATCTTCCCCAATTCGACTAAAGTCCGGCGCGAGTCGGGACGACGGGGGCACGAGCGTGCGCCTGTTCGTCTAACGCTGGCGGGATCGTGTCGCTGTTCATGGAAGAGCAGTGTGGGGATGAGGCGATTGATCGCGATGAACGGCCTGGTCTTGATCCTGGGGATTTCCTCGGGGTGCGGTCTGGGCCCGCGCAACTTTCGCAAGATCCAGCATCCCGCGCCCCTGGTGCGGGCCCGGGCGCTCAGTCTCGGCGATCAGCGGTCGAGTTCGCAGGTCGTGCCGGCGCTGGTCGCGCGGTTGAACGACGCCGATCCGGTCGTCCGGCTCGCGGCTCACGAGGAGTTGAAGAAGCGGACCGGCCAGGATTTCGGCTACGTGCCGTGGGCCGAGGAGCCCGAGCGGCAGGCCGCTGTGGCGCGCTGGAAAGACTGGCTGGGCGGGCGACCGCCGGCCGGGACGCCCTCGCCGCAGAAGCCGGGCAAGACGCTGCCGGCGACGGCCACGCAGTACCGCCAAACCATCCGGGGGTGAGATCGACATGGCGCTTGGCACCAGCATGAACGCCTCCGAATCCGAATCGCCCGCCTGGCTGGCGCCGATCGGCTGGCTTGGCTGGTTGGTCGTGGGGACGCTCGGCCACCTGGGCGCGACGGCCGTGGTGATGATCTCGGCCGCGACATCGTTCGTTCGATCGTCCGACGACGACGAGGAAGCCGGGCTCTGGTCGGCGACGATCGCCGAGCTGTCGTGGATGCTGTTCGCCGGCTGTCCGCTCGTCGGCCTGGTTCACGTCGCGATGGGCTCGTTCCTGTCGTTGCAGGCGTATTACGGCAGCACATTCGTGGACGGCACGGGGGCGGTCGTGGGAGTCGGGCTGCTCCGCAACCTCGCCTCGATGATGACCGGCCTGACACTGGCGGGCCTCTTGCCCGTGCGGATCATCCCCGAGCTTCGCGGCATGCAACGCCGACGCCGGATCGAGCGGGCGCGGGCGACTCAAGCGGAAGCCGTCCGCGGCTCGACGGGTCGGCCGACGGCCGCCGAGCGCGAGGCGCCGATCCCCTCGCCGGGCCGGCTGGCCGGGCCCAGGCTGTTGGCGGCCGTCGTGGCGACGCCGCTGCTCTCGATCTGGGGGTGCCTCGTGGGGACGGTCGTGGGCTGGCAATCGTCGGGAACGCTCATGGGCCTCCCCTCGGAGACGTTCTTCCTGATGTTCGTGCGGATGATCTGGTACCGCGACGTGGTCGGGCTGCTGGTCAAGGGGTCGCTGTTCGGCCTCTTCACCGCGGCGCTCTCCTGTTCGGAAGGGCTGAGAAACGACGAGTCGGAAACGGACGGAGACGAGGTCCGGGGCGGGTCGACGCACGGGGCGGCGATCCTCCGCGCCTCGTGCCTGTCGATGGCGGCCATCCTGCTGATCAACATGACCTGGTTCGTCCTGATCTATCATGCGGCTCCGGTCTACGGGCCGTCGCTGTTGCAACCACCGACTCCGTGACGGGCCGGGCCGTCGTAAGTACAATCCACACCGGGGAGGGAACCCCAATGCGTGCGCGATCGTCGATGCGAGAAGTCTGGATCGGTCTCCTTGTGATCGGGGCCCTGGCGGGCCTGCTCGGTCTCGTGGGGCTGGCCAGCGACGGCCCGGGCTTCCTTGCGCCGCAGAAGACCATCAACGTGATCTTCCGCGACGGCCAGGGCATCCGGGTGGGGAGTCCGGTGCGAATCGCCGGGCTCGACGCCGGCAACGTCGTCGACCTGTCGTTGGTCGAGGTCGAGGGCTCGCTCCGCGCCCAGGTGCGGCTGTCGCTCCCCACGAGCCTGCTCAAGAAGCTCAAGCAGGACGTGAAGGTGACGATCGCGCCGGGGCTCACGGGGATGAGCCACGTCAACGTGGTGGCCTCCGGCCGGTCGGACGTCGCGCTGGTGCCGGGGCAGACGATCCAGGGGGTCGAGTCGTCGTTCTTCGACCCGATCATCGAACAGGTGGGCCTGGGGCCGCAGGAGCGGAACCACCTCAGCCACACGATCGCTGAGGTCCGCCAGACGGTCGACTCCGTCGGGCCCAGGCTGCGGCAGATCCTGGCGTCGTTCGAGGACGCCTCGGGCAACGTCAAGGAGATGAGCGACTCCCTTCGACCTGCCGTCGAGGCGACCGTTGGACACGTCGAGGACCTGACCCGGCGGATCGGCTCGACCTCGCCTCGGATCGAGGCCACGATCACCCGGCTCGACGTCCTCACCCGGCTCGTCGAGCTGATGCTCTCCGAGAACCGCGACAACGTGCGGTTGACCGTCGCCTCGGTCAAGGACCTGACCGGTTCGGCCAAGGAGATCGTCACCGTCAACCGGCCCAAGGTCGAGAAGGTCATCGAAGGGGTCGACATGCTCGCGGCCCGGTCCAACCGCGTCATGTACCAGGCCGACGTTCTCGCCAACCAGGCCGTGCAGATCGTGACCACGGGCCGCTCCGACATCGAGCGGTCGATCTCGAACGTCCGCGACGCCACCGACTGGGCCGACAAGCTCGTTCAGAAGATCTTCACCAATCCGTTCGTGCTCAGCCCGTTCTACAAGCCGTCGAACGAAGACCTGCGGGTCCAGACGGTGTACGACACGGCCCAGGTGTTCAGCAAGGGCGCCCAGGAGCTGCACGACGCGGCCAAGACGCTCGACTCGATGCAGACGCGGCCGACCTCTCCCGAGCAGCAGCAGGAAGTCGCCCGGCTTCAGCAGCAGGTTCTCGCGCTGACCGAGAGCCTTGGCAAGACTTCGCAGTCGCTGGCCGAGGGGTTGAAGCGGCCCGCGACGACCGGACGGGTCCGCCGCTGATCAGAAAAGGAATGGAGGATGGTTTTTTCCGGTTTTGACTCAACTGGGGGCGACGCCGGTCCGATAATTAAGAGCGTCGGCGCCCAATAACGGGCGTCAAGGCAGTGGACGAAGACCGGCGCCGGGGATTCGACTGATGTCAGTCGGCTCGCAAACGTGAGAAACCCCCCGGCCGTCCAGTCGAGCGGCACCCGGTTTTGCTGAAGGTAAGGCCTTCGGCCACAGCACCAATTTGGAGGCGCAAATGGAAATCTTCGGTGCAGGGGGTACCCAAGGCCCTCAACCCGTTTACCCGCGGCTCGCCCCGTTCAGCGTTGACGCCGGTCAGACCGTGCACGCTGGGGCCCCGCGAGACCAGGTCGAAATCTCGCCGCTCGGCCAGATGCTGGACGGCATCAGCCGGTTGCCGGAAATCCGCCACGAGAAGGTGGACGAGATCCGCCGCCAGATCGCCGAGGGGACGTACGACACGCCCGAACGGCTTGAGCTGGCTCTCGATCGGATGCTCTCCGAATTCCTGGGCTGATCCCTTATCGCGGCTGGTCCGCGATCCCGAACACGATCGTAACGAACAGGCCGGCGTCGAGCAGACCATGCATGGTTCGCTCGCGCCGGCCTATTGGCGTTCGCGGCCGTCGGGATTTGTCGAAAATCGACGATTCGACGCGGGCGTCGATCTTGGCAAGCGTCCACGCATGAGAAACAATACGGTTTGAGACGATCCGGCGACGCCCGCTCGACCGTCGGCGTGAATCGCGCAGGGAATCACCCGCGAGCCGACGACGGCGTGACGCGTCGCCTTGGCGCCGGGCGGGACGTCGGCGTCTCAAGGGAGGTTTTGGTCCGTGGACTCATCGACCTCGACGACCGGCCCCAGCGTTCCTATTCCTCCCTTGTCGCCCGAAGACGAGGTGATGGCCTCGGTACTCGTCAACAAAGGGATGCTCACCGGCGAGCAGCTCACCCTCGCGCGGCAGTACGGCGCCGAGCGCGACACCGACCTCAAGCAGGCGATTCTCGAGCTCAACCTGATCTCGCCCGAGCGACTCAACCAACTCGCCTTCGAGCGGCTCACGGCGATGGCCCAGGACACGCCCGAGAAGCCCGCCCTCCTGGTCGAATCGTCGATCATCGCCGCCGCTTCCTCCCATCCGGTCCCGATCTCCCCCGATCGCAACCAGATTCAGCGCGACGTTCGCAAGGAGCTTCAGGAGTCGAGCCAGACCGCTCCGGTGCCCGAGCTGATCGGCCAGATTCTGGAACGCGCCATCGATTGCCGCGCTACCGACATCCACTTCGATTCGCTCGACAACGGCATCCGCGTCCGTTACCGAATCGACGGCCAGCTTCAAGACATCCTGTTCGTCGAGGCTGGGACCTCTGCCGCGGTCATCAGCCGCATCAAGGTCATGTCGAATCTCAACATCGTCGAGCGCCGGCATTCCCAGGACGGCCGGATCTCGATCATGCACCACAACCGGCCTCGCGACCTCCGCGTGGCGACCTTCCCGACGATCTACGGCGAGAAGATCGTGATCCGGATCCACGAGGTGCTCACCGACGTGGTGGGGTTCAACCATCTGGGGATGACCCAGACGCAGGCCGACACCCTCGACCGGCTGATCGTTCAGCCGTACGGCGCGGTGTTCGTCGCCGGACCGGTGGGGGCCGGCAAGACCTCGACGTTGTACAACTGCCTGGAGCGGATCAATTCGCCGCTCCGCAACGTCATGACGATCGAAGACCCGATCGAGCACCGGATGCCCGGCGTCAATCAGACGCAGGTCGGCAACAACCCCGGCGATATGTCGTTCGGCGAGGGCCTTCGGGCGCTTTTGAGGCAGGACCCCGACATCGTCATGATCGGCGAGATCCGCGACGAGGAGACCGCCCGGATCGGCATCCGCGCGTCGCTCACCGGCGTTCTCGTCTTCAGCACCCTGCACGGGTCCGACGCGCCCAGCACCATCAGCAACCTCTTCAACTTCGGCATCCCCGGATACCAGCTCTCCAGCAGCCTCCTGGCCATCGTCTCCCAGCGCCTGATCCGCAAGATCTGCCCGTATTGCCGCGTCTCCTACGCCCCCGACGAGAAGCTGCTGCTGGCGCTCGAACTCGACCCGGACGAGCACCGCGACCTGCATCTCCAGCGCGGCATGGGCTGCCCGGCGTGCTTCCAGACCGGTTACATGGGGCGCACCGGAGTCTTCGAGATCATGGTCGTCGGCGAGGAGCTGCGCGACCTCATTTTCCAGCAAATTCCCAAGGACGTCCTCCGACGTGTCGCGGTTGATCTGGGAATGCGAACTTTGAAGCAGTCGGCGGTCGATAAGATTGTCGAGGGAGTCACCACGGTGGAGGAAGTCTACCGCGTGGTGTCATTTTAGACTGGGCGCCGCGAAGCCCGACGGCCTCGGGATGGATCTCGACCGGCCGTTGGATCGAGCCCGATCGCAGGCGCCAGGTGAACCGACAGGAGGTCGGCAATGCACGCGCACATACTTCGGACTCGTGGTCTGGTCCTGGCCGTCCCCAGCGTGCTGGTGATCGCCGCCGCCGTGGGGTCGACGCCGGTTCACGGCGACGATTCGGGCATTCTGGGACGGTTCTTTCGGCTCGGCGGCTCGTCGTCGTCCAGCTCCAGCCGGGCGCGGTCGAACCCCGCGCCTTCCGCGCCCGCCACTCCGTCCGCGTTGCCGTACGGCGGAAGCGGCAATCCGAACGCGATGAAGGGCAACGGCGGCGCCTTCATCCCGCCCGCGAGCCCGAGGGCGCCGGCGGCGACCCCGACGACCGGGCCGATCACGGAAGGGCCGTCGACGCCCGAAGTGACGGAGTCCGGAGTCGGCCTGCCCGCCGTCGCGCCTCGCCCTCGGGTCAGCAACGCCGCGACCAGCGCCGAGCCGCTCTTGACCCGGATGGCCCTGGGACGATCGAACGACGGCAGCCAGTTCGGCATGTTCCTCCAGATCTACGCCGACGGCACGGTGATCGACTCGGAAGGCGTGCACAGGCTCTCGCCGAGCGACCTGAAGCCGATCGCCGATCTGGTGAACTCCGGCGAACTCGGCCGTCTCCGCGGCCATTGCGGCAACCCGTCGAGCGACTTCATCGAGGAAGTCCATGTGATCGCCTACGAGCGCCGGCTCGGACGGTTGGCCGCCGTGCCGTTCTCGTATTCCGGCAACCCCCAAGGCTGCGATCATGCCGTGAAGCAGCTTCACACGCTGGTCGAGAACCTTCAGACCAAGCTCAGTCGACAGCCCGTCGCCACCGCTCCCGCCGTGGGCGCTCCCTCGCTGGGCGCGGCCGTCGCGGCTCCGGGACCGGCGGCGATCGCCTCGGGCGCGGCGAGCCCCGCGCTGGCGCCGACGGGCCCCGTCATCCCGCTGACGCCGATCGACCCGCACGCGCACTGACGCCTCTGATCGCGGCGAGCAGGGCGGCCAGTCCTTTCGCCCCTCTGCTCGCCGCGACGCGACCTGTCCGGGCTGGAAGAAGGACGCGTCAATCTCTACAATGGAGAATCATTCTTGATTTAGTGCTGGTCTCGCCTGGAGAGAGACCACAGTCCGGACAGAAGGAAGCCGCCGTGGTCAACCCACAGACCGATGAAATCAGGCCGATCAGCGTCTCGGAGTCTCCGGAAGACAAGTTCCGTGAGTTCCTGGAAATTCGGGGCGAAAAGCTGACCGACCCTCGGCGCGTGCTGGTGCGGCACATCTACAGTACGCACAAGCACTTCGACGCGGACGAGCTGGTCCGCGACCTGCACGATTCGGGCCGTGCGATCAGCCGGTCGACGGTCTATCGCACGCTCCGGCTGCTCGTCGACGCAGGGCTTTTGCGTGAGCTTCGCCTGACGAACCGGACGGCGTACGAGCACGATTACGGCTATCCGGACCACGACCACCTGCATTGCACGTCCTGCAACAAGGTGGTCGAGTTCCGCAATGAAGAGATTTTGAAGCTTCGCGACGCGGTGAGCCGGGCCAATGGCTTTCGGGCGTCGGGCCATCGCTTCCTTATCGAAGGCGTCTGCTCGTCGTGCAGCCGCTCGCACAGCCCGCGAAGACGGCTCGACCTGATCTGATCTCAGGTCGAGCCCCGGGGCGTCCAGCTCATTCGAGGTAGCCGAGGTCGGCGAGCCGCTGTTCGATGATCGCCTGCTCTTCGGGCGAGTACTCGAACGGGCGGCGGTGCGGGCCTTCGAGGGGCTCTTGCGGGGGATCGAGCCGGCTGGGAGTGAACGAGTTCGCCGCCGGCGCGGTTGCGGTTCGCGTCGCGCCGACCGGGATTCCCTCGATGTGACTCGGGATTGGCTGGCCCAAGAGCTGAAGGATCGTCGGGGCGACGTCGATCAGGTCCGCCTGGAGGTAACGGCCCGGCGCGATTCCCGCTCCGGCGATCGCGACGATTCCTTCGGGACGGTGCGTGCCGGGGAGGTTCGGGTCGGACGAGACCCAGCCGCGACTCGCGCCGAGCTTAGTGCGCACCCAGTATGGGGCGTCGGGCATGGCGATCAAGTCGGGATAGCCCTCGCGCGCGGGATCGACGCCGTAGGTCTCGGCGGTCTGGATGATCCGGGGGAACAGCGGTTCGCCCGTCTCGGGATGCCGGGCCTCTGCCAACGCGCGAGCCGCTTCGCCGCGCGCCTCATCGATCTCGCGAGGCGTGAACAGCGGGGGGCAGTTCCGGGTCGAGCCGAATCGCGCCGGGGAGTTCACGTAGATCATTGCCGCGGTGTCCTGGTGCGGCGCGAAGGCGATCGTCCGCTTCCAGTCGAACGGGAACTGCGCCGAGACCGACGTGTCGAATGACGCCGAACGGGCTTTGGGATCGCCCCGTTTGACGTTCCAGAGGCGAAGCCGGTCGACGGCCTGGTCGGCGCGGCGGGTCAGCTTGCGGACCAGTCCCTCGCGCTGGGCGACGCCGGCGTCGACGAGGATCTGATTGACGTCGATCCGACCCAGGCAGGGGCCGAATCCGTGGTCGCTGACGACCATGACGGCGGCGCCCCGCTTGTCGGCCAGCTCGCAGAGCGAGCCGATCGCCCGGTCGAGCCCCTGAATGACGCTGGCGGCGGCGACGTTCCATTCGGGGTCGTCGATCCCGGTTTCATCGACGTTCAAGTAGCGCCAGACGCGATGCTGGAATGGGTCGAGGTTCTGAAACTGGACCATGAGCACCGACCAGTCGGGCGTCGCGCGGTCGGCGACGAAGCCCCCTTCGGCCCGTCCCTGAAAGCTCTCGACGGTGAGCCGGGCGTTGGTCTGGAGTTCTTCGAGCGACTGCGGAGCGCGCTTCCAGAAGTAGCGGAGCGAGTAGTTCGGCGCTTCGGCCTTGAGGCGGGCGGCGAATTCGGGATACCCCTGGAGCGCGCCTTCGAGGTGCGGGGCGTCCATGCCCGATACGACCACGCCGTTGACGCGCGGGGGCGGGTAAAGGCCCGGCACGTTGAGGCACGCGATCGATCGTCCGGCATCGCTGAGCAGCCGCCAGATCGTGGGGACGCGGATTCGGCCCGAATGATTGACTTTCATCCGGTTCTCGGCGGCGTCGAAGTAGCGGTGGTCGAAGACCCCGTGCCGCGCCGGGTTGCAGCCGGTGACCATCGAGGTCCACGCGGCGGTGGTCACCGGCGGGATGATCGAGGTCAGCTCGCCGTGGGCCGCTCGCTTGAGAAGGGCGTCGAGGTTCGGCATGAGCCCGCGGCGTCGCATGGGATCGAGCACCGTCCAGGTCGCGCCGTCGAGTCCTAGAACCAGTATGCGATCGATGGATGTCGCCATAGACTTTTCTTCCCGTTGCCGACTTTCTTGGGATCGTGCTTCTTCGAACCGGGGGTTGCACTTGAGGCGGCGTCGAAACGCGCTTCGCGCGTCGCGGACGGCTGCAACTCCACCCCTGTCTCGACCGTGAAGTCAGAGTGGTAGTAGCCGGTGAGTTGCTGGCGCTCGCCCTTGGATCGGTAGATCGCGCCGATCCGCCGCCGCATCTTGGCGCGGAGGGGAAGGCTCGCACTGGCCTCTTCGAGGTGGCGACGGTAGCCGGCGATCAGCGCTTCGGCCCGTTCGGTGAAGTCCGAGGGCGCCGGCGTCTTGGCGCCCAACGCCATCACCGAATGCGGAAACGACGAGAAGCCCTGCGAGCCGATGATCCGCCCTTCGTAGGGGCTCATCATCCGCCTCAGGCAGCTTGGCGTCATCCGCCAGTAGTCGTCGGGGTAGGCGTGAATCCGGAAATTCAGCGGCGTGGTGATGAGGAACAAGCCGCCGGGCTTGAGAATCCGGAACACCTCGTCGAACGCCCTGCGGACTTCGAAGACGTGCTCGAACGTCTCGACGCAGAGCACCGTTCCCGCCGAATTCGACGGCAGGGAGATGGCCGAAACGTCCTCGATCCGGTCGACGCCGGGGCCGGCCCGCATGTCGCAGCCGACGAACGACTTGCCGGCGAACATGCCGCGGAGATTGGCGTAGCCTTCTTGACCTTCGACCTGATAGGACCCGAACTCGAAGACAGGGGCGGGACAATCGAAGGTCTCGGCCACAAGGCGGCAGAACGCCTTGTTGTGGTCTCGCATCGTCGTTGCTCCTCCATGAGCTGGTTAATTGAGCGGACCGCGGCGGGAGATCGGGCCTGAGCGGAATCTCCTCCGTGATGGCGGCGGATCTTAGAAAGTTCGCCGAAATCGGTCAAGTACAAGCCCGAAGCGCCAGCGAGTGAATTTCCTTGGATCGAGGGCGATTCATTCGCAGGCGCTTCGGGCTGTTTTGAAATTAACGCGCGGGGTGATCAGGGAGCGAAATACAAGCTCGAAGCGCAAGCGAGTGGATTGGTTCGTCCGGTCGTTTCGAGGCGCGCACCGAGGCAAGCGAGGAAATCCACTCGCTTGCGCTTCGAGCTTGTATTTCGGGCCTCCGCCGAGTCCGTGAGGGCGGGCCTCAGCGCGGGTTCAAAACGGCCAGCGCGGGGGTGGCGATCCGCTCACCGCTGGTCCAGCGGCCGTCGCCGCGGTTCACCTGGCGGTACAGCGTGTCGCGCTCGACGGGGACACGACCGGCCTCGGTGATGAGGCGGCGGATCTCGTCGACGACCACTTCCTGGGGCGTCTCGGCACCGGCCTCGTGGTAGATCTTCTCGTGAACGACGGTGCCGTCGATGTCGTCGGCGCCGAACGAGAGCGCGATCTGCGCGGTCTTGAGCCCCAGCATCACCCAGTAGGCTTTGATGTGAGGGAAGTTGTCGAGCATCAGCCGGCTGATCGCCATCGTCTTGAGGTCCATCATCCCCGACGGCTTGGGGATCTCGGACATCTCCGAGTTGTCGGGATGGAACGCCAGCGGGATGAAGGTCTGGAAGCCGCCGGTCTCGTCCTGAAGCTCGCGGAGCCGCACCAGGTGGTCGATCCGGTGCAACGGGCGGTCGATGTGGCCGTAGAGCATCGTGGCGTTCGAGTGCAGGCCCAGGCGATGCGCCGTCCGGTGGACGTCGAGCCATTGCTCGGTCGAGGCCTTGGCCCCGCAGACCTTCTCGCGGACTTCGAGATGGAAGATCTCGGCGCCGCCGCCGGGAAGGCTTCCCAGGCCGGCGTCGATCAGTCGCTTCAAGACCTCTTCGGTTGAGACCCGCGTGATCTTGGAGAAATATTCGATCTCGACGGCGGTGTACGCCTTCACGTGGATCTCGGGCGCGGTCTCCTTGATCCAGCGGACGACGTCGATGTAATAGTCGAGCTTCAGCTTGTGGTGCAGGCCGCCGACGATGTGCATCTCCGTCGCCCCGCGCGACGCCGCCTGGCGGGCGCGCTCGATCACTTGATCGCGATCCATCACGTACGCCTTGGCCTCGCCGAGATCGGCGCGGAAGGCGCAGAAGTCGCACGTGTAGACGCAGACGTTCGTCGGATTGATGTGCGTGTTGACGTTGTAGAAGCCGAGATCGCCGTTGAGCCGCTCGCGCACCAGGTTGGCCAGCGAGCCCAGCTCGAACAGGTCGTGCGACTCCTCCATCGCCAGACCATCCTCGAAGCTGAGCCTCTGGCCGGCTTCCACCTTCTCGCGAATCACCTTGAGACGAGCGACATCGTCCGCCATGCCTGTAACCGATCCTCTCTCGATCCGACCTCGCGCGGGCCGGGTTTCCATTTCTGGAAACTCTTCGCCAGGCGCGTCTCAATCCCCGATGGTTTCTGGAATTTTAGTCGGGATTGAACGAAACGGCAACCGCTGCCGAGACGAGGCGTTCCAACCCGGCTTCTCATTTCACGTTATACGATCAAGTCGATCACGCTGAAAACCAGAAGTCCGACGCTGACGACGACGTTGACGTGGAAGAACGCCTGGTTCACGCGCGCCAGGTCGTCGGGCCGCACCAGCGAATGCTCGTAGACCAGAAGGACCGCCGCCGCCGCCACCCCCACGTAGTAAACCCCGCCGAGCGGGTAAACCAGCCCGAGGCCCACGAGCGCGGCGATCATGAACGCATGGCAGAGCGCGGCCAGGTGGAGCGCTCGGGCAATTCCCAGCGTGCCGGGTACGCTTCGAAGCCCCGCCTCGCGATCGAAATCGGCGTCCTGGCAAGCGTAGATGATGTCGAATCCCGCCACCCAGAAGAAGACCGCCAGGGCGAGCAGGACCGGGGCCCAGGTGACGTCGCCCCGAAGCGCGATCCAGGCGGCGATCGGAGTGAGGCTCAGCGAGGCGCCCAGCCAGAAGTGGGCGAGGCTCGTAAACCGCTTCGTGTACGAATAGCCCAGCAGCCAGAGCAAGACCGGCAGCGCGAGCCGGAGCGGCCAGGGGTTGGGCAGGAACAGCAGCGTCGAGGCGACGAAGGCCGCCGAGCAGAGCGCCGTGAAGCCCGCCACGGCGGTCGGCGTGAGCAGGCCGGCGGGGAGGTGACGGCCGGCGGTGCGCGGGTTGCGGGCGTCGTAATCGCGGTCGATCAGCCGGTTGAAGGCCATGGCCGCCGACCGGGCCGTCGCCATGCAGAGGAGGATTCCCAGCCAGTCGCGCGGGCGACCTTCAAGCCCCCTCGGCCCCCAGGCCGCCAGCACCGCCCCCAGCAGGGCGAAGGGCAGGGCGAACAGCGTGTGGCTGAACCGCACGAGTTCCAGGTAGTCGCGGACGCGGGACAATGCGATCGACATCGATTTCGACGAGCCTCCTTTGACCACGTTCACGCCGAGGCTTCGGTCGACGAAGCCTGCGCGTGATCAACCTGAAAGATCCGGGCGACCACCCAGTCGCCAAGGGCTGGGAACATCCGCCCGAGCACGCCGAGCGCCCGGAACGGCCACACCAGCCGACGTCGGACCGAGAGCCTGCGCTGGGGGTGGTCGATCAGACCGACCACGCGGCGGGCGACGTCGTCGACGTCGGCGGTCATCCACGACGAGGGGGTTTCGACCACGGGGTGCGCCTTGGTTCCCGGAGCGACTCGGCTCTGCATCGCTTGGGAGAAATCGGTCCGGATCGGCCCCGGTTCGACGAGGCAGACGGTCACGCCCAGGCTCGCCAGCTCGCGGCGGAGGGCGTCGTTCCAGTAGGCGAGCCCGGCCTTGGTCGCCCCGTACGCGCCGAGGGCCGAGCTGGCGACGCAGGTGATCGCCGAGCCGATAGTGATGATCGTGCCCCGCCGGGCGATCAGCGAGGCGATCAGATGTCGGGTCAGGACCAGGGGCGCCAGGAAGTTGACGGCCACCTGCTGCTCGATGTCTTCCACCGGCGCGTCGGCGAAAAGCGTCGGCAGGCCGAGCCCCGCGTTGTTGATGAGGACGTCGACCCCGCCGAACCGGTCGATCGTCTCGCGAGCCACGCGTTCGCAGGCGACGGGCTCGGAAAGGTCGGCGGCGATCGTCAGGACTTCGAGCCGGGGGGCGAGCTTTTTCAGATCGGCGGCCAGAGCGTCCAGCCGATCCGCTCGACGCGCGACGAGGACCAGCGCGGCGGCCTTGCATTGATCGACGATCGCGCGCGCCAGGGCCGCCCCGAGTCCGGCTGAAGCGCCGGTGATCAGAATGGTTCGACCCTTGGGTCTGGCGGATGATGCGTCGGTCATGGGACTCACGCGCCTCCGGCGTCCGCTCCGCGAACGGGCTTGGTTCCAACGTAAAGCGTGGCGACGCCGAACGTCAGCGGGTGCATCTCAAGGTCGACCAGCCCGCGCGAGCCCAGCAAATCGAGCAGTGCCTGGCCGTCGGGGAATTCGAGCACGGTGCGCGGCAGGTAGTTGTAGGCGTCGTCCGCGTTGGGGGCGACGGCCTGGCCGATCCGCGGCAAGACCTTGCGAAAGAACGCCAGGTAGAGCGGGCCGAGCAGACGGCCGCGAGGTTTGGAGAACTCGAGGATGGCCACCTTGCCGCCGGGGCGCGCGGCGCGGATCATCTCGTCGACGCCGGCCACGGTGTCGCGGACGTTACGCAGGCCGAACGCCACGCTGACCACGCCGAACGTGTCGCTCGGCACCGGCAGCCGCTGGGTGTCGCCCTCGATGAGCGTCACGCGGCCCGACGCGGCGGCCTTCTCGACCTTGCGGCCGCCGACCAGGAGCATCTCGCGGCAGAAGTCCGTCCCGACCACCTGAGATCTTCCATTCGCCGCCCGGTCGTAGGCCAGCGCCAGGTCGGCCGTCCCCGTGCAGCAGTCGAGGACCGGGACGCCCGCCTGGGGGGGCACGGTGCGGGTCGTGAAGGTCCGCCACGAGCGGTCGATGTTCAGGCTCAGCAGGTGGTTGAGCAGGTCGTACCGCCGGGCGATCGACGCGAACATCCGCCGAACGCGCAGGTCCGACTTGTCCTCGGAGGCGGTTGCGGTGGTCTCGGGAGCTAAGGTGGGCACGAAAACGTCGTCCAATTTCTGTTGGTGTAACACGGATGTTTCACCCATTTTGCTCTCGACGGCCTTCGGCGACAAGTCGGACAGCGTGGCGAGGCGTCTCAACCCGGCGATCCGGCGGGTTCTTCGGGCTTCGAGACTGGTGCCGCGTCGCCCCATCCCAGCTCGCGCGCGGTCAGCGGGTCGACCCGAAGCCGTTCGAGGCGGCTCACGTCCATCCGCATGATGTCGCGGTTGGTGACGAGGCCCGGCCGGAACGACGCGAGCGGGACGCCGTATTTGTCGGACGCTCCGAACAGGTGCAAGACCTCATGGGCGATCATGGCGGCGTCCGGGGTCGGCGATCGGACGATCGAGTCGGAGAAGTTTTTGGAGTGGGCGTAGCAGAGGGCCAGGCTGACGCCGTCCAGCTCCGTGAGATCGAGGGGCACCGCGAACGAACGGCCGGCGCGGCGGAGGTGGAGCAGCCAGACGGGGATCGCGCTGCCGAGCCGGCCGCCGACCTCGCGGACGAAATCCACGGAGTCATGGAACCCAAGCTGCGCGGCGGCCCGGCTCATCAGGGTCAACGATCGCGTGATCGAATTCATCTCGAAGAGGCCGAGCCCGGCCCCTTCCCACCCATAGCCGATCTCGGTCTCGGGCGTGCGGTCGCCCTCGACGCTGAAATACGTGTCGGCCACGCCGACCGCGACCTCCGCGCCGTAGCGGTCGGCCTCCTGGCGTATCCAGCGGGCCACCCACTCGATCGAAGTCGTCCAGCGTGCGATCTCGGAATCGGTCCAGGATCGGCCGTCCGAGCCAATAAACATTGAGACCAGCGCGACCCGGCCGCGCAACGCAGGGGACGCGACTTTCCCCCACGGCATCGGTGGGCCCGGCTTCGCCCCGTCCTCGGGATGGAACGGCCCAGCGTAGCGTCCGTAGCGGCTGTCGCGAAAATTGGGCTCCTTGGGAATGAGGGCGACCGCGGCGAGGCCGTCGGGAAAGTCGTCGGCCCGGCTCTCGCGGCCTGCGCGTCTTGCCTGCTTGCCCTGAAGTGCCGCGCGACGAACCCGTAGCGAAAACCGGACCAGTTCCATAACCAACCCGACCAGGCCCGCGCCGATCAGGAACAGCCACACGCCCAGGCCGAGCCCTTCGCCATTGGCCCAAAGGATCGGTGGATCGGTGCTGAAGACGATCTCCAGACTGGTTTTCGAGTCGGTCATCCATGATCTCATTGCAAAAGGAGGTCGTCGGTTTCAACAAATCGCCATTTGAAGACTCGGCGTAATGCGGTATCTCTATCGTTTCCCGAGGAGCATCGCCAGATCCAGGAGGGACGGCGGAATATGGAAGTATGGAAGCGTGGACGGGTTGGGTTGGTCTTGCTGCTGACGGTTTTCGCCGGCTGTCAGAAGGTTGCGCCCGTCGAGTCGTTGCCCGGCGTCCGGCGGACGTTGGACGAGGTCGGTGTGCGGCTCGGCCAGGTGAAGTCGGAACGCGAGCTGACGGCCGTGGCGACCAGGCAAGCCGCGCTGCTTTCGCTTCTGAACCCGGCCGAACGGCTGGCGCTCGGGCGCAACGCCGTTCGGTTCCGGACCGCCGCGCCGGTGATGGTCGCGGTCGCCTCATTGCGCGGGGCGTCGCCGTTCTGGCTCGAAGATCAGGGTTTCCGACCCACCGGCTTCTCGCTTCACACCGAAGACGGCGAATGGGTCGTCCACCACAAGACGTATCCTCGCGGCTGGGTGGGGCTGGGCGTCAACGGCCTCGATCGCACCACGACTACGCATTACGCGGCGTTCGTCCGATCGGCCCCCGGGCAATCGCCGCTCGACGTCGACAAGCTGGACCTCGTTCAGGACGACGGCGCCGGCTGGACGAAGCGGATCGCTCATCAGGGCGTGAGCGCGTCGAGCGGGCTGGACCGGCCGTTCCGAGAGCTTCCGAAGGAGCTTGACGGCGCGATCCTGCTGCAACCGGCGCACGACCGCCGCCACGCGGCCCTTCTCGCGGGCGGGCGGGTCTGGAAGACGCATTCGGTTTCGCGCGACATTCCCGACCAGGCGGTGGTCAGCTTCGGTCTCGACCCCGCGCGTGAGCTGGTCTGGAGCTGGCGGACGTCGGCCCGGGTCGATCGCAGCGCCATCCGGATCGTGCCCGCGAAGTACGAGACCGCCGAGAGCGACCCCACGACCAACCCCGACCTCCACGGCATGCGCACCGTCGAAGGCGACTCGCAGCTCGTCCGGTCGGACGGCCTGGTCAACGACCCGCTCATCCGCCGCCATTCGGTGACGGTCGGCGGGCTCGAACCCGACACCATGTTTTACTACTCGCTCGGCGACGGCGACGCGGGACGTTGGGGGCCGTGGCGAACCGTCAAGACGGGACCGAGCCAGCCCCGGCGGCTGGAATTCCTTTACCTCGGCGACGCCCAGACGGGGCTCGAACAGTGGGGCAAGCGGCTGAGCGCGGCCTTCCGCCGCCATCCCGGCATGGACGGCATCCTCCTGGCCGGCGATCTCGTCGACCGCGGCAACGAACGCACGAACTGGGACCATTTCTTCCTCCGCGCCGAGCCGATCTTCGATCGCGTGCCGGTCATGCCGGCGGTCGGCAATCACGAATACCTCGATCAAGGGCCGCGACTCTACAACGCCTTCTTCCGGCTCCCCCGGAACGGTCCGGAAGGCGTCGCGCCGGGGCTCGTTTATCACTTCCAGTATGGCGGCGCGCTCTTCGCGGTCCTCGACAGCACGCTCGCCGTCATGAGCCCGAGCCAGGCCCGTAAGCAGGCCGAGTGGCTCGACAAGCTACTTACCGAGTCGACGGCGGAGTGGAAGTTCGTGATGTTCCACCATACCGTCTACCCGTCGCACCCCGTCCGCGACAATCCCGTGATCCGCGAGCACTGGGTGCCAATCTTCGACAAGCACCACGTCGACATGGTCTTGCAAGGGCACGACCACGCCTACCTGCGGACGTATCCCATGAAGGCCAATCAACGGGTCTCGACGTCGGCGGAAGGGACGACCTACGTGGTCGCGGTCTCCGGCGACAAGTTCGCCGTCCAGGGCGATCGCGACTACATCGAGGTCGGCTTCACTGAACTCTCGACTTACCAGACGATCGAGATCGACGAGATCGCCCGCCGTCTCACCTACCGCGCCTGGACCGACGACGGCGAGGCCGTCGATTCGCTCGTCATCGACAAGCCCGCCCGCGACGCGAATCGGCCCCTGGTCGTGCGGCCGCCGTCGATCAAAACCCGCTGAAAGCCGCTCGCCGATCAGATCAGAGCTGCGCGCGAACCCAGCCGAGAAGTCCCGGGAACCGGTGCAGCACCGCCGAGTGGAAATAAGCCGCGGACCAGACCACGACCCAGGCGAGGATGATCCAGCCTGCAACGTCGCGGGTTGAGGCTGTGTTCGAGTCGTTCGCGAGCTGGCTCATGATCGTCGGGCCTCCGTGCGGGTGCATGAACGCGGGACCGGGCTGTATTCCCTTCTCCCGCAAGGGGAGAAGGCATGCTCGCGCAGGCCTGTTTTGATAGCTGTCTGCAACACTTGAGTAATCGTGCTAGCTCGGGTTGTACGGGGACTGCGCCTGTTGCGTCCGCGCCCACCACCGCCGGGAAGCGCGGTAGACGCGGTCGGGGTCGAGGCCGGCCATGCAGAGGTGTTCGGCCAGCGGGCACGTCTTCTGGTGGCATGGGCCGCAGGGGACGCGCTTCCGCAAGACGAGCGAGTGCTTCGACCAGGGCCGCCATTGCAGCGGGTTGTTGGTGCCGCTAAAGAGGATGACCGACGCGACGCCGGCCGAGGCCGCCAGGTGCGCGGGGCCCGAATCGGCCCCGATGAACAAGTCGGCGCGTTCGAGCAGGGCCGTGGTCTGGGTGACGCTGAGTCGGCCCGACCAGTCGATAAGCCGATCGTGGGGCGTCAACACGCGCGTGAGCGGAGGATCTTCCGGCCCGCCGACGATGACGATCCGCCAGCCGTCTTCCAGGAACCGCTCGATGAGCGTCTTCCAGTGGCCCTTCGGCCATCGCTTGGCCGAAGTGCCGGCGCCGAGGTGGACGGCCAGCAGTGGAGGCTGGGGGCTGAATCGCTCGGCGTGCAGCCAGCCGGCCGAGTCGTCGGGATGGACCGCCGTCGATCGCGCGCCGCGCCATTCGTCGTGTTCTCGACCGGCCGCCGTGTGCACCGTCGCCTCGTGCCGTCGACCGGCCGAGGCTCGGCGCGGCCAGGCTTCGAGGAGCTTGGCGGCGATGAGCATTCGGTCTTCGTCCTGAATGTGGACGGCGGCGCGGGCGGTCGTGTCGGGCTCGATTCCCAGGGGTTCGAGCAAGGCCAGGCGCGAGCGAACCTCGTGGCGACCGGCCGTCCATTCGGCGACGTCGGTCAGCAGGAACGCGCCGCCGCCCATGGCGAAGCCGACGCGTCGCGCGACGCCGCCCAGGGCCAGCACGAGGATCGACAGGACGTCGCCCCGGACGTCGATTCCGAGATCGTAGTCTTCGCCTCGCAGCGATCGGCCGAGCCGCCAGACCTCGCGGAGCAGGCCACGACGGCCAGGCGTCCGCTCGAACCAGGTGCGCTCGGCGATCCGCACCCGGTCGATGTTGCGGTTCGACTCGAAGACCTCGTGATTGCTCGGCGAGGCCAGGACGTCGATCGTCGCCTCGGGATACGCAGCCTGAAGCTGCGCGATCAGAGGGGCGGTCAGGACCGCGTCGCCCAGGTGGTCGAGCTGCACGATGAGGATCCGCCGCGGCGATGCGACGGACCGGGGGGGCCGCAGCCGTCGCCAGATCGGCGCGGCCAGGCCGCCCGCGGCGTCGAGCGCGCGGACGAGGACTCGCCATCGCCACTTGCTGTAGCGATAGCGTCCCGTGGTCACAGGCTTGAGGTCAGTCGGCGACCTGCTCATACACCTCCGCCGTGGTTCGAGCGACTTGGTCCCAAAGGTAGTTCGAAGCCATGTGGGCTGCAAGCCCAGAAGATGGTCCTTCTCGCCAGGCCTTCGACAGCGCGGCGGCGATTTCGTTGATCCGGTTCGGTCGCGCGTAGAGCGCGTGATCGCCGAAATACTCGCGGGTCGAGCCGAACGGCGTAACGACCACCGCCGCGCCGGCCAGCGCGGCTTCAAGCGCCGACAGTCCCGGCGTCTCGAACCAACTGCACAGCGCGAAGACGCGCGCCGCGGCGTAAGCCGAGATCAAGAGCGGGTCTTGATGGTCGCGGCTTTCCAGCCAGACCACGCGATCCCCCCCCTCGCGGCGGCAGAGCCGTTCATAGTCCTCGAATCGCGGGGGGGCGTCGCCGACGACCACCAGCGGCAGGCCGAGATCCCGGGCCGCGCGGATCAGCCCGAGCGGGTTCTTGCGCGGCTCGATCCGTCCCACGAACAGGATGAAATCAAAGTTGCCGACCTGTTCGCGAAAAACATTCGGCGACGCCCACCCGAACGCCGGCGAAACGCCGTTGGGAACCACCGTGAACCTCCCGCGATCGACGCCGAAGAGTCGGGCGAGCTGGTCGGCCTCGGCGTTCGAGTTCGGCAGAATCCGGTCGGCGAGATGCAACAGCGTCCGCCGCCAGCTCGGGCATCGCGGTACGGCGCGGCGGATCGACCAGAGGCCCAACGCGGCGAGCTTCCGGCGCAGGTTCGGCTCAAGCGCCCAGAGGGCGCGCGGCTCATACCAACAGATCGGCGAAAGGACGACCGGCACCCCGCGCGACTTCGCTGCCTGGGCGAGTTCGAGTCCCTCGCGCGACATCCCGAACAGGTGCAGCGTCCGGGCTTGCTGGATGCGGTCGGTCCACGCCGAGAAGAGTCGGACCGGGACGTCCATCGCTTCGAGGCCGCGGCCTGTCTGCACAAGCTGATTCTCGCCGCCGCCTGGCGATTGGAAGGCGAACGACGGGGCGTGCAGGAACACCGAGTCGGTCGGGAACGGCCCCTGCGAACGCGAGGCGAGCCACGCCGCGGTGGTCAGCTCGGAATCGGTGGTTTCCATCGAACGGCCGTCCATCAATTGGTCCCCGTTCGTTGAAGCTTCCACCACCGCAGACTCTTTTTCACCCGGCCGGCCAAGGTCGCGCCGGCCAGCTCGTTGATCGGTGTTTCGGTCTCCCAGTCGATCGCCTCGCGGACGATCTGCCTGAAGGTCGAGGGACGGCGATCAAGCGAGGGCGGACGGACCACGCGGTCCACGGGCTCGGTCCGCTTTTCATAGACGAGATGCTGAAGGTCGAGGATCGTCCGCGCCTTTGTGAGCGGAATCGAGCAACGGAAGCCGCTCCGATCGATTTCCAGGGCGAGCGGATACTCGGAAGACCATTCGTCGAATTGAACCTCGAATCGACCGCTGCTGCGCGGGATCACCAGCCACTTGCGATCGGCCCGCCATCGCCACCAGCGCGCCATCTCTGTCAGCGTCGTCCGCCAGACCAGGGGCCGCGACTTGAGCGTGCGGGCCAGGGCGAACAACACCTCGGGCATCCGGCCGAGCCGGCGCTCGGGATGGCCGTAAACGAACGCGGGCTCGCCGGCCGCGATCTTCTCCTCGACCACGCTCGCGAGGTATTCGCCGATCAAACGGTTGTCTTGAACTCCGGCGTCGAGGAACAACCCTTCGCAGACGGGGTGAACGGGAACCTGCAACACCCGCGAGAACCGCCCATTCTTCCAGGGGAAGAACGGCAGATCGTCGTAGCCGACCCGAAAATCGGACGAGTAGCGATAGCCGATCGACTCCAGCGCGTCGTCGAGCGAGGCGTTCCAGCGCCCGTGCGGGGCGGCGAAGCCTTCGATCTCGAAGCCCTTCTCGCTCAGAATCCGCTCGGCCCGTTCGAGGTTCTTCCGGTTGGCCTCGCCGTCGCGGTAGACGTAGTGATAGTGGCCGTGCGACTGCGTGTCGTACCGCCGCAGGTCGCTCAGGACCTCGGGCTCGTTCTGGTAGGCGTTGGTGCTCACGAAGTGCGTGCAGCAGTCGGCGAGCAGGTTCCGCGCCAGGCCGAAGCGGTGATAGTCCTCGGCCACCGGCTCGTCGAGGTCGACCCGCAGGTTGAAGGCCGAGCGGTACGGATGCGGGAACGGCGCCAGCCGCATCCAGACGCCGCCATGGGCCGCGACCGCCTCGCGAATCGCCGCGATCAGCCGCCGGCGTATCCAGCCCTTGGGGTAGCGGGCGACCCGCTCGCGCAGCGTCCAGCCGCGAACGTCCCAGCTCGACCGCGCGTCGCGGTCGTCGATCAACGCCTGGAACGGGTCGACCGCTTCGCCCTCGCGGAGGCCGTCGACGTCGATGGCCACGTGCTCGTGCGTGAGCAGGCTGCGCATCGCGGCGGCCGACTCGCGGCGGCCGTCGTAAAGCACGAACCTCCCCACGCGGAACGCGAACGCATGGGCGTCGCGCACCGATTCGAAGGGCACGCCCTCTTGAGCCAGGATCAATTCCAGGCCGGGCGGCGTCTTCCAGAGTAACAGAGGCAGCGGGGCCAGCGTCGACCCGGACAGCTCAGACATCCGCGCCTCCATCGGCCCGGGCGACCCACAAGGCCATCAGGCGGGTCGTCGGCAGCTTGCGAAACAACATGTGCTCCTCCTCGTCGGGTGAGAGCAGGTGCACGATCCGAACGTCGGCGAAATACCTCTGCATCTCTTTGCGAAGCTTGCTGGGCCAGAACCATCGCTCGCGGACCGGGCCGTCGGCCGGGTACATCCAGCGTCCTCGGCGCTCGTCGATACGCTTCAGCAGGGCGCTCGGCACCCACGGCCGCTGCGCGTTCCAGGAAGCCAGGCTCTTGTCGACGATCGCCAGCGATCCCCGGGGCGCCAGAACGCGCCGCGCCTCGCTCAGCGTTTCGTGCCACGTCCCAGGTTCGAGGTGCTCGAAGACCTCGACCGCGAGCACGGCGTCGAAGCAGCCCGAGCGGAACGGCAGGCGGCGGGCACTTCCTCGAACGCGGTCGACGCCGGTCGCTTCGGAGAGCATCGCCGACGACAGGTCGATCCCCGTGACCTCGGCTCCCTGCTCCTGAAGCGCCCGGGCGAATCGCCCCTTGCCGCATCCGAGATCGAGAATCCGCATGCCGTCGACCGGACCGATGGCGTTGCGAATCCCCCGGAGGCGGTAATCCTCGGGATCGACCGACGCCTTGAACCGCCAGTGCAGCGCGTCGAACCGGAACGTGACTTCCGTCTCATGAGCCGAGATCATGACGCGGTCTCCAGGTGATCGAGTTCACGAAGCTTCCATGTGCGGACGGCCGCCGAGACTCCCGACAAGGCGCAGAACATCAGACCTTCGAGCCCGTCGCGAAAACCCTGCTTGTACAAGTAGAGCTTGAGGAAGAGCCAGACCGGCCTCAGCGTCAGGTCGCGGGTTCGATAGCGATCACCGGACCGGTAGAGGTCGTGGGCTTCGAGCGTCGTGTACTGGTCGATCTTGCGGAGGAAGACCCGGACGTCTGGGATCGTATGGTGGTCGAGCGGGTGCCGCATCCGGCCGATCGAGCCGTCGAGATCGACGGTTTCGTGAACCTGCCCGGTCCAGCTTCCACGGCCGCGACGAAAGAGCCGCATCGGCAAATCTTGCTGGGTTCCCGAGTACCCGAACGGCCGGCCGAGGATCTCGCTACGAATCGGAATCCGGAAGCCGGCGTGGCGGTTGGCCGGTTCGGCGAGCGCGCTTCGGATCTCGTCGGCGAGACCGGGCGTGACTCGTTCGTCGGCGTCGATCGAGAGGATCCAGTCGCCGGTGGCCGCCGCCAGGCCGGCGTTGCGCTGGGAGGCGAAATCGTCGAACGGGCGGACGATGACGACTTCGGCCGAGCGTCGGGCGATGGCGAGCGTATCGTCGTCGCTGGCCGCGTCGACGACCACGATCCGCTCGTGGGCGAACCGGACCGAGTCGAGGCAGCCGGGCAGTTTGCGCTCCTCGTTGCGGGCGACGATGAGGGCGGTGATTTTCGGCTCAGGCATGCGCCGCCCCCTTCCGCGCGATCCCGGCGAGGGCCCGCAGCGGGAAGTATACGGCGTAGGCGGCGAGTGCGAGATCGAGCCGGCCGACGAGCGCGAGCACGATCCACAGATGCCAGCGGAGGTCGGCGTGCCCCATCGCCGCGACGACGCCGCGAATGCGAGATGTCGAGCCGACGCGCGGCCGCGCTTCGCCGGCGGCCTTCTCCATCTCGGCGCCGGTGAGCGACTGGACGAGGAACATGTACTTGCCCGACGCGTAGAGGATGCCGAGGACGAGCCAGTAGGCGGGCGCTCCCGACTGGAACATCGCCCAGGCGATCGCGCCGTGGAGCGCGAGATCGGCGAGCTCGTCGAGCACCTGATCGAGCCACTGGCCGAAGGCCGAGCACGTCCCCTGAAGCCGGGCGAGCCGGCCGTCGGCGGTGTCGAGGACCAGGGCCGAGGCGAAGGCCAGGGCCGTGGCCGTCCGGCTGATCCAGCCGAGACCGCCGCACGCCACGATCGCCGTCCCGCTCAGCATGAGCGATGCGGCGGCGAGCGTCACGGCGTTGGGCCGGACCCGCGTATGCTGGAGCGCGGCGGCGAGCCGTTCGGCGATCGGGAACGCCCAGTAGCGGCCCAGAGGCTGATAGGTCAAACGCCGGGTCAGTTCTTGCTCGGCCGTCGCCAGCGACTCGGGACGGTCGAGCCGCCAGATCTCGGCGGTTTCGGGACGCTCGCCGCGGCGGACGGCTCGGCGGAGGCGACGGCTGTCATAAAGGCGATCGGTGCGCAGCACGGCGGCTTCGGCCGAGGGGGGCTCGGACCGCAAGGCGACTCGTCCCGGCGCGGCGTCGATCAGCAGCGCTTCGAGCGCCTCGCATTCGCTCCCCCACGCGTGGACGGCGACCGTCCGGCCGGGGCCCGCGACGTCGAGGGCCTGATCGATCAGCCGGGCGAGCAACGAACGCCCGAGCACGACCTCGGCGGCGAGCAGCCCCCGAGGCCCGCGCGGTCGGGCGTCGATCACCAGGTCGAGAGCCGGAGAAGTCATTCCTCGCCTCCCTGCGGGGCCCAAGCACACGCCTCGAACCGGCCTCGCTCGCGATTCCTTCGCGACGCGTCGACGCGGTCCCTCACCACTCGAATCGGCGGAAAAACGCCTCTTGTCGTTCCACCCACCCCACCTGCCCGACATGCAGCGACCGCCGGGCCGACCAGATTTCACGGGCTCGCCCCAGCGCCTCGATCAGTGCTTTCGGAAACGCCCATCGTCCCCGAATCAGCGAGGCCGCCAGGCGGATCGGCACCCAGAAGCAATGCCCGGCCAACCGCGCCCCCCGGAGGTTCTTCCAGGCGAAGATCAAGGTGTTCCGCATCGCCAGGCCGTCGCAGCGCGCGTCGCCGAGTTCCGGGGCGAAGGTGCCGAACCCCTTGTGAAAGGCGATCGACTCGGGGACGTAATAGCCTCGGCATCCGTCCATCCAGACCCGAAAGCCCAGGTCGAGGTCTTCGATCCGGCCGGGGAAGAACAGGGCGTCATAGCCGCCGAGCTTCAGGAATTTGATTCGATCGACGGCCAGGATCGGGCCGGCGGCGGCGGTGAGGTCGGGCTGGTCGACGTGGTCTTCGTGTCCGGGTACGCGCGACATCCCTTGAACCAGGCCGAACCGCGAGCGAACGCGCGTCCGCATCCCCTCGTAGAGCGAGCCGTCGAACGTCCAGCACTGGGGCGCCGAGAACAGCGCGTCGGCGTGTTGGTCAAAGACCGCGAGCAGCGGTGCGACGGCGTCTGGGGCGAGCTTGACGTCGTTGTTCAGCAGCAGGACGACTGATTCGTTCAGGTCGGCGAGGACCGCGTTGAACGAGGCGAGCCCGCGATTGGGCTGGCGGATCACCCGGACATCCGGCCAATTCGAGGCGAGCCATTCGCGCGAGCCGTCGGTCGAGTCGTTGTCGACGACGATGACGCCGCAGCCGCCGGGAGCCCGATGCGCCGCGTCGAGCACCGAGGGGAGGCACTCGTCGAGCAACGCCCGTCCGTTGAAATTGAGCACCAATATCTGGGTGCGATCGCTCGACAAGGGTTCCATCCCTGGGTCTGTCAACGCAAGACGAAAGTCGAAGCGGGGAAACATCCGGGCGACCCGGCGTCGAGCGAACCAGCCGGAGCGTCAGTACCGCGCCGGCTCGATTTTTCGCTCGACTGGGGCGCGTGAACGAGAACTTCCCTGCCTCGTCACGCGTCCGTCGGTTCGCACCGTGTCGATCTCTTCGCGAACGATAAGAAATCCCGCGAATCCGGTCAAGGCCGGGATCGATCACTCATCCGGTGTATCCACTGCTCCTGACTTCCTCCAAGAGCTTCTTGGTGGCTTTGATGCCTTCGGGCTCGCCGAGGCGATTGCCCTCGTACTCGATGCCGACCCAGCCGTCGTAGCCGGCGTCGCTGACGATCTTCATGATCCGGGCGAAGTCGAGCTTGGACTCGCGGCCCTTGTCGTCGAAGTCGTAGCTCTTGGCGGAAACGCCATGGGCGTACGGCATCATCCGGGCGATGGCGTCGTAGACGTCGATCGAGTACTTGCCGTCCTTCTGGGGGAAGTTGCCGAAGTCGGGCAAGGTGCCGAAATTCGCGCCGGTGGCGACCGTTTTCGTACCGTTGACGGCCTTCATCAGCGCGAGCAGGGCGTCGGGGTTGCTCGACGGCCCGCCATGGTTCTCGCAGATCACGTGGATCTTGTGCTGCGCGCCGTAGTCGGAGAGGATCGCACAGGCTTCGGACACGTCCTTCACGTCGGTCGGGCTGTAGTGCTCGCCGGTGTTCACGCGGATGGCGTGGCAGCCGAGAGCGGCGGCGGCGTCGACCCACTTCTTGTGGTTGTCGACGGCCCTGGCACGCGCCTCCTTCTCTGGGGCGCTGAGGTCGCCTTCGCCGTCGATCATGATCAGGACGCAGGTCACGCCCTGGTCGTCGGCCCGCTTCTTGAGGTCCTTCAAGTAGACGGAGTCGTGGGCCTTGTCCTTGAAGAACTGGTTGACGAACTCGACGCCTTCGATGCCGTACTGCTCGCGGGCGACCTTGGGGAAGTCAAGGTTGTCCAGCTCCTTGGCGCGGAGGGCACGGTGGAGCGACCACTCGGCCAGCGAGATCTTGAACGGCCCGATCTTGCCCGGCTTGGGGCTTCCGGTGACCTCGCCGGCGCGGAGGATGCTCCCGTTCAGACCGAGGCCCAGCCCCAGCGCGGCGCCTCCGGCCACGGCGCCTTGAAGAAACGAGCGACGGTTGAGCGGCATGTCGTTCATCGCGGGAGGCTCCCTTGGAAGTGATTGCGAGTCAAATCGACGTTCAGGCGTAGGCGATCGAGCGATCGTCGAGGATGCGTTTCAAGGCGTTGGCGGCGTCGGCGAAGCGTTCCGGACCGGTGAAACCGTAGGAAAGCTCGGCCACCACAAGGTGCGGTTCGAGGACGCAGAAGCCATCGTAGCCGTTGGCTGTGGCGTCGTCGAGTAACTGCGGGATCTGACCGTCCCCTTCGCCGGCCGGCACGCAGCGATGGGTCTTGGCGTCGTAGTCTTTCACATGAAAGTGTTTGACCATGGGTCGAAGCAGCGACCAGGCGGCGTGGATCGGCTGGCCGACCTCGACGTAGTTCGCCGGGTCGAAGGCGTGGACCAGGGCCGGCGAGCCGACCGTCGTGAGCAGGTCGTGGACCCGTTCGGCGTGGTCGCCGTAGATCCCCTTCTCGTTTTCGAGCAAGAGCACGACGTTCGCCGCCTCGGCCCGGCGCGCGAGTTCGGCCATCCGGTCCATGACCTCGGAACGGTGGGCCGCCGGGTCGTCGCCGGGGGGGATGTAGAAGCTGAAGACCCGGACGCGGGGGCAGTCGTAGTAGTCGGCCAGTTCGAGGGCCTTGGCGAACCGGGTCAGGTGCTCGTCGAACGGCTCGGTGATCCGGATCTTGCCGATCGGCGAGCCGATCGCGCTGAGGCCGAAGCCCTCGCTTCGCAGCAGGCCTCGAAATTCCTCGTGCTGGGACGAGCTGAGATCGAGCACGTTGGTTCCGTGGATGGCGCGGAACTCGATGTGCTTGACGCCGTGACGGGTCAACACGTCGATCTGCGTCCTCGGATCTTGCGAGATCTCGTCGGCGAAGGCGCTGAGGCGAATCATCGATGTGGGTCTCGTCAGCGGTGGCGTGTCGTACAATGCTTTTGGCGATGATAGCAGCTTGGCGAGAAACCGCCAGGCCCCGGTGGTGCGGGCCGATTCTTCCGAGTACGATGCGGTTGACCTTCGGCGACGTCGCGGACAACCGGTATGAGAATGTGGGACGACCGCTCATGATGATGCTGATCTTGACCGTCTTGATCTACTGGCTCGTGGCCTTCGTGGGCTGCTTCGTCATCGTCGAGATCGCGCAGGACCAGCTCTACGATCAGCTCACGCCGCGCGCGGGGCTCAAAGTCTCGTTGGCGGCGGTCGTGCTGGCGGGGCTCATGACCTATTTCCACCCGGCGTTCGAGTCGATGTTCACGACCAACATCCTGAACACGATCTTCCAGGGGCTCGTCTGGTTCGCGGTCTTCATGTTGATTCTGGAGTTCCATCCGTGGCACGCGCTGGGGCTGGGCGTGATGACGATGCTTCTGGTCTCGGGATTGGCGACGATGGGCGTCGACGCCATGCTCAAGCCGGCGCCCCCGGTCGCCTCCACGGCACCCGCGGCCGTCAATGCGCCGGTGCGAGGGTCGCTGGCCCGGCCCGCCGCGAAAACGAAGTGATCGTGGGCGGCGACCGGAACTAGGCGAGACCGCGAATGAGGACCTGGAGGCCGTTCGCCAGCCGGTCCGACGATTCCATCGCCTGGGCGTGCAGCGTCCAGAAGTCTTTCAACGACGACGGCCGGCTCCAGATCGCGCGCATGGCCGCGCCCACGCGATAGGTGCCCGACGTGTTGAGCAGTCGACCGATCTCGGCGGGAAGCTCCGTCCGCGCGTCGTCGCTGATCACTCGCAGCGAGACGAACGGCGCGCCCTGATCGCGGGCCGCGGCGGCGACGCTGAAGGTCTCCATGTCGATCAGATCGGCCTGATGCGCAAGCCGGAGCGCGGCCTTCTCGCCCGGGTCGGTGATCACGCGGTCGACGAGAAGCAGCCGACCCGCCTTGACGATCCCCGGGAGGGATTCGACGAGGGCCTCGTCGATCTCGACGGCGTCGCCCGCGCCGTCGATCACGATTCGGGGCGCGACCAGATCGTTGCGCTTGAGGTCGACGTCGAGGGCGCCGGCGAAACCGGCCGAAACCAGCACGCGCGGGCGGTGCCCGGCCATCAGGTGTTCCGCGCCCCGGCGGGCCGAGGCTCGGCCGACCCCCGAGACGATCACGGCCACGATCCGGCCGTCGAGTTCGCCTTCGGTCACCGTCAGCGACCGGGAGTTGTAGCGGCGGACCCGCTCAAGCCTGTCGAGGAGATAGCCGGCCTCGATCGGCATGGCCATGACCACGCCGATGTCGGCCGGAGCGGGAGCGGGTGCGAGCCGCTGGGGCTCGGGGTCTCTCAAAGGAATTGCCACCGGACCATTTTGAGGGTGTCGCCCAGCCGGCTGTTGACGCCGAGCGCGGCCGACGTCTCGAAGCCCGAGTGCATCATGCAGTTCTCGCACCTCGGGTCTTTGCCGGGGCCGTAGTTCTCCCACTCGGTCTTGTTGAGCAGGTCGTCGAAGGTCGGATGGTGGATGTCGGTGATCAGGTAGCACGGCCCCTTCCAACCCTTGATGTTGCGGGTCGGGTTGGCCCAGGCGGTGCAGGACAGCTCGCGCTTGCCCTGGAGGAATTCCAGGTAGATCGGCGACGAGTAGAATCGGTACTTGCGGAACATGGCCTCGGCGGCGCGGAACTTGGTCCGGATGTCGTCGCGGGTCATGAAGATCTCTTTCGAGTCGACGGCCGCGTAGCCGTAGCCCGGCGAGATCAGGAAGCCGTCGACGTCGAGGCCGGTCAGGTAGCCGAAGAGCTCGTCAAGCTCTTGCATGTCGGTCTCGTGGAAGACCGTCGTGTTGGTGCAGACGAGGAATCCGGCCTCCTTGGCGGCCTTGATCCCGTCGATCGCCGAGTCGAAAACGCCTTCGCGCTCGACGGCGATGTCGTGGTTCTTCCGCATGCCGTCGAGGTGGACGTTGAAGAAGAACCGGGAGTTCGGCTTGAAATCCTTGATCTTCTTGCGGATGAACATCCCGTTGGTGCAGAGGTAGACGACCTTCTTGCGCTCGAGGATCTTGGCGGTCAGCTCTTCGATCCCGGGGTAGATCATCGGCTCGCCGCCGCAGATCGAGACCACCGGCGCGCCGCATTCGTCGACCGCCGCCAGGCACTCGTCGATCGAGAGCTTTTGCTTGATCGTCGAGACGTACTCGCGGATTCGACCGCAGCCCGTGCAAGTCAAATTGCAGGCGTGAAGCGGTTCGAGCATCAGGACCATGGGGAACTTCTTGGTCCTGGCGATCTTCTTCTTGGCCACGTAACCGGCGATCCGGCTACTCATCTCAAGCGGGAAACGCATCGGGCGACGACTCCTTTTCTCTGCTTGCGGGCGACCGGATCGAACCAGCCTGTTCTCAACATCCTCAGGCCGAAGGGGCAGGGGCGGATCGCGGCGGAATCCCGTTCCCACCCCGATCGACGGTCGCTCAGTCCAGCGGCTTCGGTTCAGCCGGAATCCGGCTCGCCAGGGCCCCCGGCGCGAGGCCGCGAGTCCTGGCGACGGCCTGGCTGTACCGCGAGATCGCCATGAGCGGGAAGTAGATCCGATAAAGGTGGTACTTCAAATAGAAAACTTTGGGGAAACCGGTTCCCGTGTACTCGGGTTCATCCCACGAGCCGTCGTCCGACTGGCTGTCCACCAGGTACTGGACGCCCCGGGCGACCGCCTCGCTCGACGCGCGTCCGGCGGCGATCAGGCCGAGCACTGCCCAGGCCGTTTGCGAGGCCGTTGGCTCGCCGGTCCCCTTCAGGGCCGGGTCGTCGTAGCTTCGGCAGGTCTCGCCCCAGCCGCCGCACGGCTGCTGGACCGTTTCGAGCCAGTCGGCCGCCTTGACCAGCGCCGGCAGGTCCATCGGCACTCCGACGGTCTTGAGCCCCTGGAGAACTTGCCAGGTTCCGTAGACGTAATTGACGCCCCATCGGCCGTACCAGCAGCCTTCGGGCTCCTGCGAATTC
Source organism: Paludisphaera borealis (assembly GCF_001956985.1). NCBI lineage: Bacteria > Pseudomonadati > Planctomycetota > Planctomycetia > Isosphaerales > Isosphaeraceae > Paludisphaera > Paludisphaera borealis. Next base: position 5,795,726 of record NZ_CP019082.1, read on the forward strand.
CAAAGGTATTCCAGCCCCCGGGCGACGGCCGGATGACTCGCCTTGTGGCCGAGCGTTCCCAGCAGCTCGATCACCCGCGCGGTGATGTCGGCGCAGCTCGGATCGAGCATCGCGTTATGGTCGGCGAATGGGACTTTCGTGAGCACTTCATTGTCGATGTCGACGTCGAACGCCGCCCAGCCGCCGTCGCGGTTCTGCATCGCCAGTAACCAGTCGACGCCGCGCTTGAGGGCCTCGGCGACCTGATTTCCGCCCCCCGCCGCGGGCGACCTCAAGAGGGCCATCAAGACCATCGCGGTGTCGTCGATGTCGGGGTAGTAGCCGTTGGCGTACTGGAAGTGCCAGCCCGTCGGTTCGACGTTGGGCCGCCGGACCTGCCAGTCGCCCCCCCGGCGCAGCTCTTTGCCGAGCAGCCAGACGACCGCTCGCTCGACGGCCGATTCGTCCGCCGGTTCGTCGGCGTCCGAGAGCGCGATCGTCGCGATCGCCGTGTCCCAGACCGGCGAGACGCACGGCTGCAACCGGGTCGTATCGCCCTCGCGGATCTCAAGATCGGCGAGGTGCCGCCACGCCCATTCCATGCTCGTCGAATCGGAGTCGTAGCCCAGGCACTTGAGAGCGACGATCGTGTAGATCATCGGCGGGAAGATCGCGCCCAGGCCGTCGGAGTCTTCGAAGTGCTCGAGCATCCAGCGGTGGGCCGCCGTGAGCCCGGGTCGACGCCACGAGACGGGGAGCCACCGGTCGGCCCATTTCAGACCGCGATCGGCGGCCAGGAAGAAGCGGGCCCAGGAGAACAGCGGCTCGTTGCATCGGGGACGGCGGCGGGAGCCGTTCAAGAACAGATCGTCGATGCCTCGCTTGGGCTCGATCCGACGCACCGGCTTGTAGTGCGACATGATCGACAGCGGCACGACGATCGACCGCGTCCAGGCCGACATCGCGCTCAGGCTGAAGTTGAGGCGAGACGGGATCAGGACCAGTTCGGGGGGGACGGTCGGGCAATCGTCGTACGTGATCTGTCCGAGCAACGCGAGGTAGAACCGCGTGAAGCTGTTGCAGGCCGCCGCGCCGCCGAGGTCGAGGATCACCTTGCGGGCCTTCACCAGCGCCGGGTCGTCGACGGAATAGCCGACGAGCTTGAGCGCGAAGTAGGCCTTCACCGAGGCGCTGATCTCCGCCGGGCCGCCGGGGTAGATCGCCCAGCCCCCCTCGGGAAGTTGCCGTTCGAGCATGTAGCGGGCGCACCGCTTGCAAACCTCTTCGTGCTCACGGCCGAGAAAGGCGTGGAGCAGGACGTATTCGGATTCGAGGATCGTATCGCCTTCGAGCTCGCCGACCCAGTGGCCGTCGGTCTGCTGCCGGGCCAGGAGCCAGCCTCGGGTCCGGTCGAGAGCCGCTTCATAGCCGTCGGCCCGGAGGGGATTTCGCCGTGAGGATAGCCGGGTGATGTGATGATCCGCGGATACCGGCGAAGCGCCTTCCTCCCTGTTGGCGATCATGCGTTCTCGATCCTCTGCCTCTGATATTCGAGGTCCATGATGACAGGAAAATCGACATCGTGCCCGAGCCCGTGGGGCGGATTTTGGAAGGTCCACCCCCAAGCGAGGTCATCCTAAGCCGGCCGCCGAGAATCGATCAAGGTCAAACCCCGGCGAGATTTGCGACTTTCCCGAGATCCCGCTGGATTCGTCGAACGGACATTTCGCCCATCTTCTCTGGCTGCCGTTTTCAACCACGACGGGTCCCTGAAATCAGTCGGTGCTGAAGGTTGGCTCGATGTGGAAATCGCGCAGCAAGGGGATGGAGCGGAGGGTCGCGGCGACGCGCGCCTGGTCCTCGTCGGGCAGGAGCGTACCGCGGACTTCGACGACGTCGCCGCGAATCCGGACGCGGTCGATGTGGGCGACATCGCCGGCGTGGCGGCGGATCTGGTAAGTCAGGTAAGGTTCGAGGTCGTCGGGGCGGGCCTTGTCCTTGAGCGGGTTCGGATGGTTCTCGTCGGGCATCTGAAACTCAAGTTTGTCGATCACGTCGCGGACGCCGGGCGTCTGCTCGACGGCCCGATACGCCAGCATGGCCTCGTAGGCCGATGGAACTTTGCCCGAGAGCGTCACGACGTCGTCGTTCGACTGCACGGCGATCGGCAACTCCTTGAGCGCCGGCCGCCGCTCCAGCGCCCGGACCGCGCGGCCCGTCAGGTTGTGGCCGTCGCGCGCCGTCACGAGGTCGATCGGCTTGGGCTTTCGCGCGTCGTCGTCGGGCGTCGGTGAGGGCTGGGGCTCGGGGGCCGGCGCCTTCGGTCGGACGTCGATCGCCGCGCCGTCGATCGGCTGTGGGGGAGGGGGCGGAGTCGTTCGGCTGGCCACCTGAAGCTCGTTGAACACGCGGGTTACGCCGGGTGACAGCCGGGCCTCTTGCTCGATCATCCGCTTGTCTTGCTCGGACGCGACCACCCCCGAGAGGAACACCTGCCCGGCGGAATCGACGGTCAACTGCACCTGCCCCTTGATCGGGCCGGCGGCGGCCCGGCGAGCCGGCTCGGGAGTGCGGGTGTAGCCCGGGGGAAAGCTCAGAATCGGCGGCTCGAACCCCCAGAACGGATCGTCGAGGCGGCCGAAAAGCGGCGGCGGATACACAAAATAGGGGGCCGTCCCGGTGCTTGCCGGAAGTCCCGGCGCGGGGCCGTTGTACGACTGGCTCAGGGCCACGCGATGGGCTTCGGCGGTGTCGATCACCAGGTCGTCGTGTGGGATGAGCCCGAGGTCGATCACGGTCCGGACGGCCATGTCGTGGACTTGCTTCGTGCCGACCTTGCCCGACAGGACGATCGCGCCGTCGCTCGGCGTCACCTGGATCGCGTATGGGAGGATCAGTGGATTGGCGCGGAGGGCGTCGACGACGGCCTGGGCCCCCTCCCCCTCTATCGGCTGGGGGCGCTTCGGACTCGATCGAGGCGAGACCGTCGATTGTCCGTTCGCGGCGGTCAGAAGCGGCGAGAGGGAAACAACGCCGAGAACGGCGGACGCGATCATGGTGAGCCGGATCATGGTTGCTCGCCCCTTCTTTGCGGACGTGGGGAGCGCGAGGCATCTACGAAGACCTTCGTAAATCAACTCTACCGACCGACGCGCGCCGCCGGCAATGCGTGCAACTCGTCGAACGGTAGAGATGTTGATTCCAGCTCGCGACGGACGTCGGCCAGGCCGTCAGCGCAGCTCGACGGGGTCGATCGTCAGCTTGCCCAGCACGCGGACGATGGGCAGGAACGACTCGAACGGAGAGACCCCTTCGAGGCTCGAATCCGACAGCTTGATATGCGTCGCGTCGACGCTCGACTGGTCGAACGACGAATCGAGGGCCACCCACCGGTTGTTGACGTAGACTTCGTGCCACATGTGGAAGCCGAAGCCCTTCACCGGGAACTTCTCGTTGTCGACGTAGATCAGACCGACGGCGACGCGCGAGGGGATGCCCACAGCCCGCGACATGGCCGCGGCCAGGACCGAATGCTCGGTGCAGTCGCCCGTCAGGTTGAGCGCGACTTCGCTGGCCGGTGCGAACGTCGTTTCGAAGTTGCTCTTCATGCCGTCGAACACCCAGTGGTTGATCTTCACGGCCTGATCCCAGGGGTCGACGGCGTTGCCGATCGCGCGTTGAGCGAGCCGTTTGACGCGGTCGTGGCCGCTGGTGATGATGCCGTTGGGCCGGAGGAATTCAGCGTCGACGCTCGGCGCGCCGGCCGTTCCTTCGGTGGGGCCGACGGTCTGGACGATCAGCGTCGCCGATCGCCCGTCGCCGGCCGGCTGAATGCTCTGCCGCGCGTCGGTCGGAAAGACTTCGGCGGGGTCGCCGTCCTTGAGCGTGAGCTGGTACTTCACGTACCGCGTCTGGTAGGGGTTGGGGATGAGGCGGCCGACCTTGATGATCGTGTTCCGGATCTGGTCGTACTTGACGGCGCGTCCCGGAGCGCCGGCGGCCTTGGCGCCCGCTTCGGTGGTGCGGTAGGTCGTCATGCCGCCCAGCAGGTCGACGTCTTGCTTGAGCACCTGGCCGCTCGCATCGACCCAGAGGACGGCGTTCAGTTCGGATCGCGGCTTGCCGTCGAGCCTGGCGAGCTGCTCGACTTTGAGCAGCGGCCGCTTCGCGCCGTCGCCCAGCAGCGTGTCGACCGTTTCGCCGGCCTTGAGCTCGATGTCGACGATCCGGTTGAGGTCGGGGATGTACATTTTGAGGGTGCGGCTCTCGCCCTTCGTCATGGGCTTGCGCGCCATGCTCTGCTCGGCGGCGTAGGGGCCTCGGACGTCGCTTCCCCAGGGGATCACTTTCTCCTGGCGCTGCTGCGTCCCTTCCAGGATCAAGTTCATCTGCCCCTTGATGGCGTCGCCGTAGACCCGGATCTCGTTGTCGCTGGTGAGTGTGCGGGTGTCGAGGCGGAGGACCTCTCCATCGGGGGTCTCGATCGTCCCGTACGACATTTTTTGGGTCACGACGTCGTCACCGCGGCGGAAATTGAGGACGGTGTCGACCCGGACTCGATTCAGCGGCCTCCCCTTCTCGGAGACTTTCTCGATGAACGTGTGGATGTGGCCGATCTTGTTCCCCGCGAGGAAGATCGCGTCCCAGGCGTCCTGGGCCCGAGCGGCCGAAGGGGCGATCAGCACCATGGCGGCTTCCAGCAAAACGACGACGCTCAGTCGGCGGGGGAGGCGAGACCAGTCCATATCCTGACCCTTTCCATGGTGGAACAGCCGGGCCGTCGCTTGCCGGGATCGTGGTGAAGCTGAAGTGGGCGCGCGTCGTGTGATCGAAACGCGGGCGGTCGGCGACCGGATTGATGCGACGACCGTCGAGCCGGCCGACTCCCTCAACTATTGTCGAAACCCCCAGTCGGCTCAAGCTCAACTGCCGCAAGTCGAGCCGTCGGACGGAGGACGGCCGGCTCGACCGAACGACGCCGACGCGCCGGGCCGAGGGAGGGGGCGGCGGGCGCGTCGTGGGAGGTTGGGAGGGAGTGGGTTGTCGCGGCAGGGCGAGTCACGCGGTCGCGGGCTGCTTATTACGGCGGCGAGTGTAGCCCAGGGCGAACGCCAGACCGAAACCCGCGAGTAGGATCGAGCCCGGCTCGGGGACGGCGGTCGCCACGAAACCACGCTGGAGGCCGGTCGTGGCGTCGACGTAGAAACCAGTGATTTCGTTCGAGTTGTTGATCCCGGTTATCTGGGTGATGGAGAAACCGCTCTTCGCCGCATTGGGATCGTCCAGGAAACTGTACGTCCCGTTCTTGAGGTTGTAGAGGAAGCCGTGCTGGCTGCCGTCGTTCGTCTGGTAGTAGCCGACCGCCAACCCCTTGTCATTCACCCCGAGGAACTGGGTGAGTTCGAGGTTGGCGATGTTGGGGTCGGCGAGCAGCAAGATCTGCTGGCTGACGGTGTCGTACGTGAAGCCGTGCTGGTGAACGCCGTCGGCGGAATAGAAGCCGATCGCGAGCCCGTTGTTGTCGATGTTCTGAACATTCGTGACGGTGGACGTGTTCGTCGCCTGGAAAATCGTGAACACGCCGTTGGCCAGGACGAAGCCGGGCTGGGTGTCCGTCGAGTTCTGGGTGAACTGACCGACGATGACGCCGGCCTTGTTGATTCCGAAAGCGTTCTCCATCCCGGTGTCGCCCGGCTTGGCCGGCGGCAAGGCTGTGAAGCTGTTGGTCTTGGAGTCGAGTGAGAAGGCGTTGTTCTGGGAGAGGCCGACGACGACGCCGACGTCGTTGATTCCATTGGCGTTGGCGAGCGGATCGTTGTTGATGTTCAGCGTGGTGAAAGAGCCGTTCGGGTTGCGAACAAAGTTCGTGAAGAGAGTGGGCGTCGCGGCGTTGTCCGAGCTGAAGCCGACCACGGCGCCGTTGTTGTTGATGGCGTTGACGGTGGTTCCGCCGCCGTTCTGGCCCGGCCCGTCGAAGTTCACGAAAGAGTAACTGTCGGCGCGGACCGAGGGCGACGGCAGGAGCGCAAGACTTGTCAGTCCGGCGGCAATGCATGTGCGGGTGATGATCACGTTCGGTTCTCCGGGGGGTGGTCGTTGGTTGCGCGGCCGAGTTCGGACATCGAGCACGGAATAGGGCGGTCCACTGAGACATTGCCAAGCGACGAGCGGTCCGGACGTCGAAAATGAGGAAACTCGAAAGGAGGCGTCGGAAGCGGATGTTTCTCCCTTCACGGGGCTCCGTCTCGCTTTCTCTTGTGCGGCGGCATGCGGGCGTGAGTGTGTTGGTTGGGGGGGGCGCTCGTCGATCTCAGGGCCGAATCGTGTTCGGGGCGGGTGCCGTCGGGAAGCCGCGTTCGAGGGAGCGGGCAAGCAGGGAGCCGATACGCTCGGCACATCGACGTCGCAGCGCCGTGACCCGAGTTTCGGCGGGACCGGCGGATCGCGGCCCGCTCAGGACGCGAACGCACTCCCCGATCGCGGTGGTCAGCGCCGCGCGGTCCTCGGCGGTGTCGGCGACGACCGAGCAGACCGCTTCCACCGTGTCGAGAGCGTCGGCGGTACTGCCCAGCGCGTTGAGCAAGCGAACGCGAGCCGGAAGCAACCGACAGGCGTCACGCGCCGGCCGCGCGAGGAGGGAGGGCAGGGCTTCGAGGGCCAGCGGGGCGGCTTCGCAATCGGCCAACTCCCTCTCCAGGACTTCGACTTCCAGGAAGTCGTGGGGAGCGGGTGCGGTGAGACCCTCGCGAGGAATTCGATTCAGAGTCTCGATGGTCCGGCGGTAGGTGGAGGCCGCCTCGGAAAAATGCGAGAGGTCGCGCTGGAGCCGCGCCCGATCATACTGGGCGTGGACGAGCATGACACGGACGTCCGCGTTCTCGGGGTCGGACTCGACCGCCTCCGCGAAGAGCGTCTCCGCTTCGGCGTAAAGCGAACTCGCCTCGGCCGGGTCGTGGCGGCGGGGGAGGACCTTCGCGAGATCGTCCAGCGCGGCGGCCAGATGGGTCTTGATCTTGAGGTCGGTCGGGTGCGACTTGAGGCTCTCGCGACCGACTGCGATCGCCCTGACATAGTCGCTCCGGGCCTCATCAAGGTCGCCTGAGAGCTTGCTCATGTCGGCGATCTTGCGATAGCACCAGGCCAGCATGGCAGCCGCATCGGCGTCGCCCGGCTGGTCGACGCTCCATTGCTTGGCCAGGGGGAGCGATTTGAGGAACCAGGCTCGCGCCTCGCCAAAGTCTCCATGGAAGCCCTGGGCTCGTCCCAGGCGGACGTACGCTTCGAGCAGTCCACGGCGGGCGCTCGGACGTCCGGGGTCGGCTGCGGCGATTTCCTCGGCAAGCTCCAAAACCTGATGAAAATGCCCCAGCGCGAGGTCGATTCGATCGGCTCGCAGGTGGATCTCGCCGAGTCCGACGTGGGAGCGGCTCAAGCAGTCCTTGACCGCGAGGTCCTCCGGCGCGGCGGTCGCGAGCTGCTCCGCCAACCGGACCGCCTGCTCGAACTGTCGCGAGCCTTCCGTCGATCGGCCCAATTGGCGATAGATCTCCCCGAGCTTCTGGTGGGCGACCGCGCGGCTCAGGTTGGAGGAGCTCGCCTCGGTGCTGCTCGCGATTTCATCGAGGCCGGCGATCGCGGTGTCGAGCAGGCTTCGCCTTAAGGATCGTGTCGCGGGAGTCTCGCCCAGCCGCTCTTGTACTTCGAAGACCAGCTTGTCAAGGGCCTTGAGCGCGAGGTTGCGCTGCTCGAGGGCGACCCGGGCGTTTCGGTCGGCCTCCGCCTTGGCCGTCCGGGCCGTCCGCACGCCGGCGCGGAGCAGGGAATCGTAGTACAGGATTCCGGCGAGGAAGACCGCGACGGCCGCCGCCGCTCCGGCGAGTGCGCAGGCGCGAGCCGGACGGCGTCGGCCCCACTTCACCGCCTTCTCCCAGATGGGCGAGGGCCGCGCGAGGATCGGGCGGCCCTCGAGGAAACAGCGGAGGTCGTCGGCGATCGCCTGGGCGGTGGGATAGCGCCGGGCGGGGGTCTTCTCCAGGCACTTCATGCAGATCGTTTCCAGGTCGAGCGGAATGGTCCGTTGGAGCTTGCTGGGAGTGAGCGGCTCGTGGTTGGCGACCTGGTCCAGAGTCGCGAGCGGCGTGGCCCCTTGAACGGCGGCCGGCCGGTCAGGGCCTCGTAGAGCATCGCCCCCAGCGCATAAACGTCGGCCGCGGGCGTGATCTCATGCGAGGAGCCCAGGAATTGCTCGGGGGCCATGTAACTGGGGGTCCCCAGGATCGTTCCGGAGACCGTTGAACACTCGTTCTGTTCGAGCAGTTTCGCGAGTCCGAAGTCGGTGATTTTGGGAGTTCGGCTCGAGGTCATCACGACGTTGGCCGGTTTCAGATCGCGGTGGACGATCCCGCGCTCGTGGGCGTAATGAATCGCCCGGGCGAGTTCTTCGATCAGGGCCGAGGCTACGGTCGGGGCCCACGGTGTGCCGGCGATCGCGGCCTCGAGGCTCCCGCCGGCGGCGTATTCGAGAGCGAGGTAGCCAAGTCCCTCGTGCTCGCCGACCTCGTGGACTTGGATGATATTCGGGTGCTGGAACCGGGCCGTCGCTTCGGCCTCGGCGTGGAATCGCTCGACCGCCCCGGGTAAGGCGCGATGGCCGGCCTGGATCACTTTGAGGGCGACCAGACGATCGAGCGTGAGCTGACGCGCCTTGTAAACCACGCCAGCCCCCCCTCGTCCGAGTTCGCCGAGGATTCGATAGCCGGGTATCCGAGGCGCCCCCGCGATCGTCGGGCCGTCGTCGCCTTCGCGGTTGGCTTTCCGCGCCCGGGGGGCGGGGACTCCCTCGCCATCTGCGCCGTCGTCGCTCGAGAGGGCGCGGTGCAAGGCGAGCTGGCGCGCGAGCCGGTCGGCGAGATCAGGGAATCGCCAGACGAACTCCTCGAGGCAGGGCCGTTCGCCCAGGGACTCGCGGAGCAAGAACTCGTTGTAGACCACCTCGAACACCGCCTCACTCTCCGCCGGGAAGAGCGGGTGCAGAGCGAGATAGGCCTCGGCCGGAATCCGCCGGCCGGCTTGCCAGTCGCGGATCTGGTCGGAGCAGATCCACTCGACCCGCTGCGGTTCGCTCGCGCCGTCGGCCAGAGCGAGCCGTTCACGAATGTCGAGCCAACGCTCCGAAAGGCTGGAAGTCTCCTGTTGCGGCGCTGGCGCCCGCCGCGCCGCGTCGTCCCGATCCAGGCCGATCGAAATTGGGTTCTGGTCCGTCGCCACGGTGTCGAGATCCGCGAGGGAAAGGATTCGTCGCGCCGCGTCCCGCCTCGGTGAGGCATTTTCGTCAGCCAACGACCGAGTCGAGTCCAAGTTCCAGGCCGACCCGGGCGACGGCGCGGGCAAGCTGCTTGCGACGGCCCTCGGGGGTGCCGCCAAGCTCCCGGGCCACGGTCGCCCAGTCGTGCCCTTGCGACCGCAGGTCGGCGACCTCTTGTTCTTCCACGGACAGGCGTCCCCGGAACAGTGCGAGCAACTCGCGCCGGGAGATCACCTCGCTCGGCGTCTCGGCCTGGGACGGGATCGCCCATTCCTCCGTGTCGTTCACGTCGATCCGGCGGACGTCGCGGCGATGCCTCTGGTGGAAGCGTACGCGCTCGGCGAGCCGGTTCCGGGCCATGCCGACAAGGAGGCGGATGAGCTGCGAAGGCTCGTCCAGGTCGAATTCGCCGACTGCGGCGCGGAGGAAAAAGTCGACCATGATCGACTGGCAGATGTCCATCGAGTCAAAGACCCGCCGCAGCCGCGAGTCGCGGAGACGAAGCAAGGCGCGGACCTCCAATCGGACCTCGGGCTCATAGAGCCGGATCAGGTCGTCCGCCGCTCGCTCGTCGCCCAGACGGATGCGACGAATAAACTCCGCGTATTCTTTCCCTCGCAACGGCTCGTTCATCATTTCCTCCAGATCACGACGCGATTATATACGGAAGCGGAGCCGATGGAACCCTTCGCCTCGATCGGGGCGCCTTCTCGGGCCGACGCGAGGCTGCTAAATTGGAGGACTGGCCGAGACGCACGCACCTCGCCCCTCAAGGGCGCGACAGGTTGAGATGCACTTATGGAGAACCTGGAGACGGATCGGCTCAAGCTGCGGATGTTCCGCGAGTCCGACCTGGACGCGTACGCCGAGATGTGCGCCGACCCCGACGTCATGAAGTATCTCGGGCCGGGGCCGATGAACCGCTCGGAAGCGTGGCGGAACATGGCGCTGGTCCTTGGGCACTGGGGGCTTCGCGGCTTCGGCCTCTGGGCGGTCGAGGAGCGGGGCAGCGGCGAGCTGATCGGCCGGGTCGGCTGCTGGCGCCCCGAGGGCTGGCCCGGGATGGAGATCGGCTGGACCCTGCGGCGCTCGTCCTGGGGGCGCGGGTTCGCCACCGAAGCCGCCCGGGCGGCCCTGGACGTCGCCCTCGGCGAGCTGAGCCAATCGCACGTCATCAGCATGATCCACAGCGAGAACGCGGCTTCGGTCCGCGTGGCCAAGCGGCTGGGCATGCGGCTCGAAGGAAGGGCCGAGCTGATGGGCTACCCGGTCGTCGTCTACGGAATCCGTCGATTGAAAACCGTTGTAAATGATCATCGTCTGCACGTCCGGAGCGACGGCGCGGCGAAAGGATCCTGACGGCGAAAGGTGGTCGGCGCGCGGGGTTTTCCGGTAGAATGACAAGTTTTTTCGATTTTCGATTTATTGGAAGAATCGGTCTATCTTTCAGGTCCATGGATCTCTATACTCTGGTTTGGTTGGAATTCGAACGAGCGCGTGTCGTGGATCCCTTCGGAGCTTCTCGTCTGCCTCATCCGCCTTCCACCGTCCTGGGCCGTGACGACGGCCCCCTTTTCGAATAGCCCGGAAAGTGAGTAGTGGGTTGAGTCGCCTCGGTTAGGAGTCTGAAGGTGGGTAAGAAACTGTACGTTGGGAATCTCTCATACCAGATGACCAGCTCGGACCTCGAGCAACTCTTCGCCCAGCACGGCAGCGTTGAGAGCGCGGAGGTCATCTCCGATCGCGACACCGGACGCAGCAAAGGGTTCGGCTTCGTGGAAATGAGCAACGACGCCGAAGCCCAATCGGCGATCGACGCGCTGAATGATTACGAGTCAGGCGGTCGACGACTGACCGTCAATGAAGCTCGTCCGCGCGAACCTCGTTCCGGCGGTGGCGGCGGTGGCTACGGCGGTGGTGGCGGCGGCCGTTCCGGCGGCGGCGGCTACGGTGGCGGCGGCGGCTACGGCGGTGGCGGTGGTGGCGGCGGCTACGGCGGCGGCGGTGGCGGTGGCCGCGATCGTCGCGGTGGCAGCGGTGGCGGCGGCAGCCGTTATTGATCGCTGACACGAGCCGGCCCGAGTCCAAACACCACGAATCGCCGCGTCTCGCGCGGCGCGCTCGTTGAAATCAAGAAGCCGCCGAGCGGGTGAAACCCGCTCAGCGGCTTTTCTTTTTTGGCTGCTTCACCGGGCGGTGGGAGGGCTGGTTGGTTTAACCTTCCGGCTTCTGTCGCGCGACGGCCAACGGGCGGAGGACGGCGAGCATCGTATTCAGATGCGCCAGACGCGGGCCGAAGCGGTCGACGAAGTCGGTCAGCGAGAAATCGCCTTCGAGAAGGTTCTCGTGGTTCTCCTCCACGTAGCCGGCCATCTCGCCCAGCAGGGCGGCGTGCACCTGTTCGAGCCGGCCCAGGGTTTCTCGGCTGGCGTCGAGGACGCTCTCATGCCCCGCCTGCCAGCGCTCAAGCTCGGCGACTTGTCGGGCGCGTTGCTCGCGATTGACCTGGACAATCTCACGCGTCAGCTCAAGCTGCTGACGCTGGACTTCCATGGTCTGACGAAGGACGTCCAGAGTCTGATTCTGGAGATTGACCATGTGATGGAGCAGGACGATCGAATCGTTCGGACCATGAACCGCGGTCGTCGGACTCTGCCCTGTCGGCGAAACTTCCGTGCGATACGTCCATGAGGCCGACGACGGGTTCTCGGGGGCTGACACTCCGACCTCCTTCGCGTGACTGAGCAGGCGGAAATGGGCGTCGTCTGAAGGGACGACCCGCGCCAGGTCCGATCCGAGGTGATCAGGCCGGGAGAGATGTCCCCAACTATACCCTACGCATCGAAGACGGTACAGGCAAGTCGTGGCCTGGCCGCCTGAACATCAGGAAAACGCGGCGCGGCGACGATCGATCGGGTCGACGATCAGGGCGTGAGACCGATGTCGTGCAATTCCTGATTCTGCACGACGTGGTCGAAAGCGTCGGGCAGGGCGTCGACGACGTCCCCCGCGATCAGGCCGATCTCGCCGTTTTGATCGCGCGCGATGTCGCCGGCCAGGCCGTGGACGTAGACGCCGAGTTGGGCCGCCTGGAACGGCGACAACTTTTGTCCCAGGAGCGCGGCGACGACGCCCGTCAGCGCATCGCCCGCGCCGCCGGTGGCCATGCCTGGGTTGCCGGTCCGATTCACGTAGATTCGCGAGCCGTCGGTGACGACCGTGCCGTTTCCCTTGAGGACGACCACCAGATGTCCGAATCGCGAGGCGAGGCTCGCGGCCTGGTTCTCCCGATCGCCCTGGATGCGGTCGACCGAGACGCCGACCAGTCGGGCGAACTCGCCGGGATGCGGCGTGACGACGGCCGGCTGAGTCAGGCCGCCAAATACCGAGACGTCGCCGTCGAGCGCGTTGAGCGCGTCGGCGTCAAGCACCAGGGTTTTACCGGCCGACGTGATGAGCCAGCGCACCAGGGCGCGGACGTCGTCGGATTGACCGAGCCCGGGACCGACCGCCACGACGTCGACCTTCTCCATCAGGCGTTCGAGCACGCCTTGCGACGACCTGAAGCTGATGACGCCTTCCTCATCGCAGGGAAGGGGGTACGTCATGTACGAGGGTTCAAAGCTCGCGACCGTGGCGTTGACCTCGGCCGCCGTCGCGACCCGCACGAGGCCCGCCCCGGAGCGGAGAGCCGAAGCGCCGGCGAGCGCCGCGGCGCCGGCCATTCCTCGGCTGCCGGCGACGACCAGGATCGAGCCGAACCGCCCTTTGTGACTATCGGCCGGGCGGGGGGCGAGCGAAGGAATCGATTCGACTCGTTCAAGAGCCATGGGCGTGTCGGCCTCGGGAAGAAGAGGAGGGATCGGAGGGAGGGGCGGCGGCCGCGCTGCGGGCCAGTCCCGCGCGGCGGGCGATCAAGCCGGCGACGTGGCCGCCGCTGAATCCGGCGTCGATGTTCACCACGACGACATTCGACGCGCAACTGTTGAGCATGCCGAGCAGGGCCGCGAGTCCATGAAAATTGGCGCCGTAGCCGATGCTGGTGGGGACCGCGATCACCGGGCAGGCGACCAGCCCGCCGACGACGCTGGGCAGGGCCCCTTCCATGCCGGCGGCCACCACGAGGGCGTCGGCCTCGTGGAGCCGTTCGAGCTGGTTCAAGAGCCGGTGCAGGCCGGCGACTCCCACGTCGGCGAGGAGCGTCACGTCGCAGTTCCACGCCTCGGCCGTCACTCGGGCTTCCTCGGCGACCGGCAGGTCGCTGGTTCCCGCCGTGACGACGACGACCCGGCCGAGCTTGGGGTCGTTCGCGTCCGGTCCGGCGATCCGGAACGTCCGGGCCGTCGCGTTGTGCACGCCTTCCGGGAAGACCGTCTTCAGGTGTTCGGCCGCCGTGGGATCGAGCCGGGTGACCAGGCCCCCCTGGTCGTGCTCGACGAGCGTGCGGAGGATCGTCTCGATCTGGGGGGCCGTCTTGCCCTGGCCGAAGATCACCTCGGGGAACCCGCACCGCGATCGACGCTGCAAGTCGACGTGCGCGAATCCGCCGGCCTCGACGAACGACTGCGGGCGTACCCGACGCGCGGCGTCCGCCGGAGCGACCGTTCCGGAGGCCACCGCCTCCAACAACTGAGTCAGTTCGTGTGAGTCCATGTTTGGTTTGTTTCAATCCGCGTCCCCCGTGGGGGACAAACCGGGAAGCGGGTTGGGTCGTCCGCGGGCTTCGGAGTTCGATCTCGTGGCGCGCGGTCGATCAACCGTAACGGCCCCGCGTGGAAACCGCAACCGATCTGAGCTTTCGGGCGGGCCGAAGCCCATGCTACAGTGGTTTTCGGAGGCACGCACGAGGTTCTTAATCTTAAGACTTTGGACGAAGCCCGACCTTCGTGTCCAGGGGGGAGCCGCAACGGCATGTCGACGTCCCCGACGGGGGAGCCTTCCGCTCCCATCAAGACTCCAGACCCGGTTCCGATCGCTTACGCTCCCCGGCGGTCGCCGCGCGTGATCCGGGCAGCCGAGCCACTTCGCGACGAACCCACGGGCACCTGGTTCGACGGCTTCTGGACGGCCGAGTCGCTCAAGGGCTGGGCCGGCTCGCTGTCGCTGCACACGGTCCTCCTGACCTGTCTGGGGCTCTGGTATCTGGCTCCTCCGCTGCGGAAGGCCGTCAGCTTCGACTCCCGCCTGGGGGGCTCGGTCAACGGCGTCCCCGAGGGAGTCACGCTCGAAGGCGGGCTGAACACGCCGGAAGACGTCCAGGGGATGCCCGAAAATTTGTTCGAAGCCCCGCTCGAAGCTTCGATCGAGCTGGCGCAGCCGCCAATGGAACCAACGATCTCGCTGGGACGCGGCGCCAAACCGAGCGCCGGCGGCGGGAGGCCCAACGACAACGCCGGAGCGGGCGACGGCGACGGCTTCGGGCTCGCCCGGTTCGGCGACGGCGGAGAGTTTGTGCGCGGCGTCGCCGTGAAAGTCGGCGATCCGCAGTTCACCCTGATCTGGGACACCGACGCCGATCTCGACCTCCACGTGATCGAGCCGGGCGGGAAAGAGATCTTCTGGGAAGAACCCAAGGGAAAGCAAGGCGGCGAACTCGACGTCGACAACACGAAGGGTTTCGGCCCCGAGAACATCTACTGGCTCGTCGAATCCCAGGGGCCTGGATCGACCAAGGTCCGAGGGCCGGGACCTCCTGGACAGTATCGGTGGTTCGTCGCCTACTGGGGAGGATTCGGCGGCATCCCCAAGGTCACCAAGTGGCAGGTCCGGATCAAACACGCGGGCAAGCTCACCATCGAACGAGGGAAATTCCGAGCCCTCAACGAGCGCAGTCGGCTGTATTCGCTCACCGTCGAACCGGCGGCGGGTTCCGCTGAAGCGACGGACGCCGACGCCGCGCCCCCGGCTCGCGCCGAACAGCCTTGACGATCTCGGCCTACGAAACTAAAGCAATCAAGCGCGCGAAAAATCGCCCCGGTCTCTCCAACGAAACGTGACGTACAGCGAGTGTCTTGAGTGCGTCGACGTGAAGCGATTCGTCTTGCAGGGTTTCGCACTCGCGTGCGAGCAAATTTTAGGATAGTTTGTACACGATAAACTCGTGTACCTATTTCGCGCCGGACCCCCGGCGCGCGGCTTCGAGTTATCAGCTTATCCTCAGTCGAGGGTCCCCATGGCGAGCAGTTTGCGTGAGGAACTCGCATCGCTCAAGATCGACCGGCCCGAGTCGATGCGATCGTCGCCCCAGAGAGGCGCGTCCGTCGCCTACCGGCGTCGCGGACGCGGGCTTCGCTTGTTCTCGATGCTGCTCTGGCTGATTCCGTTGAGCATCGTCGGCGTCGCGGCCGCGGTCGCGTACAAGCAATACCAAGACATTCGCAGCAAACCCGAAGTCACCATCGGCGTCGTTCAGAAGATGACGCTGGGCGAAGCCGAGAAGTTGCTCAGCTCCAAGGGTTATCTCAAGTCGCGGTTTCAGGCCATGATCGGCACCCGGATCGCGGGTCGCGTCGAGGAGATGCGGGTCCACGAGCGGGCCGAGGTCAAGAAGGGCGAGATCCTCGCCGTGATC